>CAJUEG010000217.1 GCA_910584835.1 uncultured Oscillospiraceae bacterium | reverse complement strand
AGGTTGGGCACCACCTCGGCCTCCTCCTCCGTCTCCCGGATGATGCGGATGGCCTTGTCGATGTCCAGCAGGATTCGTTTTAAACCCTTGAGGAGGTGGAGCTTTTCCTCCTTCTTTTTGCAGATAAAATAGGTGCGCCGGCGCACCCCGTCCATCCGCCACGCGGTCCACTCCTCCAGAATTTCCCCCACCCCCATCACCCGGGGCATCCCGGCGATGAGGATGTTGAAGTTACAGGAGAAGGTGTCCTGAAGGGGGGTCATCTGAAACAGCCGGGCCATCAGCTTGTCCGGGTCGGTCCCCCGCTTCAGGTCGATGGCCAGCTTCATGCCGTTGAGGTCGGTCTCGTCCCGCATGTCGGAGATCTCCTTGACCTTTCCGGCCTTCACCAGCTCCGCCACCTTGTCCAGAATGGCCTCCACGGTGGTGGAGTAGGGGATCTCGTAGACCTCGATGAGGTTGTCCGCCTTGCTGTAGCGCCACTTGGCCCGCAGCTTGAGGGACCCCCGGCCGGTGCGGTAGATTTCCGCCAGCGCCGCCCCGTCGTACAGCAGCTGCCCGCCGGTGGAGAAGTCCGGGGCCTTTAAAATGTCCAGCAGGTCCGTGCCCGGGTCCTTGAGGTAGGCGATGGCGGCGTCGCACACCTCCGCCAGGTTGAACCCGCACAGGTTGGAGGCCATGCCCACGGCAATGCCCTGGTTGGCGCTCACCAGCACGTTAGGGAAAGTGGTGGGCAGAAGGGTGGGCTCCATCAGCTTGCCATCGTAGTTGGGGACAAAGTCCACCGCGTCCTGGTCGATGTCCCGGAACAGCTCCTGGCAGATGGGGTCCAGGCGCACCTCGGTGTACCGGGCGGCGGCCCAGGCCATGTCCCGGGAGTACACCTTGCCGAAATTGCCCTTGGAATCCACCAGCGGGTGGAGCAGGGCCCCGTACCCCCGGGAGAGGCGCACCATGGTGTCGTAGATGGCGGCGTCCCCGTGGGGGTTGAGCTTCATGGTGGCGCCCACCACGTTGGCGGACTTGGTGCGCGCCCCGCCCAGCAGCTTCATCTGGTACATGGTATACAGCAGCTTGCGGTGGGAGGGCTTGAAGCCGTCGATCTCCGGGATGGCCCGGGAGACGATGGCGGACATGGCGTAGGGCATGAAATTGACTTCCAGGGTGTCGGTGATGGGCTGCTCCAGCACTTGGGCCCGCAGGCCCATGACGTTGGGGTTTTCAACCTTTTTCGGGCCCTTCTGCTCGGGAGTTTTTTTCTTAGCCAATAGGATCAGTCCTTATCAATGACGTTGTGCTGCTCACGACGGCTCCGCGCTGTCACGCTGCGAAGCGGCCAGGACGCTCGGTCGCTTTCCCGCCGCCTCGGACAAGACCCGCCACCGCTACGCAGCGGCTGGGCTCTAGTCCTCGCTTCGGTCCAAGCTCCCTCGCTGTCCGCTTCTCCGCGCTTCTACGCTGTCACGCTGCGCCTGTTCGCGACGCGCGGCTTCGCTCCGTCTCAAGCAAAAC
>CAJUEG010000216.1 GCA_910584835.1 uncultured Oscillospiraceae bacterium | reverse complement strand
CGACAAGCTGGAGCAGTTCCTGGACGAAAACCCCGCCGTGGGCAAGGCGATCCTGGAAAAGGCGCTCATGGCCAACCGGGCCAGGGAGGCCGCCCGCAAGGCCCGGGAGAACATCCGCCGCAAGAACGCCCTGGAGGGCTCCACCCTCCCGGGCAAGCTGTCCGACTGCAACGAGCGCGACCCGGCGCTGACGGAAATCTATATCGTGGAGGGCGACTCCGCAGGGGGCTCCGCCAAGCAGGGCCGGGACTCCCGGTTCCAGGCCATCCTCCCCCTGTGGGGCAAGATGCTCAACGTGGAGAAGGCCCGGGCGGACAAGATCTACGGCAACGACAAGCTCCAGCCCGTCATCACCGCCCTGGGCGCCGGCCTGGGTGAGGACTTTGACGAGAGCAAGCTGCGCTACCACAAGGTCATCATCATGGCGGATGCCGATGTGGACGGCTCCCACATCCGCACCCTGCTGCTCACCTTCTTCTTCCGCTTCATGCGTCCCCTCATTGAGCGGGGCTACGTCTACGCCGCGGTGCCCCCCCTGTTCAAGCTGGTGCGGGGCAAGACAACCCGGGTGGCCTTTTCCGATGAGGAGCGGGATGCCATCTCCGCCGAGATGCGGGGCGGCAACCCCAACGTGAAGGTGGACATCAGCCGCTTCAAGGGCTTAGGCGAGATGGACTACGAGGAGCTGTGGGAGACCACCATGGACCCGGAGCGCCGCACCCTCAAGCGCATCACCATGGAGGACGCGGTGAAGGCGGACGCTATCTTCACCCTGCTCATGGGCGAGAAGGTGGAGCCGAGGCGGGAGTATATCGAGCAGAACGCCCTGAAGGCGGTAAACCTGGATTACTGAGAGGCGCGCCGCGGCAGGCGGAGCGTGACAGCGAAGAACCGCGTTGCGAACAGGCGCAGCGTGACAGGAGGATTCCTATTAAATGGCTAAAAACGATGAATATATGACCAGGGATATCTCATTTCCCAACCAAAAGATCGTGGAGATCAACCTGGAGCACGAGATGCAGAGCGCGTATATCGAGTACGCCATGTCCGTCATCAAGGGCCGGGCGCTCCCCGACGTGCGGGACGGCCTGAAGCCCGTCCACCGCCGCATTTTGTACTCCATGTACGACACGGGCCTCACCTCGGACAAGCCCTTCAAGAAGTCCGCCACCTGCGTGGGCGAGGTGCTGGGCAAGTACCACCCCCACGGCGACCAGAGTGTGTACGACGCCTTGGTCCGCCTGGCCCAGGACTTCTCCATGCGCTATATGCTGGTGGACGGCCACGGCAACTTCGGCTCGGTGGACGGCGACCCCCCGGCGGCCTACCGTTACACCGAGGCCCGCATGTCCAAACTGGCCAATGAGATGCTCCGGGACATCGACAAGGACACCGTGGACTGGGACCCCAACTTTGACGAGTCCACCCAGGAACCCCGGGTTCTGCCCAGCCGCTTTCCCAACCTGCTGGTGAACGGCTCCTCCGGCATCGCCGTGGGCATGACCACCAACA
>CAJUEG010000215.1 GCA_910584835.1 uncultured Oscillospiraceae bacterium | reverse complement strand
CGGGAGGGCACCAGGTAGTCCCGGGCCCCCTCGGGGGAGGAGGCGGTGAGGATGGGGGTGGTGATCTCCAAAAAGCCCTCCGCGATCATGGCGGAGCGCAGGGCGGCCACCACCTGGGAGCGCAGGATAATGTTGTGCTTCACCTCCGGGTTGCGCAGGTCCAGGTAGCGGTACTTCAGCCGGGTGGACTCGTCCGCCTCCCGGGAGCGGTTGATGGGGAAGGGCAGCTCGTTGTGGAGGCAGCGGCCCAGCACCTCAATTTTTGTGGGCACCACCTCAATATCGCCGGTGGGCAGCTTGGGGTTTTTGCTGTCCCGTTCCCGGACCACGCCCTCCACCGAGATGGTGGACTCCTTGTTCAGCCCCTTTACCGCCGCCATCATCTCCTCGGTCTCGATGACCACCTGGGTGGTGCCGTAGAAATCCCGGAGGACGACGAAGGCCAGGTTCTGGCCCACCTCCCGGACGTTCTCCATCCAGCCGACGATTTTTACCTGCTGCCCCACGTGGCCGAGGCGCAGCTCGTTACAGGTGTGGGTACGCGATTGAACCATGATAATCAACTCCAATTTGTAATATTACTATAGTTTAATAACAAGTTGCTTTCACCCTGCCGCGCCGTATTCCCGCAAAATGTCAAATACCTGTTGGAACAGGTCCGTTTCCGTTTGATAGGAACGGCAGCCCTCTAGTCTCGAGGTGATCCCCCCTGTAACCACCTGCCCATTGCTGTAGATAGTGACCATGTTGAACAGGCCGCCTTGGATACGCAGGTAGAATTGGAGGGCGTCTGCCCCGGGTACTTCGATGCGGTCCCGGGAAACGGGGCTCAGATTGGACAGGCTGGCCCGGTATTCGTGGCCCTCCAGGGCGCTGGCAATGGCCTGGGCGGCGGGGTGCTTGTTGGGTACCCCCAGATGGTATGAGCCGTATTCTTTAACCTCCTCCGACACGTCATACAGTACAGACCCGGAAAAGGAAAATGAGCCGGTTTGATCTGTACCGATGATGTCGGCCCAGCTTTTAGGAACAAAGGTGTACCACAGGCAGTATGCCGCCAGCGCCGCCAGTACCACTCCCGCGATGATAAAGCCCTTGTGTTTTTTCATGGCATCCCCTTTCCAAAACGGTGCCGTTTACTCCTTCTCCCGGATGGGCGGGGCGTTCCGTCCCTCCTCCAGCGCCGCCAGCACCGCCTGGGCCGCCTGGTCCGCGTCCAGCAGCTTCTGCTCTCCGGAATGCATATCCTTCAGCGACACCTTGCCCTGGGCGATCTCGTCCTCCCCCAGGAAGGCGGCGAAGGGGACCCCCAGCTTGTCGGCGTAGCTCATCTTCTGCTTGAACTTTTTCTGCTCGGTGTACAGCTGGGCCCGCACTCCCGCGGCGCGCAGTCTGGTGGAAAAGGCGATGGCGGGGGAGAGGTCGTCCGTCATAGGCAGGATGAGCACGTCGGCGGGGGCGGTGTTCAGGGCGTCGTTGAGATAGCCCTGCTCCTCCAGCACGTAGAACAGCCGGGTGAGCCCA
>CAJUEG010000214.1 GCA_910584835.1 uncultured Oscillospiraceae bacterium | reverse complement strand
CCTTGGCCCACCGTTCATAGGCCGGGCCCTTGCCCTGGGCCATGCGCTGTTGAATATCTATGATCAGATTGACACGCCGGGCCGGAGCCGGGGCCTCGTCTGCCAGTACCGGGATGGGCCGCTCCCCGGCAATCACCGCCCGGATGTCTCCGGGATCAAAACCGTCCCCGAGGGTGGAGGAACGCAGGCGGGTGGGCTTATCCTGGCCGGGAGCAAGAAAGGAAATCACGCCGCCCCGCCCATGCTTTACCGCAAAGCCGGACTCTTCCATAAGCCGGAGGAACGCCGCAAAGTCGGCGGGCTTTTGCTCCAGAGCCGCAACGATGGCCTGCCGTACCCTCTGCTGTGCGGACGGGGGCCGCTCCCCGATCCACTGGCCGTAATGCAGGAAACGGCCCTTGCTATGGAGCTTTGGATGCTGGATCACGGACAGGTCATTTTCCAGACATACCCGGTCAGAGAGCCGCCGCAGAGCCCCCGCCGACCTCCAGAAGTCCCGGAATTTCCGAGTATAGTCCAGCGAGATCGGATTGTAATAAATGTGGTTATGGATATGTTTTTTATCCGTGTGGGTGGCAACGAAAAAGGCGTGTTTGCCCTTTGTCCAGCGCATGGCTGTTTCATAGCCTACCCGGTTTGCCTCCTCCGGGGTAATCTCCCCGGGGGCAAAGGACTGGCGGATCTGATAGCAGAGCACATCCGCCTCCCGCTTTTGTTCCCGGCCTGTGACAGCCTTGTACTTTGCCTTGGAGAGCAGGAACTCGGCATCGGCGGTCTGGTGGTCGCACTCATAGGCGGAAATGAGCTCCCCGCCCTGGGTTTTCTCCGGGTTCTTCCCATAGTCCAGACGGTCTTTCAGAGACTGCCCAATGGTTTCCCCCTTGCTGATATGGTGGGTAATTAGTCTGGTGGTTGCCGTAAATATCCCTCCTCTCCATAAACGATTTTCGCCACCTCGGGACACTTTGTCCCGAAGTCGAGAAAACCGGGGAGCGGCATACGCCACTCCCCGGAGAGATTAGAGCTCCACCACGGCGGCGAGCTTTTTTAGCAGATCGGACAGCGGCTCCCACAGGGCCTCATAGTCCCTTTTCAAAGCGGCGATTTCCTCGGGATAAATCCCGCCGTAGGTGTTGGCCTGGATCGCCACTTGATTGAGGTTATTTGAGCACCGCCGCTGGAGCGATACCAGCTCCCGGACGGGCGAGAGGTCAACATGGAGCACATACCCGTTGAGGGCCATTTTCCGCATATAGGCCCCCATATTGCGGATGCCCGCCTCGTCCATGCGTTCTTGAATGAGGGCCTGCTCCTCCTCGGATACCATCACATGGAGATGGACAGGGCGGCGGCGCTTTTTCATCGCTCCTCCCGATCCCGGCCACGGCGGGGGCTGGGCGGCTCCAGCACCTTATCCAGAGCTTTTTCCTTTGCCAGTGTCCCGGCCTCACGCATCCGCTCGGCAATCGGTCGTTTGACCTCACGCACCCCATAGCGCCTCTGGTAATCGGAAACACGGGAGGAATAGTCTTTTTCA
>CAJUEG010000213.1 GCA_910584835.1 uncultured Oscillospiraceae bacterium | reverse complement strand
CACACCCTGTCGGTGCTGGTGGAGAACGCCGCCGGCGTGCTCAGCCAGGTGTCCCGGCTGTTCTCCCGGAAGGGCTACAACATCGAGTCCCTGGCGGTGGGCACCACCGACGACCCCGCGGTGTCCCGCATCACCATTGAGGTGCTGTGCGGCGAGGCCCAGATCGGCCAAATCATCAACCAGCTGCGCAAGCAGTTTTCCGTCTACTCCGTCCGCCTTCTTCCCCCGGAGCAGTCCATCCGCCGGGAGCTGGTGCTCATCAAGGTAAAGGCGGAGAGCCGGGAGGTGCGCAACGAGGTCATCCAGATCGCCAATATCTTCCGGGCCTCCATCATCGACGTGTCCACCCAGAGCCTGACCCTGGCCATCATCGGCCAGGAGTCCAAGGACGACGCGCTGGAAAAACTGCTGGCGGAGTTCGGCATCCTGGAGCTGGTGCGCACCGGCATGGTGGCCCTGGAGCGCGGCGAGGCCACCATCCGCAACAACTCCGGCAACAAAGTACGGGAAGAGTTCGACTTAGGAAAGAACATTCTCTAAGCCGCGCTTCCCCGCGCCAAGCGGCGCGTACAAGCGTTTTGCCGCAGGCAAAACCTTGAAATCGACGGGATTCATTCCCGGCGATTTGAGATCAATCATGGGGTCCCCGCCGCGCTTGCGCGGTGGGGCGCGCGGCGAGGCCACCATCCGCAACAACTCCGGCAACAAAGTACGGGAAGAGTTTGATTTAGGCAAGAATATCCTGTGACCTTTTTGCAGATTGTATCACAGTTATCATTCTTTTGCGCGGCACTATGATATGATGTTTGGAAAGCAAATCCATTCCCGGCAAATTTCGCTTCGTCCCGCCCCGTCAGGGCGGGGATGATAAGTAAAATTTTATATTTCAATATTTTATGAGGAGTGTTTACCATGGCAAAGATGTACTATGAGAAGGACTGCGACCTGAGCTGGCTGAAGGGCAAAAAGATCGCCATCATCGGCTACGGCTCCCAGGGCCACGCCCACGCCCTCAACCTGAAGGACTCCGGCTGCGACGTGTGCGTGGGCCTGCGGGAGGGCTCCAAGAACTGGGCCAACGCCGAAAACGCCGGGCTGGCGGTCCGCACGGTGCCCGCCGCGGCCGAGTGGGCCGATATCGTGATGATGCTCATCAACGACGAGGTGCAGGCCGAGGTCTACAAGAAGGACATCGCCCCCTACATGACCGAGGGCAAGGCCCTGGCCTTCGCCCACGGCTTCAACATCCGCTACCAGCAGATCGTCCCCCCCGCCGGGGTGGACGTGTTCATGGCCGCCCCCAAGGGCCCCGGCCACACCGTCCGCTCCACCTATGTGGCGGGCAAGGGCGTGCCCTGCCTGGTGGCGGTGGAGCAGGACGCCACCGGCCACGCCTACCAGATTGCCCTGGCCTATATCGCGGGCATCGGCGGCGCCCGGGCGGGCGTGATGGAGACCACCTTCCACGACGAGACCGAGACCGACCTGTTCGGCGAGCAGACCGTGCTGTGCGGCGGCGTGGTGGACCTGATGCGCTGCGGCTTCGAGGTGCTGGTGGAGGCCGG
>CAJUEG010000212.1 GCA_910584835.1 uncultured Oscillospiraceae bacterium | reverse complement strand
GAACATGGCGTACAGCGACGACACCAGCAGCCGCCCGCCGATGAGCTTCCACCCCAGGAGGAACAGCGGGATATTCAGCACAATGACGGTGGCGCCTACGGGAAAGGCGGGGATGAGGAAGTTGATGATCTGGGCCACGCCGGTGACGCCGCCGAAGGCGATGCCGTTGGGGGCGTAGCACCACACAAAGCCCAGGGAGTAGCAGGCGGAGCCCAGGGTGATAATCAAAAAGGAGAGCAGGGGCTTTTTCAAGCTTGCCATATGGCGGCCTTCTTTCTTCGAATGCGGTTTTGCAGGGCGCGGCGGCTCCGTGCTTCTTGCTGGGGCCCCCGCAAAGCCGTCCCACAGGCTTTGTGGGGAAAGGAGGGGCAGCGGAAGCGAGGGATATGCAGCTTGCCTCGACGCTGTCACGCTGCGAAGCGGTCAGGACGTTCGGCCGATTTCGCTGCGTATCAGGCAAACCCAGTCCCACTGCGTGGGCCTTGGCCTTGCCTTCGCTCCTCTCCAAGCGTCCTCACTGTCCGATTCTCCGCGCTTATAGCAGCGTCATCTGTTCCTCCCCCCGGTCCTCCTCCTTCAGGAGGGCCCCGGCCGCGGGCAGCGAGCGGGCCCGGTAACGGGCGGCGTTGACGATATGGGTGGAGGCCAAGGGTCGGGCCCACTCCAGCTTATGCCTGGCCTTCACCGCCATGACACCCACTCCCTGGGTGTTCCGGGTGGTTTTGGGGGTGAGGGAGGCCGTATGGAACACCACGCACCGTCCGTCGCTGGCCCCCACCGCCATCTCCTGGTCCTCGGTGAGCAGCAGGGCGGACACCAGCGGGAATTTGTCGCAGTAGGCCCCCGTGAGCTTGCGCCGCCGGGTCTGAGTCTGATAGGCGGACAGCTCCACCCGGGCGGCCTTGCCGTTGTCGAAGAAGAACAGCAGGTGGGCGGAGTAATCCCCCGGGGCACAGGCCCAGACAAACTTTTCGTCCGCGTCCATCCCCAGCTTGGTGGGCAGGTAATCCCCCAGCACACTGGCCTTGGCGTCGTCGAAATCGGACAGCCGGGTCTTGTAGCACTGCTGCTTGTCGGTGAACACCAGCAGCTCGTCGCCGTTGGCCCCCTCCCACTGGAGGTAGGGCCCGTCCCCCTCCTTGTACTTCTGCTGGTCGCTCATGCGCAGGGACTGGGGGGTGATCTTTTTAAAATACCCCTCCCGGGAGATAAATACGTTTACCGGGTAGGCGGGGACCTCCTCAATGGCCGCCGCGGTGGCCTGGGCCTCGGCGGCCTGCTGGTATTCGTAGACGATCTCGGTGCGCCGGGGAACGGCGTACTTTTTTTTCACGTTCTGAAGCTCGTCGGCGATGATTTTCTTGATCCGGGCGGGGGAGCCGATGATGTCGCGCAGATCGGCGATCTCATTTTCCAGGCTGGCGGTCTCCTCGGTGCGCTTGAGGATATATTCCTTGTTGATGTTGCGCAGCCGGATGTCCGCCACATATTCCGCCTGCACCTGGTCGATGCCGAAGCCGATGATGAGGTTGGGCACCACCTCGGCCTCCTCCTCCGTCTCCCGGATGATGCGGATGGCCT
>CAJUEG010000211.1 GCA_910584835.1 uncultured Oscillospiraceae bacterium | reverse complement strand
TAAGGGCCATATAAATTAGGAAAACCGCAAATACAAGGCTTTTCGGAGCCTACCAACAACAAAAATAATATTTGATCTATCACATTACGCTGAAAGGCCGTCCGGCCATCAAAACCGGGCGGCTTTTTTGCGTGGATAGACGGGAAGGAGGTAAAAAATAATTACAGAAATTTAAGCCTGAAATTTGTGCAACTTTAACGAAAAGGAGGTTAATGAATGGCAGATGACAAACTGAACACGGGCCCCGGTGAGAAAAAAATCCCGGAGGCTCCCGAGTCTGTAACGGCTGGCCAGCCCCAGGCCCCGGCTCCCGAACAGGCCGCCGCTCCCACACCTCAGCAGGAACAGGCCGGGCCCGCAAAGCCCGATCCCGGCGATGTGGTAGTGTCCTTTGAGCAGATCAATGAGCTCATGGGCGAAAAGCGAAAGGCGGCCCGGGCTGAGGTAGAGAAAGCCGGGGATGCCCCCGCAAAGGAGCAGGCTCCCGGTGAGGCGGAACAGCCCGCCGCTGGCGAACAGAAAAAGCCCCGCCGTGGCCGTTCCCCGAAGGAGGATAAAGCGGAGCCCGCTGGCAAGGAGGCGGCAAAGCCCCGCAAGGGCCGCCCGCCCAAGGCTGACAAGGCGGCCCCCGGCGAGGCCCAGCCGTCCAAGCGAGACAAAGTGTCCCGAAGTGACGGGAAAGCCCCGGACGCCCAAACGCCCCCAAAGGCTGGGAAAACGGCTCCCGAAAAGGAGGCCGCCGCCCCGGAGCAGGCTCCGCCTGGGCCAGCCGCCCCTCCCCGCCCGGTGGAGGAAGGCAAGCTCATGTATCTGAAACTTTCCGAGATGCATCCGTTCCATACATTCCGGCCCCATCCGTTCAAGGTGCGGGACGATGCCAAAATGCAGGAGACAGTGGCATCCATTAAGGCAAACGGCGTGATGGTGCCGGGCCTTGCCCGCCCGGAAAAGGACGGAAACGGCTATGAGATTGTGGCGGGCCACCGCCGCTGCCGGGGCAGTGAACTGGCCGGGCTTTTGGAAATGCCCTTTATCGTCCGGGATATGAGCGACCACGAGGCTGTCCAGGCCATGAAGGACAGCAACAAGCAGAGGGATCAGACGCTCCCCAGCGAGCTGGCCGCCCTGCTGGATTTGGAAGTGGAGGACATCAAGCACCAGGGCGGGCGGCTGAAAAATGTTGCCGAGGGCGACATTGGCAAGCGTTCCGTGGAGATCGTGGGCGAGGCCCATGACATGAACTATAAAAAAGTCATGCGCTATCTGCGGCTCAACTCCCTTGTGCCGGAACTGCTGGACAAGGTGGACGATAAAAAGATGGGCTTTATGCCCGCCGTGGAGCTCTCCTATATCAAGCCCAAAAACCAGAGGCTGATCGCCGTTTCCATTGACGGGGAGCAGGCGTCCCCCTCGGTGGCCCAGGCGAAAAAGCTCCGGGAGCTGGATCAGGAGGGCAAGCTCAACGGCGATGTGATTGACGGTATCTTATCAGAAAAGAAAAAGGAGGATCGAGGCGTGATTATTTCAACCGCTGAACTGGAAAAGTATTTCGGCAAGGAGGTTACTCCGGCCAAAATGAAAGAGC
>CAJUEG010000210.1 GCA_910584835.1 uncultured Oscillospiraceae bacterium | reverse complement strand
AACACAAAATCGCGCCCCAAGAGAAATTCTGCAACAACTACCCGCCCTGCCGGGAGGTTTGGGCCAGAGGGGAAAAGGTGTTCAAATACATCGGTTACGATGTGGATGAAACACGGCGGAAGGAGGGCGCCAGGGAGCATGACGAGGCCGACACCAAGTACACCAAAGTCTATCCGCTGATGGACTGGGGGTGGACGCGGGAGGACTGCGCCGCCGCCATCCTTCGGGCGGGCCTGCCGCTGCCGGGTAAATCCTCCTGTTTTTTCTGCCCCAGCATGAAGAAGAAGGAGATCCGCACCCTGTACCACCGGCGCCGGGATCTCTATGAGCGGGCCATCGCCATTGAGGACGGCGCGAAACCTAACCTGATTACGGTAAAGGGGCTGGGGCGGGACTGGGCGTGGCGGGATTTCGTGACGGCGGATCTGAACCAGCAGGCCATGTGCTGGATGTTCCCCGAGGACGATCTGCCCTGCAACTGCCATGACGGTGGGTGAGAAAGGAGAAAACTGCAAGATGGAAATCATTGAATTTGACCGTTGGAAGCCCTCCGCAGACGATCCCCGGAAGCTGGAGTACGATGGCCAGCGCACGGCGGAAGATGTGTTTGAACAGCTGAAATTCCGGCTGGATGGCCAGGGCTATTTGCCCGATGAATACTTTGAACTGCGCTCTGAGTGGGAGAATGGCCGGGAGATTCCCCGTGACGCGGATCTGTTCTGCACCGTGGACTATGGCGAGAGTGAGGGCGTGTACGTGGATGTCTACCTCAAGTGGTACGACGAGAAGCAGAAAAAGGGCGTCACTGAGAGCTTCATCGTGGGCAAGACCCTGGGCGAGAACGGGAACGACCTGGACAGGATGTTCCTCACCGCCTCCGCCATTACCAAGGCCGTCCACGGCGACCATGCCACCCACGCTCGGTACATACAGATCGGCGGCGTGGAGGATGATACGGGCGGCAGAGTGGTTCACCTGAGCCAGCAGGAGGAAAAGGTGATCATCCAGGCGCTGGCGGAGCAGCGGGAGCGGCAGGAGGAGGCCATGGGCCAGACCGAGCAGCTCCTCCGCCGCATGACCGGCAGCATCACCGCCTATATGGACATGGTGGGGCAGAGACCGCTGCACATCAGCGACTACGACAGGACCGTCCTTGCGATCCGGGATGGGGAGCTGCCTACCTTTTTGGAGCTGTACTCCAAGGTGCTGGACGCTCACGCGGGCGATCTGCTGATCGAGGCGGCGGGCCGACCCGGCGCGGTGGGGCGGCAGATGACCCGCGCCCTGCTGGACGACGTGGAGCGGTTCCCGGAACCCGCTTATGCCGCCGCCTGCCGGAATGCCATTGACATCAATGACCCGCAAAAGGTATCCTCCCTGCTGGCAAACGCGGCAGACCGGGTGGCGAAGCTGTCCCCGACTTTCCACGGCGAGATGGCTGTCTATGCCTTTTTAGACCACTGCCATATTGCCAGGGAGATCATCAAGCAGTGTACTAATGAGCAGATCGCCGCCGCGCCGTCCCTCCTTCTGGAGCTGTTCGCCGCAGGGCCGGACTATGAAATGCTGTCCACCCTGGTGGAAAAGGGTATCTCCGGGGGCGGCAGCGCGGA
>CAJUEG010000209.1 GCA_910584835.1 uncultured Oscillospiraceae bacterium | reverse complement strand
TTTGCGGCCTGGGCCATCTGCTCCCTTATGGGGGCGGGCCGCACCGCCTCGGCTCTTGCAATCAATTTTTCCACCGCCACATGGTACGCTTGGGCGGCAATCTCATTGATCCGATCCCGGGTGGCCTGGTCTGGAATCCGCACCGTGGAGCGGTAGCCCGTCCTGCTGGTGGGATCGGGTTTTGAGGGAGCCCCTAAAAAAATCCCGTTCTTCCCGTCCACCACCTTAAAATCATCGATCACCACGCCGCCGATATTTACGCTGGCAAAGCCAATCAATTTCCCCTGTGGCTCAATAGGCCGCACCGATACCTCAATAGGAACCGCCTCCTTCAGCATGGCGTCCGTCCTCATTTTCACGGCCTCGTCTATGGTTACGCCTTTGACCTCGGCCAGCTCCGCAATCGGGGCCTCAAAAAGCCAGCGCCGCTCCTCGGCGGCGATCTGTTCCGGGGTCAGTATGACATCCTTACTCAGTCCTGTTTCCTCCTTTCCGGGCGTGGGTATGACAGCCCCGCCCTCATAGTCATAGCCTGCCGCATGGATTGCAGACAGGGTTTCCGCTGATACTCGGCCTTCCAAAAGCAAGTCGGTATCAGCCATAAACGCCAGCGTGTCCCGCTGGGTAAATTCCTCCGGGAGCTTGCCGTTCCATGTCCGGCGCATTTCCCCATCCGGGCCCGGTTTATAACGGGCGGGGGCCCGCCTTGGCATATCCCGCCTCCTTTCCGGCCTTGGGACAAAGTGTCCCGAAGTCCTGCTTAATGCGCCCCGAAAATGCGCTGGGCGATGCCGCCCGTCTTAAAGAGCATAAAGCATAAGAGAACCGTATAGCCAACGGTTCCCCAGATTGCCCCGATGGGGTCGCCGCTGGTGGCAATCCCCTGGACGAGCACCGCATAAATAGCGACACACACTAAAATGAGCATCCCTTGAAAGCCCACGGCGAACAGGGATTTTAAGTAGTTCTGCCCTGTGCCGCCAAGCTCCCGGTTGGCAAGGGTAGCCACGGGGAGGGGCGCTAAACTGGTCAGCAAATATATTTCTATCATTCTGCCATACACCAGAACAAAAATGATAATCCCCATAATCTGCATGGTCACGCCGATCAGCGAGGACTGGAGCCACAGGCCCAAAAGCGGGCCCAAGTCCATCCCCTCCAGCGTGGTTTCCAATGCGGCCAGCATATCCGGGGTAATGTCCGTAGAGCCCTGGATCAGCCCCGCCGCCCTGGAGATCACACTCTGGGACACATCGAACACGGCCATCACAATGTTAAAGGTGTTGGAGAGAATGAGGATGGCACAAGCGGTTTTGAATACCCACTTGTAGATATTCGCCACATCAAACTCGTGCATATTGTTTTTTTCCAAAAGCATCTGTATCAGCTCATAGGTGGCAACAAAGGTCAGCACCAGCCCGGCAATCGGTAAAATCACCGTTTCGGAAAGCTGGCGGATGAGGGAGAAAACCCCGGCGTTCCATGCCGCCGGGGTCGTCCCTACCTGTACCGCAATCTCTCCGACTTTGGCGTTGACGGTATCAAAGAGCCCCTCGAGGTTCCCCATGATACCGCTGATCAGCAGCTCCTTCAGCCAGTCCGTGAGCCAGTCGGTGAGAAAATCCATAGGCCCTCCTTAGAACA
>CAJUEG010000208.1 GCA_910584835.1 uncultured Oscillospiraceae bacterium | reverse complement strand
ATGAAATGCTGTCCACCCTGGTGGAAAAGGGTATCTCCGGGGGCGGCAGCGCGGAAAGGACACTCCATATGCTGACCTACAAGGGCCGGGACAGCTGGATGGCGGAGGATCTTCTGGAGAAGCGGATGTGGGTGGATCCCAACAATTACGGGGCCCTCCACGCCTGCGTGGAAAATGGTGCCGTGGATGTGGCCAAGCTGCTGCTGAACGGCGGGATGGACTTTGATCAGTACCGCCAGCGGTTTCCTGGTAGCGGTAGCCCTGACACCATCCAGGCGCTGGAGGAACACTGGCAGACGATCCAGGAGCAGGCCCAGAAGCTGGAACAGGAGCAGGCCGACGCACCCGGGATGGGAGGTGGCATGGCCCTTGGTTGATCCCGTCCTGGTGGCGAAAGCCGCCGCCACCCTGCTCACCAACGAAAAAGCCAGGAAGGGCGTGGGCTGGGCCATCGCTGCCATCCTCTCCCCCGTCATCGTGGTGGTGGCCCTGCTGTGCGTCCTGGGTTCCGGCGCAGTGAGCCACAACATCTCCGCCGCCCAGCTGTGCTTCCAGGGCGGCGAGATCCCCGCCGATGTCCCCGCAGAGTACCGGGTGTGCATTGAGCAGACCCGGGCCAGCTTCGCGGAGCTGGATGAGATCATCGCGGACATCCAATCGAATATGGATGAGGGAAACAGCCTCGACCCCATCCGGGTCAAGGCTGTGTTTTTCTCCCTGTATTTCGGCGGCGAGGCCCCGCCCCTCGCCCAGTTTGCCCACTGCTTCGCGTCCAGCGAAACCCGGACTGAAACGGTCACCGAGAAGGATGAGGACGGTAATGAAATTGAGGTGGAGCGCATCTATAACGTGTTCGTTCCCATTGAGGATATGGCTAAGGTGTACGCCAACCTCGCCGCTTCCCTCGGCGCGGACATCACGGAGGAACAGAAAACCAACGCGGACAATGTGTACAGCCTGATCAAGTACGGCTATCCTGCGGCGGGCGACAGCGGCGGCTTTGAGGGTTCGGACGTGCCCTATGTGGGCGCGGACGGCTTCTGCTCCCCGGTGGGGGCCAACTGGCGGAACATTGTAACCTCTGAATTCGGCGGGCGCATCGACCCCATCACCGGCCAGCGGGACGGCCACACCGGCATGGATCTGGCCGTCCCCACCGGCACCCCCGTCCGGGCAGCGCTGCCGGGTACGGTGCGGGTGGCCAAGTACGACTCCAGCTACGGCTACTATGTGACCATCGGGCATGAGAACGGCCTGCTCACCCTGTACGGCCACAACTCCCGCCTGCTGGTGCGGCCCGGCCAGACCGTCCAGGCCGGGGACGTGATCTCCCTGTCCGGTTCCACCGGGCGGTCTACCGGGCCCCATCTCCACTTTGAGGTGCGGGTCAACGGGCAGCGGACGAACCCAAGATACTATTTACCATGAAGGATGACAATGAAAATCAGAGCAGAAATGGGCCGACAACGCGCGCCCCTGTGCCCGCCTGAATATCAGGTGGACAAGGTGGTGGAGCTTCCCAACACGCAGTTCGCTGCCTTTCTGATGCGTCCGCTGGATCGGTATGACTTCATCAGGATCAATGAGGTTGAGCCGCACCAGGGCACCGGCCATGACCACTGCCTGCTGGTGCTGGGCGAGGGCC
>CAJUEG010000207.1 GCA_910584835.1 uncultured Oscillospiraceae bacterium | reverse complement strand
TGTTTTCTCATATTGTTGTCCAGTGGACTTGCAATTATTTCTGACAGGGGGTATCATAAACCGTGTGGCCGCCACGCAGTCAAGGGGTATTTTTAATTTTTGGAGGAAATTTTTATGGAGAGAAAAAAAGGATGGCTGACCTCCGGGGCTTTCGCCGCCCTGTGCGGTACAACCAAGGAAACTCTGCGCCACTACAAAGACGTGGGACTGCTCCTCCCAGCCCATCAGGGGGACAACGGCTATTTTTACTACGACGTGGAGCAGTTCTACGATTTTTACGCCATCTCCATCTTCCGCCAGACGGGCACACCCCTGGAGGAGATCCGCCGCTGTCTCCAGGGACAGAACACCGCCAAAACGCTGGAGCTGCTGCGGGAACAGCGGGTCCGCCTGGAAGCGGAGCGGCAGAAGCTGGAGCACATGGACTTTGTGCTGTCCGGCGCCCTGCACAGCCTGGAGTTTGAGTCGGGGCCGGACATGATCCCCCGGACCGCCTGGTTTGAGCGGGAGCACCTGCTGGCCCTCCCCGTTAGGGAATTGGAGGGGCTGATGACCCCGGAGGCCAGCGAGGATGAAGCATTGATCGTTGTGCTGGAGCGGTGTCGGGCGCTGTGCAGCCAATACGGGATACAGACCGACTTCCAGCTGGGGGCCATCCACCAGCCGGGGGAGCAGGGCGGGCCAGGGGCCATCAGCCACCTCTATACCCGAATCAAAGAAAAAGCGGACTTCCCTTATTATAAGGAGAAGCCCGCTGGGAATTATCTGTACCTCTGCTGCCGGGGCCGTTGGGACATCTCCGCAGGTTATGCCGCCCTCAACCGCTGTATCCTTGAACGGGGGCTGGAAACGATAGGAGATTTCTACGCCTGCGACTTGGCCGGTTTTATCCTCAACTCGGTGGAGAAAAATGCGGCATCCATGATTTCGGTGCGGCTTTTGGACAGCGTTTTAACAAGATAAAGCGTATTTATCTATCGCATTATACTTCCAGGGAAATTTATGCGGACGGTGTCCGGTGAACGCACAGCAGTTTTCTAACACGATCCACCGTCCCCGGCGTAGCGTTCCCGGTAGTCCTTGATATACTCGTCCAGGTATTCCAGGTACTCGGCCCCGCCGCCCTCAATCGTTTCCAAAATGGCAGTGATTTTGCGGCGGCACTCGGCTTCTTCGCTCTCCGTCATGGTGTGCGCCTCATTAAGATGGGTGGTGGAACGAGGGGCAACAACATCGTTGATGATGTCATTAAACAGGTTGTCCAGCATGGCCTCCGGCGTGTCAAGCTGCTCCGCGCCTGCCGCGCCGGGTTCATCAACCACAATCCAGACATAGCCGATTTTCTTGGAGTAGACTATATCAAAATAGTTCTGCCCATCAATGTAATTCTCAAATGCTTTGAGGATAGCGTCCAGTTCTTTCCGTACTTTTTCCGTATAAATCATATCGATACGACCTTTCACAAAATTGGTCCCTGGTAGCGTACCCGGTTCAGGTTGATTCTAATAAACGTGCGCCCTCTTAATTATATGATTGCTCAATATATTAGTCAATAGCCCGATAACAAGAGCGGATAACGAGGCGCAAAAATTTTATAATAAAGGCATCCTAATCACAGGGGGATGCCGTGGATGAGCAAGAAGGAAGTGGAATTCAGCAATCGGGA
>CAJUEG010000206.1 GCA_910584835.1 uncultured Oscillospiraceae bacterium | reverse complement strand
GGGATGAGCACCGGGGGCAGATTATCCACGCAGAAAAACCCGCTGTCCTCCAAAATGGACATGACGGTGGACTTGCCCGCTCCGGACAGGCCGGACACGATCAGAAATTCCATCCTTCTCCCTCCCCTCCCAGACAGCGCACCTCGGGCTCCAGGGTCACGCCGGTCTCCCGGAACACCCGCTCCCGCACCCGCGCCATCAATTCCATGATATCCTTGCAGGAGGCCCCGCCCCGGTTGATAATGAAACCCGCGTGCTTTTCCGACACCTGGGCCCCGCCCACCGACAAGCCCTTCAGGCCGCACCCGTCGATGAGGGCGGCGGCGTACACCGGCTGTCCGTCCACGGGCGCGGGCCGCTTGAAGGTGGAGCCGGCGCTGGGGTATTCCAGGGGCTGCTTCTCCCGCCTCCGGGCGGCGAAGTCCTCCATTTTGGCCTTGATTTCGGCGGGGTCGCCGGGCTTCAGGCTGAAGCAGGCCCGCAGAATAAAATCGTCCTCCTCCTGAAACTGGCTGCGGCGGTAAGAGAATTGCGGGTTGACGTACTCCCGCACAAATTCCTCGGAGGGGCAGCTTACACTGGACACGCTGGACACCACCTGCCCCAGCTCCCCGCCGTAGGCCCCGGCGTTCATGTACACCCCGCCTCCCACGCTGCCCGGGATACCCTGGGCGAACTCCAGCCCCGCCAGGCCGTGCTCCAGGGCAAAGCCGGACAGGCGGGCCAGGGATACCCCGCTCCCCGCCAGGATGGTGCTGTGGCCGGGCCGCTCCCCTTCCTCCAGCAGCTCCAGCCGGTTCAGGCCGTCGCTGGCCTTGACCACCAGCAGGTCCGCCCCCTGGTCGGACACCAGCAGGTTGGTGCCCCGGCCCATAAAGAAGGGGCGGACACCGAATTCCAGGACGGCCGCGGAGAGGAGCTGTCCCACCTCGTCCTCGTTTTTGGGCAGGGCCAGCAAAGGTACCGGCCCGCCCACCTGGAAGGAGGTGTGGCGGGACATGGGCTCGTCCCGCCGCAGCTCCAAGGCCGGGACCCGCGTTTTCAGCCGGTCGTACAGGGCGTTCCAGTTCATCATGGAGACCTCCTCCGGGCGCGGCGCGCCAAGCTTTGATTTGAGTTATTTTACCACGTTTTGGTGGAAAAGAGAATAGCGTTCATGAAAAATTAAAAAGCTGCGCCAATTGCCGTTATGTTCAGATTTACGCGGCAAAGACGGGCGCCAAGGCCATTTGCCGCGGCTTCTCAGATGCGGCGCGCCCGCTTCCGCCAACCGCGGAAGCGGGCGCTGTTTTTTGCCCCCGCGTGAGCCCGGCAGAGCGGGCCGCGCGGGGAGGGGTGCCGAAGCGGAATAGCGGGCCTTCGTCACCGGCCGGGACGGGGGCTGGACGCTTGCGGCGGCGGTGCCGCGCCGCCCTGAAGCCCGCGCCCGTTCCGGCTCCTTACAGGCAGCAGTTCTTATCCTGGCAGCCCTCCGGCGAGGCGATGGTGTTGGGCGGGAAGAACTCCTCCACGGGGAACTGCACCTGGCGGAAGATGGCGCAGGGGTCCTCCTCCCCGCCCCCGGCGGTGCACTCCTTGCTGGGCATGCAGTAGTCATAGGCGGGGATGAGCAGCTGGCTGTCCCGCTCCAGGCGGATGATGGAGAACTGGCCCAGGGTGACGTACAC
>CAJUEG010000205.1 GCA_910584835.1 uncultured Oscillospiraceae bacterium | reverse complement strand
AAGCCCCGCAAATACAAACCCGTATTCTGGGACGCCAAGCCGCCTCCCCCGGAGTATTTCCGGGAGCTGCGGCGCGTGTCCAGGCATCAAGTCATATGGGGGGCCAACCACTTTATCAGTATGCTCCCCGCCGCCGACAGCCACTGCTGGCTGTGCTGGGACAAGAAGTATTCCCCGGAAGTCTCCTTTGCGTCCTTTGAATTGGCCTGGACAAATTTTGACCTGACCTGCAAGCGGATTGCACTGTCCCCGGTACAGCCGGGCCGCATCCACCCCACGCAGAAGCCCATCGCCCTCTATGCCTGGATATACGCCCTGTTCGCCAAACCGGGCGACAAAATCCTGGACACCCATTTAGGCAGCGGGAGCAGCCGGATCGCCGCCTATGACGCTGGGCTGGACTTCACCGGCTATGAGATCGACGGCGACTATTTTGAAGCGCAGGAACGGCGCTTTGCCGCCTATGTACGAGAACACCCACATTAAGAAACAGGAGGTTTTTCCATGAAGAAACACCACAGGCTGGTTTCTCTGGCCTCCGCGCTCCTGCTGGCCCTCGCCGCCCTGCCCTGCACGGCGATGGCGGCAGAGGCCGGGGACACGGAACCGGCCCAGGGAGCGCCGCCCCCTGCGGCCCTTTACCCCGCAGAGGTACGGACGAGCGAGGAAAACGGCATGATCCGGCTGGAAAAGGTTTACTACCTCTCCACCCGTGACGATCCCTCCGCCATCCCCACCGGGGACTTTGACCGGGAGGGCCGTCACTACACACTGCTGGACGTGCTGAAGAACGATCTGAGCGAGACGGATAGCAAGGACTACATCGAGGTTGTCACCCTGGACAGCAGCACCAAGGATATGGCCGAGATTATCAAGACGCTGGAGCCGGAGCGTGAGATCGCCACTGAGGACGGCTACACCGGCATTTTGAAGCCCGACTACACCAAAATCACCGTGGAGGCCGCTGGCTATAAGAATAACAGCTGGACAGTCTCTGCCAAGCGCACTTATCCCAATCTGTCCGACGCAGACGCCTCCCTCATCCCCAAGACCATCACGGACAGCGGACGGACGCTGACGCTGGCGGGCGTAGACTGGCAGGAGGCGGGGGAGTTTTACAACGCCATCGCCTCTTATACCGGCACCGCCAGCGGGCGCAGCGTCACCGGGTACACCGTCTCCGTGGAGTACAGCGGCGAAGTCACCAAGACCAGCCGGGACACGGTGATTTATACCGCCGTGTTTTCTGCGGAAAATGCGTCTCACGGTGAGACGCATTTAGACCCAGAACCCACCGCCACCCCGGAGGGCGGCGAACCCCAGCAGACCCAGCCCCCGGAACCGGCCCAGGACAGCGGCGGGAGCGTCGCCGGGAAAATCGTGGTCACAGCCCTGGCCGGGATCGCCGCCCTTGCCATCATCGGCTACGGCGGCTGGCGGGGCTACAAATTTATCCGAGATAAGAAACGGGGGTATGTCTAAATGAAAAAGTATCTTTCCACCCTGCTGGCCGTCTGCCTTGTGCTGACGGCGCTTTCCATGCCCGCCTCCGCATTGGAGTACACCTTTGACAGCCCGCCCACCGGGGATTTTGGTACGCCCACCAGCACGGAGGACATCATCCAGACCGGGGCCGAACCCGCCAACAAGGACAGGAGCAAGAGCAGCGCC
>CAJUEG010000204.1 GCA_910584835.1 uncultured Oscillospiraceae bacterium | reverse complement strand
GGGCGGCTCTGCTTTTGGGGCTGGCTCTGAAAAGCAGTCCGGGGCAACGGCTGAGGGGACTTCGGGACAAAGTGTCCCGAAGTCCCCCAAGTCCAAATTCAGACAGAAAAGCCAGCAGGAACAGGCCGCCGCCAGCAAGCTCCGCATGGAAAAACAGGGGGAAAAGCTGGGGGCCGCCAGAGAAAAGCTGGCAAAACAGAAACCGCCCAAAAAGCCCGGCCCGGTGAAACGGGCGGGCCGTGTGGCCGGGGGCTCCCTCCACGGCTTTGTGCATGGCAAGATTTTTGAGGTGGAGCAGGAAAATGTGGGAACCGAGGGGGCCCACCGCTCCGAGCTTGTGGGCGAGTCCGGCCTGCGGTATGGCTCCCGGTTTGTAAAGCGCAAAATCCGGGAGCACCCGGCAAAAGCGGTGAGCCGGGCCGAGGCGAAGTTTATCAAGGCCAAGGCGGACTATCATTTCCACACCGCCGCCCAGGAGCACCCGGAGCTTGCGAAAAGCGCCCTCAAACGCTACTGGCAGAAACAGCGGCTGAGAAAGCAATACCAAAAGCAGGCAAGAGAGGCCGCCAAACATGGTACAAAGGCCGCCGGGAAAACTGCCGCCGCCACGGAAAAGCTGGCGGCAAAGGCGGCGGGCTTTGTGAAACGCCATCCCATTGGCTCCTTGATCGCCCTTGTCTGCGTCCTGCTTGTTTTTATGATGCAGTCCTGCTCGTCCTCGCTGGTGATGCTGGGAAATGCCGGGGCCGGGGCTGTCGGGGCCAGCACCTACCCTTGCGAGGATGGGGATATGCTGGGGGCCGAGGCCGCCTACTGCGGTTTAGAGGCGGAGCTGGAGCGCTATCTTGATACCTACGAGGCCACCCACGATTATGACGAGTACCACTTTGATCTGGACGGGATCGAGCATGATCCCTATGTACTGCTTTCTATTTTGTGTTCGCTCCATGAGGGCCAGTGGACGCTCCCCCAGGTGGAGGGCACTCTGCAAACGCTCTTTGACCGCCAGTACATTCTCACCGAAGAAGTGGTGGTGGAGGTGCGCTACCGGACGGAAACCCGCACCGACAGCGAGGGCAACGATTACGATGTGGAGGTTCCCTACAATTATTACATCTGCTATGTCACGCTGGAAAATGCGGATTTATCCCATCTGCCCGTTTCCCTTATGGGCGAGGCTCAGCTATCCCGGTACGCCATCTATATGTCTACCCTTGGCAACCGCCCCGACCTGTTCCCCGACTCGCCCTATGTAAACAGATACATCACGGGCCAGCCCGGTGGCGGCTATGAGGTGCCCCCGGAATATCTGGACGATGAAACCTTTGCCGCCATACTGACCGAGGCCGAGAAATACATTGGCTACCCTTATGTGTGGGGCGGCTCCAGCCCGGCCACTTCCTTTGACTGCTCCGGCTTTGTGTCCTGGGTTATCAACCATTCGGGCTGGAATGTGGGCCGTCTGGGGGCACAAGGGCTTTACAACATCTGTACCCCGGTGGGCTCCCCCAGGCCCGGCGACCTTGTATTTTTCAAGGGCACCTACAATACCCCGGGCGTGAGCCATGTGGGGATTTATGTGGGGGACGGGCGGATGCTCCACTGTGGAGATCCCATCGGCTACGCAAATTTGAATACAAGCTACTGGCAGTCTCATTTCTACGCCTACGGGCGTTTACCATGATTGGAGGTAT
>CAJUEG010000203.1 GCA_910584835.1 uncultured Oscillospiraceae bacterium | reverse complement strand
GCCCAGCAGCTCCGCCAACTGGCTCAAATAACCCTCGTCTGGCTGCTTTTTGTCCAGCAGCAGAGGCATCAGGATATTCTCCCGGGCCGTCAGCACCGGCAACAGATTGAACTGCTGGAAAATGAACCCCATCTGCCGGCGGCGGAACGCGGACAATTCTTTATCCGGTAGCGTATAGATCTCCTGACCATCATAAGTCAGGCTGCCCGAGGTGGGGTGATCCAGGCCGGACAGCAGATGGAGCAGGGTGCTCTTCCCGCTGCCGGAGGGGCCTATGATGGAGATAAAATCCCCCGGGGCAACCGTCAGGTCCACCTTGTCCAAGGCGACCACCTGATTCTCGCCGCTGCCGTAAACTTTCGATAATTTTTTGGCCTTTATGAGCATAAAAACACTCTCCTTATGTTTGGGATAAGGAGAGTGTAATGGATAAATCCCAAGAAATTCTCACGTTTTGCCCTGGAATTTGAAGGAAGCTGTAACAGTGGCCCCAGGGCAGTTATTGAGCCGGAGATCGCCGCCATGCTTCCTGCACAGCAGCTGGCTGCTATACAGCCCCATACCGAAGTGGGCGGCGCCCCCATCCCGCTTTCCGAAGGGCTTGGGGCCGGTCTGCATCAGTTCCTGGGGGAACCCCGGACCATCGTCCGCAGCGGTCAATGTAAGGAACCCGCCATCTGTCTCCATCGTAAGTTCCAGCCCGGAGCGCGCAAACCGGGCGGCATTGGTGACCAGGTTTTCCGCCACGGTCAAGAACAGGCCGTGGTCGAGTTCCGCCTGCCCCTCCTGCGGGAAACTGCAAGATAAGTTCAGTGCGGGGGCCAGCAGCCGGGTGGTCTCCTCCAGTTCACGTCCCAGTTGGGGCAGCGAAACCGGCCTGCACTGCACAGGCATCTGCTCTAGCCGCTGGATACTGCTCATAGCCTCAACGTATTGCTCAATGCGCCGGGTGTAGACATCCATCCGCTCCAGCATCTGTTCATCCGCGCTCCCGCGCCGCAGCAGCTTCACCGTCCCCTTCAAAACGGTAACCGGGTTGCGCAGGTCGTGGGCAAAGGCGGCGTTGAGCCGTTTCCGCTCCTCCGCCTGCCGCCACAGTTCCTGATTCGTCCGCAGCAGTTCCGCCCGCATTGTTTCAAACGCGGCACATACCTGACCCAATTCGTCCCGAGATACCTCCGGGATGGTGAAGTCCAGATCGTGGGCCTGGATGCGCTCCATACCCATCTGGAGGACGGAAATGGGACGCTTCAGCTTGATCCGGTAGAACAGGATCCCGGCCAGACACAACCCTCCCACTGGCAGGACTGCCATGGAAACCATCTGGATACCATTCAGCAGACACAGAACACGAGTCTGCTCCACTGAGGGCTGCGCCAACTCCGTGATGGTTCCATCCGGCCCAATCTCGATGCCGCCCCGGGGGTAGTCGCTGGCAATCCAGCCACAGGCGATATAGACTGCAGCGGTCAGCGCCAGCGCCGCCAGCAGACACAGCGCTGCCAATACGACAAAAGAGCGCTTCAGTCCCATATTCCTCAGCCGTTCCACCGGTAACCGCACCCCCATATGGTTTCAATATAGCTATGCAGCGTGTGGGCAGCCAGCTTGGCCCGGAGTTTTCGGATGTGCTCCATAACAGTATCGCTGCTTCCCTCTCCATCAAGCCCCCATACCGTCTCATAAATACGTTCCCGGTCAAAGACCTGCCCAGGATTGAGGGACAGCAGTTCCAGGATGTCAAATTCTTTT
>CAJUEG010000202.1 GCA_910584835.1 uncultured Oscillospiraceae bacterium | reverse complement strand
TGGGCGCGGCCCCCTTTGCCGCCCTGGGCTTCTTCACCTACCACGGCATGACGGCGGAGCAGTTTATTTGGGCGTGGCTACGCTCGGAAGTGCTGGAACCCAGGGAGCTGCGCTTTGAATCGTCCACGCTGTACTACGACATTTTGAAGTCCAGCATGGAAAAGCGGGAAAAGGAGGAATACAAGCGCCATGATTAAGAGCATCAAGACCATCATGCGGCAGGATCGGGAGCCGTACCGCATCCCCCGCAGGGTGCAGGACGTGATACCCATTCAATGCGTCTGGCCGGACGGCATTTTTAAGGTGGGCATCAAGTTCTCCAAGACCTACCGTTTCACCGACATCAATTACAAGGTGGCAAGCCGGGAGGACAAGGAAACCATGTTCCTGGCCTACTCGGAGCTGTTGAACGGCCTGGACAGCGCCGCCACCACCAAGCTGACCATTTACAACCGCCGCCAGAGCCAAGCGGACTTTGAGCAGTCCGTCCTTATGGCTATGCGGGGGGACGGCCTGGACAAGTACCGCCAGGAGTACAACCAAATGCTCATTGACAAGGCGACCGGGGCCAACGGCATCATCCAGGAGAAACTTGTCACCGTGACCGTCTACAAGCGGGACATTGAGGACGCCCGCGCCTACTTCACCCGGATCGGGGCCGACCTGACCGCCCGCTTCGCCGCCCTCGGCTCCAAGTGCGTGGAGCTGGACGCCGCTGACCGGCTGCGTATCCTCCACGACTTCTACCGGGCCGGGGACGAGGGCAGTTTTCACTTCGATATGGCGGATATGGCCCGGAAGGGCCACGACTTCAAGGACTATATCTGCCCGGACGGGATCGAGAAGCACAGCGACTACCTGAAGCTGGGCGACCGCTATTGCCGGGTGCTGTTCCTGAAGGACTACGCCAACTATATCCAGGACGAGATCGTGGCGGACTTGACCGACCTGAACCGCAATATGATGTTGTCCATTGACATCCTCTCCGTGCCCACCGACGAGGCCGTGCGGGAGGTGGAGAACCGTCTGCTGGGGGTAGAAACCAATATCACAAACTGGCAGCGCCGCCAGAATCAGAACAACAACTTCTCCGCCATCGTCCCCTACGACATGGAGTTGCAGCGCAAGGAGAGCAAGGAATTTCTGGCCGACCTCACCACCCGCGACCAGCGGATGATGCAGGCCGTCCTCACCCTGGTCATCACCGCCGACAGCAAACAGCAGCTTGACAGCGACACGGAAAAGATACGCTCCCTGTCCGGGCGGTGCCAGTTGGCCGTTTTGAAATACCAGCAGATCGACGGCCTGAACACCGTCCTGCCCATCGGCACCCGGAAGATCGACGCCTTCCGCACCCTGACCACGGAATCGCTGGCCGTGTTCATGCCCTTTAAGGTGCAGGAGATCATGGACAGGGGCGGCATCTACTTCGGGGAGAACGCCATTTCCCACAACCTTATCATGTGCAACAAGGCCAACCTGCTCAATCAGTCGTCCTTCCGGCTGGGCGTCCCCGGCTCCGGCAAATCGTTCAGCGTGAAAGAGGAAATCGCGTTCCTCATTCTCAACACGGACGATGATATTCTCATAGCAGACCCGGAGGGGGAGTACGCCCCCCTCATTGAAGCGATGGACGGCCTGGGCAGCGTTGTCCGGGTGGCCGCTGGCGGGAAAGACCGCTTGAACGCCATGTATATGGTGGACGGCTACGGCGAGAACAACCCCATCGTGGTGAAATCGCAGTTTATCATGTCCCTGGTGGAGCGCATCGACCCCAA
>CAJUEG010000201.1 GCA_910584835.1 uncultured Oscillospiraceae bacterium | reverse complement strand
AACAAACGGCCACCGCAGCGCGCCCCACAGCCCCTGTCCAGACCGCGGAAGCATTACAATCGCCGGCAGACATAAAAAGGCCACGATTTTCCAATCGTGGCCTTTCCCTGGTTATATTGTGCCCGCTTTTTCGCGCTAACGCTCCGGCTCCGGGGACGGCGACAGCGGCTGCGACAGATCCCGCCCGCCGAACTCACCCAGAGGTTCTCCCTCCACCAGCAGCTGCACCTGCTCTACCGTATCCAGACTGCACAGCGTTAACACAATAGAGTCGATGGCCGGCCCCCGCGCTTCCTCAGACAGCTCCAGCAGCTGGGCGGACAGGTCGGCGCAGCACACGCCGTTGTCCACCCAGGCTGAGCGCACCGCCAGCCCGGCAGGCAGCAGCGGCGTCAGCCCCTCCTCCTTCGGCCCGGCCAGGAGGGCCTCCAGCACCGCCTTGGCCGGGGCCTTGTCCTCCGTCAGCCGGAACACCCGCAGCTCAAAGCCCAGGGAATTCCCCCCCTCCCGGCGGAAATAGAGGGCGGCGGTCACCTCCACCGGCACCTCCTCCGCGCCGGAAAACAGCACGTCCCCGGGATAGAGCACGTGGCGGTCCCGGTAGGACTGCCCCGCGCCGCTGGCGGTGACCCGCACGCCGTCTACCCCAGGCAGCTGCGCCAAGGTGAGGGTGATGCAGTAATCCGCCATAGTCAGCTCCACCCCCACCAGCCCGGCATAGGCGGCGGACAGCTCCACATGGGCCACCCGCTGCTCCAGCGACCAGCTGAGCACCCGGGTGCCCTTGGGGATGGCGCCGGCCAGTCCCACCTCCTCCGCCGGCGGCCCTGCCAGCAGGGCGTCCAGCATGGCGGGAATCGTGGCCTCCCCCTCATAAGGGCAGCTGTCCAGCGCGGCGGTGAGCTGCCGCCCCTGGGTGGGAAACCAAAGCTTCAGCCCCTCTTCCTCCGCCGGCGCGGCGGGCGCGCAGCCACAGGCCAGCGCCAGCCCCAGCGCGGCGCACAACAGCCTGGCAGCGGCTCTTTTCACTGGCCCTCCTCCTCTCGCAGCGCGGGGAACTCCGCCTCAAACCGGGTGCCCCGGCCTGCCGGATTTGGCCCCGCGGTGATGTCCCCGCCGTGGAGGCGGGCGGTGTCCCGGGCAATGGACAGCCCCAGGCCGGTCCCCCCCGCCGCCCGGGACCGGGCCTTGTCCACCCGGTAAAAGCGGTCGAATATCTTGGGCAGATCGTCCTTTGGAATGCCCAGGCCGGTGTCTGTGACGGTGAGGGCCACCTTGTCCCCCCGCCGGGACACCCCCACCTCCACCCTGCCCTCGGGCAGGTTGTACTTGATGGCGTTTTCCACCAGGTTGAAGACCACCTGGTACAAATCGTCCTCGTTGGCCGTCAGGGCACAGGCGGGTTCCACGCTGACCTTGAGCTGTACCTGGGCCCGCTGCGCCACGGGGGAGAGCAGATGGGCCACCTTTTCCGCCACCGCCCCCAGCTCCACCGGCTCCCGCTCCCGCTCGGCCCCGGCGTCCAGCCGGGTGAGGGCCAGCAGGTGCTCGCTGATGCGGGTGAGGCGGTCCGCCTCCTCTCCGATGTCGGCCACAAACTCCCGCACGGTGTCCATGTCCACCGAGGGATTTTGCAGAATGGAGTCGGTGAGCAGCCGGATGGAGGCCAGCGGGGTTTTCAGCTCGTGGGACGCGTCGGACACAAACCGCCGCCGGGCCTCCTCGGTGGTCTGGAGGCGGTCGGTGAGCTGGTTGAACTCATCGGCCAGCTGGGCCATCTC
>CAJUEG010000200.1 GCA_910584835.1 uncultured Oscillospiraceae bacterium | reverse complement strand
CCGATGAGCAGCTCACCGAGGTGTACCGCTGCATCGCGGAAACCTTGGACAGCGGCTACCCCATCACCAGGGAACGGGAGAAAACGCTGGCAACCGCCATGGAGCAGATTTCCGCCAGTGTGGACAATTTGGACGAGCGCGTCAGCCTGTCCAACCAGCGAGAGCTGAAGGCGGCGGAGCAGCAGGGGCCGGAGATGCCGGAGGACATTCACAACCAGGGAGGTATGCGCTTTGAATAACACAGAAAAAACGGCAGGGACCCCGCAGGGGGCCGGAAAATCCTATACGGTAGAGGAGCTTCTCACCCTGATGGGGCCTGAATTTCAGAGACAGA
The DNA here is from genome assembly GCA_910584835.1 of uncultured Oscillospiraceae bacterium. Lineage (GTDB taxonomy): Bacteria > Bacillota > Clostridia > Oscillospirales > Oscillospiraceae > Enterenecus. Next base: position 1,448 of record CAJUEG010000200.1, on the reverse strand, counting down.
AGGACGTCATGCGCCAGTGCATCGCCGGTCTCACAGAATACGCCGCCCAACTGGCGGTGCAGGGCCAGGAGGAACAGCTTCCCCGGCTCCGCAGGGTCTGCGTTGAGATGGCGGAGTTTTGGGGGCTGGCTGAGGAGGATACGCCGGAAGGCGTTCGGAACATGGCGGAGCAGTACGGCAGCGCCTTCGACCGCGCGGTGTCAACCGCCCGAGGCGCTGGCTGTGCGCCGGGCCTGGGTGAGCAAGCCGTACAAAACGCCCTTGCAGGTTTGGAGCTCTACGCCCGGGAGCTGCGGGCCAACGATGAGGGGCTGGAGGATTGGGCTGTGGAGTGCGAGATCCTCGCGGACGATCTGGAGGAATTTGCGACACAGTCCAGGCCGGAGGGGCTGGAAGCGACGGAGCAGCAGGCGGACAGCGGGCCGGGAATGGGGATGGCGCCGTGAGAGTTCGATACAAACATAACCGGGAGCCGCAGTTCTATGAGTCCATGTGCCTGACCACCACGCCCCACGAGCCGCCCCCCGCCGTCACCGGGCCGCAAAGCCATTGCGTGGGCTGTCCCTACCCCGGCCATGGCTTTGTGTGCGGCAACGGTGAAACGTGCCTGCGCACCGAGGTTACCCGGATCATGGAGCGGGACAAGTCTGTTGCTTCTGCCGGGTAGCTTTTGGAGGGGATCTGTGGTAATGTCGCTGTTAATGCTGGTGAAGGGAGGTGAGCCTGTGGGTAAGCGAGGTCAGAAATTTCAAGTCAATGCGTTCCGGCGCAAACAGTGTTTGGCCCCGTTCCATCCAAGGGACGGGGCTTTTTTCATGTCCAGCCGGAGGCAATTCCGACGCAAAAATCATAACAGGAAGGAATGAAAACCATGAGCATCCAAAAGGAATGGCTGGACTTTCTGCGGGAGCAGTACCCCGTGGGCAGCCGGGTCAAGCTCCGGGAGATGGGCTCGGACGACCCGTGCCCCATCCAGCCGGGATCTATGGGCACGCTCCAGTACATCGACGATATGGGGACCGTTTTCGTGGCCTGGGACAACGGGCGCGGCCTGGGCCTGGTGATGGGCCAGGACTCCTTCACCGTCCTGCCGCCGCCCCCTCAGACGCTGAAGCTCTATATGCCGCTCACCGCCGACCTGTTCGAGCCGGACGAATACGGGAGCATGGGCGAGGAGAGCGAACTGCTGGAGGGGCGTGAGCTGCTGAAGTACGAGGATCAAATCACAGCGGCGCTGATCCGCAACCGGATGCCCGAGGAGGCGGAACGTGGCGTCATGCACTGGTATCATGAAAATGACGCCGTGGATGGCAAGGTGCGCTCGGTGGTGTTCGGCGTGGAACGGAGGGCGGGCCAGCTCTGGGGTGTGGCGGAGTGCCAGGTGCAGGGCGAGCTGACACCCGGGGAACTGGGCACGCTGAAGGAATACGTCACCGGGCAGGCGTCCG
>CAJUEG010000199.1 GCA_910584835.1 uncultured Oscillospiraceae bacterium | reverse complement strand
CGGGGCGCGTATGATGGTACGCGTAAGCGAGCGGACGTTTTTAACGTCAATTTGGGTGGTATCGCAGAAGCAGCGGCTTTTGTCCCATGTATGGGGACAAAGGCTGTTTTCTTTTTCCTCCCCTGCTGCTGGCAAGGCGGGGCTCATCTGCCGCTCAAAATATTATTTTGGAGGAAAAGAACATGAAAAAGCACAACATCGTCAAGAAGCTCTTCGCCATGGCTGCGGCCGCGGCGATGACCCTGTCTCTGTGCGCCTGCGGCACAATTTCCGGGCCGGACGGACCCGCGGTGGACGTGGGCGGTTCCGCGGATCCCGGCCAGGCCGCAAACGACGGCGAAACGGTCTATAACGTGGCCATCATCAAGCAGATGGACCACCCCTCCCTGGACGAGATCGCCCGGGCCATTGAGGCGGAGCTGGACCAGCTGGCCCAGGACAACAAGGTGACCATTCAGTATCACACCACCTCCGGGCAGGGGGACCAGAGCACGCTGAAGCAGCTGGCCGATCAGGCCATCGCCGACAAGGCGGACGTGATCATCCCCATCGCCACCACCGCCGCCCAGATTGCCGCCGCCAGCGCCGAGGACACCAAGACTCCCGTGGTGTTCGCCACCGTCTCCGATCCCGAGACAGCCGGGCTCACCGGGCTGGACTACGTCACCGGCACCAGCGACGCGCTGAACACCCGCTTCATCATCGACATGATGCTGGCCCAGAACCCGGAGCTGAAGAAGGTGGGGCTGCTGTACTCCCTGTCCGAGGTCAACTCCGCCAAGCCCATCGCCGAGGCCATCGCCACCCTTGACGCCAGGGGGATCGAGTACGCGGAGCGGACCGCCAACACCAACGACGAGGTGATTGCCGCCGCCTCCGCCCTCATCGCCGAGGGAGTGGACGCCATTTTTACCCCCACCGACAACATCATTGCCGCCGCCGAGCTGGCCATCTATGAGGACCTGATCCAGGCGGGCATCCCCCACTACACCGGGGCGGACTCCTTTGTGCGCAACGGCGCCTTTGCCACCTGCGGCGTGAATTACACCGACGTGGGCCGGCGCACCGCCGGCCTGGCCTACCAGGTGCTGGCCCAGGGGATGGTCGGCGTGGAGGATTTCTACCTGATGGACGGCGGCATCATCACCGTCAACACCGAGACCGCCGCCGCCATGAACATCGACTATTCCGTGTTCAGCTCCATGGGCACCGTGGTGGAGGTCCTCACCACCGAGGACTGAGCTCCTCTTTCTCGAGAGAAAAAGGAAGCGAAAAAGAGCTTGAAACCGTTATAAACGTGTGTGTCATACATCGCTTTAACTCGACGACAGAGGAGGATCAAAGTGGAAGCGGATTATTTAAGGGAATTTTACGAGGTCCACTGTGATGAGGACGCCCGGCTGAGAAGCCGCTATGGCATGGTGGAGTTCCTCACCACCATGCGGTACCTCGAAAAATACCTGGAGACGGGGGATCGGGTTATCGAGATCGGCGCGGGCACGGGCCGCTACTCCCACGCATTGGCTCAGGCGGGGTATTCTGTGGACGCGGTGGAGCTGCTGGGACATAATATAGAGGTGTTCCGGCGCAACACCCTCCCCGGTGAGCCTGTCACCGTCCGGCAGGGGAACGCGCTGGATCTGTCCGAATTTCCGGACGGCGTTTATGACATCACCCTTCTGCTGGGCCCTCTGTACCACCTGTATTCCGCAGAGGACCAGCGCCGTGCCATTACCGAGGCCCTCCGGGTGACCCGGCCCGGCGGGGTGGTGTTCGCCGCCTACTGCGGCAGCGACGCCACCGCCATCCAATACT
>CAJUEG010000198.1 GCA_910584835.1 uncultured Oscillospiraceae bacterium | reverse complement strand
AATAGTACCTAAATTATTGACAAATACCTGGTTCCGTGCTATCATAATAAGTAACCAATCTGAGTTTACCTTGTTTGACTACGAAGGGGTGCCCAACCATGAAGCTGTACGCATACGTCCGGGTGAGCACCCGGCAGCAAAGTTTGAAGCGGCAGATTGAGAACATCATGTCGGCGGACGGCGGGGCCTATGCCGGCGCCACGTTCTTCAGCGACAAGTTCACCGGCAGCACCCTGGACCGGCCGGAGTGGAACCGGCTGTACAAGCGGCTCCAGCCGGGGGACACCGTCGTGTTCGATTCCGTGTCCCGCCTGAGCCGTGACGCGGAGGAGGGCGCCGCCCTGTACGAAGAGCTGTACCAGAGGGGGATCGACCTGGTTTTCCTGAACGAGCCACATTGCGATACGGAGTGCTACCGCCAGGCCGCCGCCGCCAGCATCCCGGCCACGGGCAACGAGATCGCGGATATTTACATCGAAGCGACCAACCGGGTCCTGATGCTCCTGGCCCGGAGACAAATTGCCATCGCCTTCGAGCAGGCCGAAAAGGAGCGGCACGATATCCAGACGAGGGTTCGGGACGGGATGCGGGCCGCGAAGCTGGAGGCCGCCCAGCACGGGATTGAAAAGACCTATGGCCTCGCCCCTGGTACGAAGCTGACCACCCGGAAGAGCATCGCCGCCAAGGCCGTCATCGTGAAGCACTCCAAGGACTTCAACGGGACACTGGACGACCCGGAGGTGATCAAGCTCTGCGGAATCTCCCGGAATACCTACTACAGATACAAGAGACAGCTCAAAGCCGAGCGGTAGGCCGAAGTCTGCCGGATTTTCAGGCCGCGATTTGCAGCAGGAGGATAAAAACCAATCTGTACCCACACGGCCAGTGCGCCGACTATATCTACTGAGCGCTGACGCTGCTGGGGCAGGAGCGCCCCTGCCCGGTGTAATTTTGGACTGTACAAGGAGGTAAACACGATGGACGAAGAAAAGCTCCTGGCGCTGGCCGCCGTGGGACAGGACGAGGTGGAGCGCCTGTCGCAGCAGCTCGGCAAGCCCGTTTCCGTGGACATGAGCGCCCTCGTCATGCTGGCGCGTATCGCAATGCACCAGCCGGACGACGGGGATTATATGCGCTCCCATGTACGGGTTCTCGTGGAGGACATGATCCGGCGCTTCCCGAACCGCCAGGCGTTTCGGTACGAATACGAGCCGCCGGACGCCGACGAATGGCGGCAGGCGGGGACCTTCTGTTCCGGTATGTCGCTTTTATGAGCTGCTGGCGCAGCTCACAGTGGGGGTGGAAAATCCAGTAAGGGGATTGACACGTACAGCGGGATGTGCTATTATGGCATCCTGTCTCCAGCATCCCGGGAGACAACCCATATAGATTACGACCCAGCATATTGAGGTTTTTGAATGTGGCTAAGGCTACCAGTCTGCCCATTTGACCTTGATATGCTGGCTTTTTATGTCCAAAACCGGGCAGACGCGGCCATAGCCACAAAAAACACGGAGGAGGAACATAGCATGGACAACCAGAACCATACCCCCAGCCAGCCCTACCCCTGGTACGACGACCGCGTGGAAGCCGTCCGAAAGATCGATGCCGCCCCCGCGACGGAGGCCGCAGAGGAACCGGCGCGGTACACCCCCAAGGAAATTTACTCCTATCTGGACCGGCTGGTTTGGAAGCAGGAGGACGCCAAGAAGGCGGCGTCCGTCATCATGTACAACTGCCTCCACGGCATCCGCTCCACCGCCATGTTCATCGGCCCCAGCGGCTGCGGCAAGACCCACATCTGGCGCTGCCTGCAAAA
>CAJUEG010000197.1 GCA_910584835.1 uncultured Oscillospiraceae bacterium | reverse complement strand
GAGTGGGCCATGTCCAGGAAGTTCACCGCCTTGACGTAGTGGCCGTGCTCTTTGAAATACGGGGACAGCTTTTCAAAGAGCTCGCCCTTCGGATCTGTGACAAAAACGGATTCCCCTCGTTGGGCGCAGCCCATCAAAAACGGGATGATGAAGCCCCGGGATTTGCCGCTGCCGGGGGCGCCGATGCACAGCAGGTTGTTGTTGTCCCCCGGCACCATGCGGTGGGCGGCATAGAGGGCGTACTTGTCCGGGTCATCCGGGCGCCTTTTGTACTTGCCCAGCATCATGCCCTTTACCTCAGCCACACTCCCCACCTCCAGAAACTCTCCCATCTCCTTCCGGGTCAGGAAGCCAGAGGAACCATGGGTGCCGTCGGGCAGGATGTCGAAGCCCCGGCTGTCCCGGGTGGCCTTGTAGCCGGAAAACCACTTGTACCCCGTCCCCGTGAACAGACACACCAGCAGGGCGATGACGGCGGCGGCCCCCAGGCCGAAGGGGGTGAACAGCACGAACCAGTTGCGGAAGGGATTGAACACCCAGATGCTCTCCACCATTTCCTCCCCCGTCTTGTGGAAGGTGGAGGCAATGCCCAGCCGGATGGAGTTCAGCAGCATTCCATAGAGATACCAGCCCACCAGCCCTGCGGCGGCGTAGAGCGGCAGCTTCTTTTTGTGGCGCTCATACCAGGGGCCGATTTTGGGTTCAAGGCGATCTTCCAGTTTTTCGATGAGCTTGGATAAGCGGGGCATCCGCCACATCTCCTTTCGAGGTCGTGAATTGGGTGCGCGGGGGCGCATAGGGCGCGGGCTTCCTGCCGGTGACGGCAGAGATCGCCTCGGAGGTAAGCACAAACACCCGCGCCAGATTTTTGTCCCGGCAGCGGGGGAACAGCACCTGCTCCGCCTGCCCTTCCAGGGCGGCCATGGCGATCTGGGGGAAACCCCGGCTCCTGGCTGTGCGGATAGCGGCGTTGATCCGGCGCAGATCCATGTCCGCCGCCATGAGGAAGGGCACGCCCTGGAACATGGCGTCCCACTCGGGCACATCATCGGGGGGCGGGCGGTACTGGCCTTTCAGCGCCGCCTTGGTCAGCCGCGTTCGGTAGTCCGGCGCCGCCATAATCTGGAGCTGCACCGCCCCGGTGGAATCACAGGCCAGCAAGTGGACGGGGAGCTGAAGGCAGCGGTACGCGCCGCCGTAGGTGAGCAGCTTGGTGTCCTTGCGCTCCATGGGGCGGTCCAGCTCGGACAGCACGCTCTTGTAACTGTCCCCAGCAAACATAAAAGCGCGGTTCATGTCTCGGAACCGGGCGGTTTGGTTGGAGAACGCCGCCAGCTCATCCATCAGCGCCAGCTTGCCGATGCCGGGGCAGACGTAGTGCATGGCGTACAGGCTGTCCCCCAAGCGGGCCAGGGCGGCCACCCGGGTGCTGCCCCAGGGGTTGGAGCCCTTACTCCGGGCAATGGAGGTCAGGAACAGGGCCGCGGGGCCGTCCAGCTCCTCCGGCCCGAGGGTGAAGGGGTTGACCCCGCCGTGGTAGGCGGTCACCACCAGCCGGGACACCCGGACACGGCGCTCGATCAGCGGCGGGTGGTAGGCCCGGGTGGTCTGGGGAACCGCGCCGTCCAGCAGATGCTCCAGAAGGAGCTGCCCCTTGCTGGTGAGCAGCAGCGCCCTGCTTTTTTCGTGCCGCCGGATGAGGCCCAGTCCCATGAGGTTTTTTCGCTCGGCATCCGAGGCGATCCCCCTCAAGTCCCTGGGCTGAATGAACTGGCACCAGCACAGCAGCTTCAAAATATCAACGTCCCGATGGCTGAAAA
>CAJUEG010000196.1 GCA_910584835.1 uncultured Oscillospiraceae bacterium | reverse complement strand
GCTATGAGGCCGCCAAGCTGGACTTCGCCTGCCGCGCCGGGCTGGTGGACGACCACCGCCAGTTCACCGATGAGCAGCTCACCGAGCTGTACCGCTGCATCCACGAAACCCTGGACAGCGAATATCCGATGACCGCGGAGCGCCAAAAGCTCCTGACCGGGATTTCGGAGCAGCTCCAGCGCGCTGTGGATGATTTGGACGAGCGCGTCAGCCTGTCCAACCAGCGGGAGCTGGAGGCGGCGGAGCAGCGCGGGCCGGAGATGCCGGGGGACATTCACAACCAGGGAGGTATGCGCTTTGAATAACACAGAAAAAACGGCAGGGACCCCGCAGGGGGCCGGAAAATCCTATACGGTAGAGGAGCTTCTCACCCTGATGGGGCCTGAATTTCAGAGACAGAAGGACGTCATGCGCCAGTGCATCGCCGGTCTCACAGAATACGCCGCCCAACTGGCGGTGCAGGGCCAGGAGGAACAGCTTCCCCGGCTCCGCAGGGTCTGCGTTGAGATGGCGGAGTTTTGGGGGCTGGCTGAGGAGGATACGCCGGAAGGCGTTCGGAACATGGCGGAGCAGTACGGCAGCGCCTTCGACCGCGCGGTGTCAACCGCCCGAGGCGCTGGCTGTGCGCCGGGCCTGGGTGAGCAAGCCGTACAAAACGCCCTTGCAGGTTTGGAGCTCTACGCCCGGGAGCTGCGGGCCAACGATGAGGGGCTGGAGGATTGGGCTGTGGAGTGCGAGATCCTCGCGGACGATCTGGAGGAATTTGCGACACAGTCCAGGCCGGAGGGGCTGGAAGCGACGGAGCAGCAGGCGGACAGCGGGCCGGGAATGGGGATGGCGCCGTGAGAGTTCGATACAAACATAACCGGGAGCCGCAGTTCTATGAGTCCATGTGCCTGACCACCACGCCCCACGAGCCGCCCCCCGCCGTCACCGGGCCGCAAAGCCATTGCGTGGGCTGTCCCTACCCCGGCCATGGCTTTGTGTGCGGCAACGGTGAAACGTGCCTGCGCACCGAGGTTGCCCGGATCATGGAGCGGGACAAGTCTGTTGGTTGTGCCAAATAGCTTTCCGCAAAGCGTTATGGTATGTTGCTGTCAAGAACGTTGAAAGGGGGTGAATCCATGGACAGGACGGGTTCAAAGCACCACGTCAATATGTTCCGGCGCAAACAGTGTTTCGCCCCGTTTCAGCCAATGAAACGGGGCGTTTTTGTGCTCAACCGGGAAACTCCCGGCATCAAATTCAGGAAAAGGAAGTGATGAGACCATGAGCATCCAAAAGGAATGGCTGGACTTTCTGCGGGAGCAGTACCCCGTAGGCAGCCGGATCAAGCTCCGGGAGATGGGTTCGGACGACCCGTGCCCCATCCAGCCGGGCTCTATGGGCACGCTCCAGTACATCGACGATATGGGGACCGTTTTCGTGGCCTGGGACAACGGGCGCGGCCTGGGCCTGGTGATGGGCCAGGACTCCTTCACCGTCCTGCCGCCGCCCCCTCAGACGCTGAAGCTCTATATGCCGCTCACCGCCGACCTGTTCGAGCCGGACGAATACGGGAGCATGGGCGAGGAGAGCGAACTGCTGGAGGGGCGTGAGCTGCTGAAGTACGAGGATCAAATCACGGCGGCGCTGATCCGCAGCCGGATGCCCGAGGAGACAGAGCGTGGCGTCATGCACTGGTACGATGAAAATGACGCCGTGGCCGACAAGGTGCGCTCGGTGGTGTTCGGCGTGGAACGGAGGGCGGGCCAGCTCTGGGGCGTGGCGGAGTGCCAGGTGCAGGGCGAACTGACACCCGGGGAACTGGGCACGCTGAAGGAATACGTCACCGGGCAGGCGTCCG
>CAJUEG010000195.1 GCA_910584835.1 uncultured Oscillospiraceae bacterium | reverse complement strand
GCTACACCGAGCTGATCAGCCAGCATGAGGGCTGGGAGCTGGTGGACATTTACGCCGATGAGGCGGTGAGCGGCACGAAAACGGACAAGCGGGAGGACTTCAACCGTCTTCTGGCCGACTGTCGGAAGGGCAAAATCGACCGGGTGCTGGTGAAGTCCATCTCCCGCTTCTCACGGAATACCAAGGACTGTCTCGCCGCCCTGCGGGAGCTGATGCGGCTGGGCGTGACCGTCCAGTTTGAAAAAGAGAATATCGACACCGGAACGCTCACCACAGAATTGATGGTGAGCGTTTCCGGTTCCCTGGCCCAGCAGGAGTCCATGTCCATCTCCCAAAATATCCACCAGAGCTATCGCCGGAGGATGGAGCGGGGCGAGTTCATCACCACAAAACCACCCTACGGCTACCGGCTGGTAAATCGGAGAGACCTGGAGATCGTGCCGGAGGAGGCGGAGATCATCCGCTGGGTGTTTGACGCCTATCTCGGCGGACAGAGCGCCAAGGATATCGCAAACGAGCTGATCCGCCGGGGTGTCCGGGACCGGAAAGGCAACGTCCACTGGACCACCAGGGAAATCTACTACTGGCTGTCAAATGAGAAATATGTGGGCGACACCCTCTGCCAAAAAACCTACAAGACCGGCTTCCCCTTCGTCCAGAAGATCAACCGGGGCGAGGTGGACCAATTCTATGTGGAGGGGACCCACCCGGCCATCGTCAGCCAGGAGGTGTATGACAAGGCCCAGGCCCTGCGGCAGATGAAGAAAAAACAGTCCAAAGGCCCGGACGCGGTCTACCCGCTGTCCCGGAAAATGTGCTGCGGGATCTGCGGCTTCACCATCTACCGAAGGGTGACCCGGAGAGGCACTGGCGCCTGGAGCTGCGGACGGCATCTGAGAAGCGCCGCCAACTGCCCCACAGGCCCTATCCCGCAGGAAACCATCTACGATGCCTTCCTGCGGATGTACAACAAGCTGCGGCTCCATGACGGCATTATCCTCAAGCCTGCCCTGAGCCAGATGGAGGCCCTGGAGACCGCCGTACAGCGGGACAACCCCGCCATGCTGGAGGTAAACAAGGCAATCGCCCAGGCCACCGAGCGCGGCTATAAGATCAGCAAGCTCCGCGCCAACGGCCTGCTGGATGCGGACGCCTGCGCCGCTCAGATGGCCGCCAACACCGCTCAACTGACCCAGCTCCGGGCCAAACGCCGGAGGCTGCTGAAGAATGATGACATTGGCGAGGCGGCGGAGGCCCTGCGGCAAACGGTGGACGCCATCCGTCAAGGCCCGGAACGGCTGGAGCGATTCGATGAAGCCTTGTTCGAGGAACTGGTAGAGCAGGTCGTAGTCAGCCCCACCGCCCTGCGGTTCCGGCTGTACGGCGGCATCGAGGTAACGGAACGGATCGGGGAGGACGCAAAATGAATCGGAAAGTGCTGTATGGCTATCAGATCGAGGACGGGAAGCTGGTTCCCCAGCCCCAGGAGGCGGCGGTGGTCAGCCGGATATTTGCCCTCTGCCTGGAGGGGAAATTTCAATGGGAAATATCGGACATCCTGAACGCCGAGGGCATCCAGTACAGCCCGGACTGTCCTGCGTGGACAAAGTTCAAGATATCCCTGACCCTCAGAAACCAACGATACGCCGGCGCTGACGGCTACCCTGTCCTGATCGGCAGCGAGACCTTCCAGTCCGTCCAGACGTTCCTCCAAAAGAAATGGGGGAAGCACGTTCATCGGGAGCGTCCGGTGTCAGTCCTGCGGGAGACACTGCGCTGTCCCTGCGGCGGACGCCTGAAGCGGTGGTTCAGCAGTGTACATAGACCCGACACGCTGTACCTTCGGTGCGCTGAGTGCGGCGGGGAGG
>CAJUEG010000194.1 GCA_910584835.1 uncultured Oscillospiraceae bacterium | reverse complement strand
AGGTGGAGGGCATGGCCTGCTTCCTGTCCCGGGAGAAGCCCAAGCCCAAGGCTGTGTTCACCAATAACTAAGCGCGAGGGCAGACGCGCCGGTTCGGATGGACTGGAGCGAAGACGGAAGCCCGGGCGGCACATGCCGCCGGCTGCAGTCTGAGCCGGAAGGAAGCCGAACCGGACAGCGCGTCCAGCCCGAGCGTGACAACAACTAAGCGCGAGGGCAGACGCGCCAAAAAACGGTCGCATACTTACATTTACTATACTATTTGTAAAGGAGTTTTTATCATGAAAAAAGTTGGCGTGATCGGCGCTGGCACCATGGGCCAGGGCATCGCCAAGGCCTTCGCCCAGAGCGGCTGGGCCGTGGCCCTGTGCGACATCAAGCAGGAGTGGGCCGACGGCGGCAAGGCGAAGATTCAGAAGGGCTACGCCAAGCTGGTGGAAAAGGGCAAGATGGACCAGGCCAAGGCCGACGGCATCGTGGCCGCCATCACCCCGGGCCTGAAGGAGGACCTGTGTGCCGACTGCGATCTGATCGTGGAGGCCGCCTTTGAGGATATGGGCGTGAAGCAGACCACCTTCGGCGAGCTGGACAAGATCTGCAAACCGGAGTGCATCTTCGCCTCCAACACCTCCTCCCTGTCCATCACCGAGATCGGCAAGGGCCTGAGCCGCCCCCTCATCGGCATGCACTTCTTCAACCCCGCCGACCGGATGAAGCTCATTGAGGTCATCGCCGGGGCCAACACCCCCGCCGACACCGTGGCCGCCATCGTGGCCATCTCCCAGGAGCTGGGCAAGACCCCCGTGCAGGTCAACGAGGCCGCCGGATTCGTGGTCAACCGCATCCTGATCCCCATGATCAACGAGGCCGCCTTCATCAAGATGGAGGGCGTGTCCAACATCGCCGGCATCGACGCCGCCATGAAGCTGGGCGCCAACCACCCCATGGGTCCCCTGGAGCTGGGCGACTTCATCGGCCTGGACATCTGCCTGGCCATCATGGACGTGCTGTACAGCGAGACCGGCGACAGCAAGTACCGCGCCTGCCCGCTGATCCGCAAGATGGTCCGCGGCGGCAACCTGGGCGTTAAGTCCGGCAAGGGCTTCTATGTCTACAACGCCGACCGCACCAAAACCGCCGTTGACGAGCTGTAAGCGCCGTCCGGCAAAGCTATAAGGAGGGAAAATCTCATGGATTTTAAACTGTCCAAAGAACAGCTGATGCTCCAGAAGATGTACCGTGAATTCGCGGAAAACGAGGTCAAGCCCATCGCCGCCGACGTGGACGAGGAGGAGCGCTTCCCCGAGGAGACCGTGAAGAAGATGGCCAAGCTGGGCATGATGGGCATCTATCTCCCCAAGGAGTACGGCGGGGCCGGCGCGGACTACCTGTCCTACGTCATGGCGGTGGAGGAGATGGCCAAGGTGTGCGGCACCACCAGCGTGGTGCTGTCCGCCCACACCAGCCTGTGCTGCAACCCCATCTTTGAGTACGGCACCGAGGAGCAGAAGCAGAAGTATCTGCCCAAGCTGTGCTCCGGCGAGTGGATCGGGGCCTTCGGCCTCACCGAGCCCGGCGCCGGCACCGACGCCCAGGGCCAGCAGACCACCGCCGTGAAGAACGAGAACGGGGACTGGGTGCTCAACGGCTCCAAGATCTTCATCACCAACGCGGGCTACGCCAACGTGTTCATCGTCATCGCCATCACCGGCGTCATCGAGAAGCGGGGCCGCAAGACCAAGGAGCTGTCCGCCTTCATTGTGGAGCGCACCGACCCCGGCTTCTCCGTGGGCAAGCACGAGAAGAAGATGGGCATCCGCGGCTCCTCCACCTGCGAGCTGGTCTTTGAGGACTGCGTGATCCCCGGCGACCGGATGCTGGGCAAGCAGGGCAAGGG
>CAJUEG010000193.1 GCA_910584835.1 uncultured Oscillospiraceae bacterium | reverse complement strand
TTAGTACGGAGGACGGGGGAAGCGGAACGGGGGGAGGGGTAACGTAGCAAGCATAGGGAGTGTAGCCACACTCCCGGAAAACGGCCCGCCCCGGCCCCTGCCGGGCCGTGTCCGTTTTCGCTTGTTGGGATAATCCCAAACCCTTATGCAGAACGGAGGTGACGCATGGCGAACAGGAAGCGGAAGATCGTGCTGCGTGTCCCGGTGACGGCGGAGGAACAGGCGTTGATACAGCAGAAGATGGCCCTGCTCCATACGGCCAATTTTTCGGCCTATGCCCGGAAGATGCTGATTGACGGCTATATCGTCAACGTGGACACCAGCGACATCCGGGCGCAGACGGCGGAGATACAGAAGATCGGCGTCAATGTCAATCAGATCGCCCGCAGGGTGAACAGCACCGGCACAGTGTACGCGCAGGACATGGAGGACATCAAGGGGGCGCTGGCGGAGATATGGCGGTTACAAAGATACATCCTATCAAGTCAACGCTGAAAAAGGCTCTTGACTACATCGAGAACCCGGAGAAAACCGAGGACAAAATGCTGGTGTCCTCCTTTGGCTGTTCCTATGAAACGGCGGACATCGAATTTGAAATGCTGCTGGCCCAGGCGATGCAGAAAGGGAACAATCTGGCCCATCACCTGATACAGTCCTTTGCCCCCGGCGAGGCCACGCCGGAGCAGGCCCATGAGATCGGGCGGCGGCTGGCCGACGAGGTTTTGCAGGGCAAATATCCCTATGTGCTGACAACGCACATTGACAAGGGCCATGTCCATAATCACATCATTTTCTGCGCCGTGGACATGGTGAACTGCCGGAAGTATGTTTCCAACAAGCAAAGCTATTCTTTCATCCGGCGCACCAGCGACCGGCTGTGCCGGGAACAAGGGCTGTCCGTGGTGAAGCCGGGCCAGAACAGGGGCCAGTCCTATGCCGAGTGGGACGCCCAGCGGCGGGGCCGGAGCTGGAAAGCGAAGCTGAAAATCGCCATCGACGCCGCCATCCCCCAGGCAAAGGATTTTGACGATTTTCTGCGGCTCATGGAGAGGCAGGGCTATGAAATCAAGCGGGGGAAATTCGTGTCGTTCCGCGCCCCCGGCCAGGAGCGGTTTACCAGGTGCAAGACGCTGGGCGAAGCCTACACCGAGGAAGCCATCACCGAGCGCATCCAGGGCCGGGCCATCGCCGCCCGGAAGCCGAAAGTCCGCAAGGGTATCTCCCTGCGTATCGACATCGAGAACAGCATCAAGGCCCAGCAATCGGCGGGCTATACACGGTGGGCGAAGATACACAATTTACAGCAGGCGGCAAAGACCATGAACTTCCTGACGGAGCATGGCATCGACGCCTATCCTGATCTGGAAAGCCGGGTGGCGGAGATCAGCGCCGCCAGCGAGGAAGCCGCCGCCGCGCTGAAAACGGCGGAGCGGCGTTTGGGAGAAATGGCCGTGCTGATTAAGAACGTCACCACCTACAAGCAGACCCGGCCCGTGGCGGTGGAGTATCGCCGGGCGGCGGACAAGGCCCGGTTCCGGCAGGAGCATGAAAGCGCCCTGATACTGTACGAGGCGGCGGGCCGTGCCTTGCGGGAGGGCGGCGTGACGAAGCTGCCCGATCTGGCCGCGCTGAAAGCGGAGTATGCCCGGCTGTCGGAGGAAAAGGAACGGCTGTACGCCAGGTACGGCGAAGTGAAAAAGGAGCTGAAAGAGTACGGCATCATCAAGCAGAATGTGGACGGCATTTTGCGGGTGACGCCCCGGCAACAGGAAAGGAAGCAAGAGCTGTGAGCATACCGAAGATGAACTATCCGCAGTACCGCAAGGCCCGGAGGCTGACGCGGGAGTGCTGCAACAACGTGGGCGGCAACTGCCTCCTGCTGGACGATGGGGAGGAATGTATCTG
>CAJUEG010000192.1 GCA_910584835.1 uncultured Oscillospiraceae bacterium | reverse complement strand
CCGCCGAACAGACACAGGAAGCCCTGGGTGCGCTGGCTGGCGTCGTGGGACTGGATGGACATACCCACCTGCACGATGCCCCAGCCCAGGATAATGACGCCCAGGGCCTTAATGATGGAGAAAATAAAGTCGCTCAGGTTATTTACAATGTCCAGCGGGTCGCCGCCAGCGGCGGAGGCCGGGACGGTGAACAGGCACAGGGACAGCACCAGCGCCGTCCAGACGGCCATATAGCGGCGGGCCTTGCTCCGGGTGGTGAGGGAAGTGTTGGAATTGTGCAGTTTCATAGTAAAAATTCCTCCTTTTTTCATTCGATGATTTCTACATCGTCCAGCGACGTAAAGGAAAAGTCCAGGTCGCCCACGTCGTAGAGGCAAACTGGACTGTGTATATAAGCGGCTGCGCCCCCGTCAGCCGTGAATTTGATAGCGGGGTGCTTCATAAGATCGTATTTGTCGTCAATCACCGGCGCTTCGCCACGGATAAGGACAATGGCCTTTTTGTTGTCCAGCATCCGTACTTCGTCGGGCGTAAGTAATTCGCGCCCGGCCTGTTGAAAATTCTGACTGTACGATCCGTTGCGCCCCTTGCTCTGGCTGCTGGTCTGCGTCTGGATCGTCTCCTTACCCAGCAGCTCGGACACATATTTGTGCGTACTCTGCTCGTTTCCCCCCAAATAGATAAAGGCGTCGGCGTTGCCGATGATGCCCTCCCAATCGTCTTTGAAAAGGGCCTTGAGCTGGGAAATGTTTTGCAGTATAATGGTGGCCATCACGTTGCGGGAGCGCATGGTGGCCTGAAGTCGGGCGTAGCCGTCCGGCAGTGACACATTGGCAAATTCGTCGAACATGAGCCGGACGGGAATGGGCAGACTGCCGCCGTGTACCTTGTCGGCTTGAAAGTAAAGCTCCTGGAACGCCTGGGAATAGAGCATACCAACAAGGAAATTGAGGCTCACATCGTTGCTGTCCGGGATAATGCAGAAAATGGCCTGTTTCCGTTCCCCCAGCTTGCCCAGCTCCATCTCGTCCCGGCTGGTGATGCGCTGTATCTCCGGCAGGGAAAAGGGCGCGAGGCGCACGGCGGCGCTGATCAAGATGCTCATGGCCGTTTCGCTGGGGGCCTGCTTGAACACCTTGTATTGCCGCACGGCGATGTGGTTGGGGTTTTCTTCCTCCAACGCTTGAAAGAGCAGGTCAAGGGCTGAAACATGGTCGCCGTCCCCCTCCTTTGCCGCGCCGTACTCCAGCATGGTCAGCATCATCTCCATGTTCTGATCCTCCGGCGGGGCCTCGTGGAGCAGATAGAGCATGAGGGCGCTGTCCAGGGCCGTCTCGCTTTTCTCCCAAAACGGGTCACTGGAATGGGCGTTTTTCGGGGTGGTGTTGCGGATGAAATTGGCGATCAGCTTCAGCACATCCGCGTCGTTGCGGATGTAGTGGAAGGGGTTATAGCAGTCGGAGCGGTCCGGGTCAACCAGGTCGAAAACCTTGATCGTGTACCCCTCCCGGAGCAGCAGGGGGATGGAGTCGCGGGCGAGTTCCCCTTTCGGATCGGTCGCTATATATGAGGCGTTCGCTTCGTACAGATTGGGCTTCACGATGTAGCGGGTCTTGCCCGCGCCGGAGCCGCCCACCACGATTTGCAGCAGGTTGCGGAAGTGCTGGCGGCTGTTCAAGCTCATCCGCAGGTTCTGCGTCAGGATGGCGTTGCGCTTGGGGTCTTTGTCCCGGTACTTGCGGTCAAGCTGGCGGGGGTTCCCCCAGCGGGCGCTGCCGTGTTCCTCGCCGGGTCTGCGGTTCTGCTTGCCGGAAATGTACAGCACCACAGCAAAGGCATACACCACCAGCGCCCCCAGCATGAATTTAAGGGTGTAGGGCGTCCAGCGGAGCAGAAACGGGTGGTCGGCCCA
>CAJUEG010000191.1 GCA_910584835.1 uncultured Oscillospiraceae bacterium | reverse complement strand
AGGGAGGTCTTGCCGTGGTCCACGTGGCCCATGACCACCACCACGGGGGCCCGGGGGACCAGGTCCTCCTCCTTGTCCTCGGCGGTGTCGATGAGCCGCTCCTCAATGGTGACGATGACCTCTTTTTCCACCTTGCAGCCCAGCTCCATGGCCACCAGGGCGGCGGTGTCGTAGTCGATGATGTCGGACAGGGAGGCCATCACGCCGTTGCGGATGAGGCACTTGACCACCTCGGCCCCGGTCTTTTTCATCCGGGAGGCCAGCTCGCCCACCCCGATCTCGTCGGGAATCTTGACGGTGAGGGGGGTCTTTTTGGCGATCTCCAGCTGGAGGCGGCGCATCCGGTCCTGCTCCTCCTGCCTGCGCTTGCTGCCAAAGCTCTGGCCGCGGTTTTTGCCGCCCCGGTTCTGGAACTTCTGCTTGCCGGTCTGCATCCGGTTGGCCTTGTCGGGGGCCAGGTCCTCCAGCCGCTGGTCGTACTTCTCCAGGTTGACGCCGCCGCCCTTGCGGGTGTCCACCACCTTTTTCTCGGGGGTGCGGCTCATGGGCTTGGCGGGAGCGGCCTTGGGCTGCTCCTTCTGCCCGGCGGCGGGGGCGTCCTTGCCCTGGGGCTGGGGAGGCGTTTCCCTGCCGTCCTTGGGCCTGGCGGGCTCCGCCTTGGGGGCGGGGGCGGCTTCCTTGGCCTTGGACGGCTCGTGGTAGACGTCGGCATAGATGGACTCGATGGAGTCCACCTGATTTTTCTGGGTGAGATGCTCGAAGATGATGGACAGCTCCCGGTCGGTCAGGATTTTGGTGGGAGACACCGTCTCTTTGGTGTGCTCGGTGAGGATGGCGGTAATGGCTTTGGCTTGCATGCCAAAATCCTTTGCCACGTCCCGGGCGTTCAGTTTCGCAAGGCTCAAACAGGCCACCTCCTAAGTTTCAGGCGCAGCGGGCCTTTGAGCCCGCCCAATCTTTTTCTCATGCAGCAGGGGTTCGAGGCTGGGGCGCAGCCCCTCGTCCGCCTGGACCAGCCTGGCCGCCACGGCCCCGGCCAGCCCCCGGTCGGTGAGGGCGGCCATGGCGCAGCTGCCCCGGCCCAGCGCCCTTCCCAGGGTTTCCTTGTCCCAGGGGACGGGAGCGGACAGGGCGCCCCCGGCTTCCGCCCAGCGGCGGGCGCGGTCCGCGCTGTTTTGGGCCGCGTCGGCGGCGGTGATCACCAGGCGTGCCCGGCGGGCCTTGCAGGCGTCCGCCACCGGCTCCTCGCCCACCGCGAGGTTGTTTCCCCGCAGGGCCAGCCCCAGCAGGGATAGGGCGCTGTCAGTCACCGCCGTCACCCGCTTTCATCTGCGCCTCCAGCGCCTCCCACACCTCCGGGGGCATGGGGGAGGACAGGGCCCGCTCAATGGCGCGGCTCTTTTTTGCCCGGGCAAGGCAGGCGGGGTCGGGGCAGAGATAGGCCCCCCGGCCCGGCTTCTTTCCCCGGAAGTCCAGCGACAGACCGCCCTCGGGGGAGCGCACCACCCGGATCAGCTCCGGCTTGGGCTTCATCTCCCGGCAGCCAAGGCATTGGCGCAGGGGTATTTTCTTTGGCATGGTGTGTTCCCCCCTTCTCCTGTTTCCCGGCGTTGTCACGCTGCGGATTGGCCGCGTGGCCGGGTCGCTTTCGCTGCGATTCGGTCAAAACCCGGTCCCACACCGTGGGCCCTGGGCTTTTGGCCTCACTCCGCTCCAAGCTCCCCTACGCGGCTATCCTCCGCGCTTCCCTCTTCCTCCTCGGGGGGCTCGGGGGCGCTGGCGGGACGTATATCGATCTTGAAGCCCGTCAAACGGGCGGCCAGCCGGGCGTTCTGCCCCTCCTTGCCGATGGCCAGGGACAGCTGGTCGTCGGGCACCACCACCCGGCAGCTCTTGCCCTCCTCCAGCTCGGTGACGCTGA
>CAJUEG010000190.1 GCA_910584835.1 uncultured Oscillospiraceae bacterium | reverse complement strand
ACATCAAGGGCGGCTACCAGGGCAAAGCCCCCACCCTCCAGGACTTCCACGCCGAACTGCTCCGCCAGTCTGAGCCGGAGGCGCGGGATGTGGCACTGGCAATCGAGCTGTTCACCGAGGGCAGCCTCAACACCTTCGCCAAGCCCACCAACGTGGACACGGACGCCAGAATCCTCTGCTACGACATCCGGGATCTGGGCAAGCAGCTCCTTCCCGTTGGTATGCTGGTAGTGCTGGACAGCGTGTTCAACCGGGTCATCCGCAACCGGGCACTGGGCCGGAACACCTGGGTCTATATCGATGAAATCTACCTTCTTTTCCAGCACGAATACAGCGCTAATTTCCTGTTTACCCTCTGGAAACGTGTCAGAAAGTACGGGGCCTGCTGTACCGGCCTCACTCAAAACGTGGACGATCTGCTCCAGTCCCACACCGCCCGGACCATGCTGGCCAACAGCGAGTTCCTGGTCATGCTGAACCAGGCGGCCACCGACCGGGCGGAGCTGGCGCGGCTGCTGAACATTTCGGACAACCAGCTCTCCTACATCACCAACGTGGACTTCGGGCGCGGCCTCATCAAGTGCGGCAGCGCCATCGTGCCGTTTATGGACAATTTCCCCAAGAACCGGCTCTACCGCTTGATGTCCACCAAATTATCGGAGCAGAAAACATCGTGAGAATATCTGGAACAGGGCCGCAACTGTGGCCCTGCTCCCCGTTGTAGGAGGTGATAAATCATCGCAAAAATCAAAGAAAAACGCACAGCAAAGGGCAAATTAAAGGAAAAAGTCAAGGCTGCGCCGAAAGAGCTTGTCCGCCGTGGGCTGGATGACGGTACGGAACGCCTGCGGGGCCAGATCCGGGAGACAGCCCAGCGGGGGCAGGCCAGCGACTACGGCGGCGACCGGATCGAGGACACTGCCGCCCGTGGTGCCTATCAGGCACGGCGCGGGGTGGAGGCTCTTCTGAAGAAGAAAAAGTCCGCCAAGGGCCGGGAGACGGACGGGGAGCTGCGCACCACCGCAGACCCACCTACGCAGGAGATACCGGCAGATCCGCCATCGCCGGCGGCCCCAGGGGAGCAGCATTCGCCCCGTGAGCCATCCCCACGGGAGCGTCCCCGGATCAAGACACGGGAAGCTGTTTCCGCCAGGGAGAGTGGTGCCAACGCTGGGCCGTCTGATAGCGCCAGGGCTGGGCCAAACTCTGGGGAGCGGATGAAGCAGAGGCGGATCAAAACAAGAAAGTCCGCTTTGCATGATGATCCCCGCCCGGATGTTTCGCCCGCGCCGCAGACCGGATCGGGGGCGCCCCAGATTAGGACGAGAGAAAGCACTGCCCGTGAAATCCCCGCTGATGAGGGATCGGCCCTGCGGGTGAGATCGGAGCCGCCGAAGATCAAGACGAGGGATGTTGCCACCAGCGCTCCCTCTGGTGACAACGCCGCTCCTCCTGCTGGCCATAGGCCGGGAACGCCTGACCGATTGGCCATCAAGACCAGAGAAGCCTGCATTCAAAGTCAACCTGTACCAGAGCAGCCGCCCCAGGCGCTCGTGCAGGGCGGGCAGGAGTTTGTGCGGGAGCGTGGCCGTGCCGCAGCCATGAAGCGGGCAGAGGGCCAGCGGATGGTGAATGGTGGGGAGACTGCATCCCCTCCCGCTCCAAGCCAGCGCAGGTACGCTGGTGGGCAGGGCCGGCGCACCTCGGTCCAGGCTGTGCGCAGGCCGCCAAGTCCGGGAGAACCGGACACCCGGCCTGTGCGGGATGGTGGACGGACGATCATCAAAACGGCCCGCTCCGGGCGAAAGACCACAGAACGCACCGCCCGCCAGACTATCAAGACCGCGGAACGCTCCTCCAGAAAGGTCATCAAAACCACCCAGCGGACGGCGAAAACTGCCCAGCAGACGGTCAAGACCGCCCAGAGAT
>CAJUEG010000189.1 GCA_910584835.1 uncultured Oscillospiraceae bacterium | reverse complement strand
GGTCTGCTGGAGCATGATCTCCGACAGCCAGACGTGGTAGGGGGTGGGGTCGTCCCGCCAGGGCAGGCGCCGGGCATTGTCCCGGAACCACTCCAGCAGGGGAAGGGTCAGTTGCTCCAATGTGTCCACAGCGCGCCTCCCGGCCCGGCGGGGAGACGTCAAATTCCCCGCGGTATTTTAGGGTTCCTCCACTATACCACAAAAGGGGCGGATTTTCAACGGCGGAAAGGACCGCTTTTCCCGGAGACGCCCTTGTAATTCTGCCGGGGATTTGGTACAATAAAAAAACCGTGCTTTGCAGAAAACGGAGCATTTGAAGGGGGCGCACTATGAAAAAACGCGTGACAGCCGCGCTGCTGGCGCTGGCGCTGGCGGTGGGATTGCTGCAGGGGACTGCCCTGGCGGCTGAGCCGGCGGGCGGGGGCGCCCGGACAGGCCGGGCGGGCAGCCGCCTGACCGGCGTGGACCGGGTGGTATACCAGGTGCTGCGGGAGGAGACGGCAAAGATTGCCGACGGGAGCAGAAGCAGCACCGACATCCGAATTCCCGACCTGGAGGCCCTGTCCTGGAGCCTGGCGGAGCTGGGGGTGGCGGGAAAGGACCAGCAGACGGTGGTGGCCAAGCTGGACGAGAAGTTTGCCCAGGTGCTGGATTTGGACCGGGTGTATGACGCCCTGTCGGCAGACTGCCCCTATGAGCTGTATTGGAGGGACCTGCGGTACAGCTGGTCCTATGAACGGGTCGTGGGGGGCGGCCGGGGAGAAATCCGCAATTTCACTGTGTTCATCAAGGTGGCCCAGGACTACCGGGGGGAGAGCGACACCACGGTGAATCCCCAGAAGGCGGCCCAGGCAAAACAGGCGGCGGACAACGCCCGGGCCATTGTGGAGCGGTACCGGGACCTGCCCGACTATGAGAAGCTGAAGGCATATCTCAGGGAGATCTGCCAATTGGCGTCCTACGACGAGGACGCCGCCAACACCGACATCCCCTACGGCGACCCCTGGCAGCTGGTGTATGTGTTTGACGGCGACCCGTCCACCAATGTGGTGTGCGAGGGATATGCCAAGGCGTTCCAATATCTGTGCGACCTGTCCCAGTTCAATGGGGATGTGAGCTGCTGCACCGTAACCGGGGAAATGGACGGCGGCAGCCATATGTGGAACGTGGTGCGCATGGAGGACGGGCGCAGCTATCTGGCGGACGTGACCAATTGCGACGACGGCGCGGCCGGCGCGCCGGACAAGCTGTTTCTGGCGGGCGCGGCGGGGTCGGAGGCAGGCCGTGTCCACACGGTGAACAAGCCGGAGTGCAGCGCGGTTTACACCTATACCCAGGAGGAAAAGGACCTGTTTGTGGACGGCTGGCTGACGCTGAGCGGCGAGGACTACCGCTATGACCCGAATGCCGTCCCCCGTCCGGCTGTGAACACAAGCTTTTCCGATGTGAGGCCGGATGCGTACTACGCCGAGGCGGTGGCGTGGGCGGTGGAGGGGGAGATCACCCAGGGGACCAGCCAGACCACCTTCTCCCCGGCGAATCTGTGTACCCACGCCGAGATCCTCACCTTCCTGTGGCGGGCGGAGGGCAGGCCGGAGGGCCAGGGCTGGGCCCCCATCCCCCTGAGCGGGGAGGAGTTCTATGCCCAGGCCGTGTGCTGGGCCGCGCAGCAGGGCATAATCGGACAGGATTTTGACCCCGGCGCACTGTGCACAAGGGCGGACGCGGTGAGCTATATCTGGGCGGCCTTCGACAGGCCGCCCGCCCCGGCGTGCGCCTTCGGCGACGTGGCGGCGGGAGCTTCCTATGCCCCGGCGGTGGCCTGGGCGGTGGACAGGGGGGTCACCACCGGCGACTCCGACACCACCTTTAACCCGGACGGCGTTTGCAGCCGGGGGGAGATCGTCACCTTCCTCCACCGGGCATATCAATAAAAAGTGCAGGACCGGCCTCCCCGCAGG
>CAJUEG010000188.1 GCA_910584835.1 uncultured Oscillospiraceae bacterium | reverse complement strand
GAAAAACTACAAAATTTCTTCGGCGTTTTCTTACAATTTCAAATCGGCGTTGACATCTGCGTACTCCCTTTCTGGACGCAAAAAAAGACCGTGACCGCCCTGCTGGGCAACTCACAGTCTTCGCACGTCCGTATTTTGTTCTTCCAGGCCGCTTCAGTCCGGCGGAGGGCATACTTCACCTCTTTCCTCGCCGTTCCTCCCTCGCTTACTCCGCCCTAACTTACTCCGCCCTGAAATACAGCTTCATTGTACCATGCCGGGGTTCGGGCGGATAGGTGGAGGGGTTCCACCATACGGCGCTACCGCCAGAACCCGATAAAATCTGTCCCGGTATTCGGAACCAGGGAGATCATGTGCTCCGGTGAGCCCTGGGGTTCGCTGTCCTCGCCCAGCATTTGGAGCAGGATGCCCAGGCCGTCATGCAGCCCCGCCTGCTCCTCAGCGTTGTAGGCCGCGGCGTACATGGGTGCATACTTCCAGATGGCGTTCATCAGCTCCGGCCTGCGGATCAGGCCCGTTTCCAGCCACTCAGGGCGCACCTTCAACAGCTCAAAAATCGCGGCGCAGCTGGCCCTTTCTTCAAAAAACAGGTAGTCCAGCTCCACATCATCGGCCTTGTTGTGGGCCAATTTCCTCCCGGCCTGGGCCACGCCGTCCGAAAACTCCGTAGACCAAATCCGGTGGCAGACCGCCAAAGCGGTTTTGCATTGGCTGGTTTCCAGCCAGTACACCCCATTGTCCAGCGCCCTGTACCGAAGTGTCCAGCCCCAGGGGGTGTAGGGCGGCACAGGGAATGAGCCGAAGTATGTGGGACACAGCTCCATGCCCTCCATGGCGGCGTCGGACAGCGACCAGCCCTCAAGGGGTTGGCTGCCGTGACGGGATTGGTTTTTGCACAGTTCGTATAGAATGGCCGTCCAGCCGCCCTCCTCCGGCGGGTCGATAGCGTACAGCAGGCCGGGTATGCCGTCCAAAGCCCTGCCCAGGGCGCGGGCTTCCCGGGAAATGGGCGCGTCCGGCAAGACCAGGTAGTATTCGCTGCAAGGGTATACGCTGTCCGGATCCGGCTGGACGCCGAGGTAGTACACACCGGGGCACAGTTCCTCCCAATCCAATATTTGGCCCAGCTCATAGTTGAGCAGAGATAACAGTTCGTCAGTCATAGCCTCACCAACTTACCTATATATAGGTATGTTAGCACAGCTTAATTTGCAAGTCAACCTATATATAGGTAATTTTGAATAGTTCTCTGTTATCATGGTGAAAATACCATTAAGCGGGGAATTTAAATGGAATATTATCAAATCATTGCAAATAGAATTGCCACTCTGTGTAAAGAACGAGGGCTTTCTATCAATCGGTTAGCGTCTATGAGCAATGTCAAACAATCCACAATAGACAATATCATGCACGGCGCGTCTAAAAACCCGGGCATTCAAACGCTGCACAAAATTGCGCTGACGTTTAATATGACGGTTTCCGAATTTCTTGATTTTCCCAGCCTAAACGAGTTTTCTTTTGACGATGACGCAGAAGATGACGAATAGAAAACGGCCCTGCGCTCCCATTACGAAGCACAGGGCCGTTTTTCTTACCGCTTGCTCAGAATTTTGCCGTACATCTGCCGCTTGTCCCGCTCAAACCGCTGCACCACCAGGGTAACGTGATCCCCGGACTGGAACTCGGAGTCCTCGTGCTGATAGGAGTAGTTGCACATACACACCGTGCCGTCGGGCAGGTTGCAGAACACTCCGCCCCCGTACTTCCCGGCGATCACCGCGTACCGGCGGCTGCCCACGGGGTGGCGCTGCTCTGCGCCCTCGAAGGGGTTGGTCTCCGTCTCCTTCACCGAAATCAGCAAATCCCGCTGGGCGGCGTCATAGCCCTTCACGATGCAGTCCAGCTCATCGCCGGGATGGTACTCCGTCCGAAGATCGGCGATGGCGGTGTAGCTCAGATCACGCTGGGTGAGATCCACATCATGGCCGTAGCACTCCGCCAGACAACGGCGCGGCCCCACCGCCAGCAGGCGGCACTTCACCCGGG
>CAJUEG010000187.1 GCA_910584835.1 uncultured Oscillospiraceae bacterium | reverse complement strand
ACACGCACTTGACGGGGATCGTCTCCTGGACGCTGCGGGGGACGGTGAATTTCTCCCGTTCGCTCTTGTTGGCGGAAACAAGGGATTTAATCAAAGTCCTGCCCCCCTTTCCGCTTCAACAGCTCATAGTGAAAGTTCCGGGAAATAAACCGGCGCTCCCCGGCGCAGAGGATTTCGGACTTGATAAACGCCCAGGCAAACTGCTCCAGCGTCATGCCGTTGTAGCTGAAAAAGCCCGCCAGGGCGACGGGGGCGGCGGCGAGGATGCACACCCAGCTTGCCGTCTCCTTTCCGATAACGGGGCCGAGGCCCAGGTACACGCCCACGGCCAGCCCCACGGCGATGGCGGCGCAGAAAAACTGCCGCGCCGACAGGCCGAAAAAGATGGTTTCCTTGTGCTGGCGCACTTCTTTGGGGATTTTAATTTCCATGCGATTCTCCTTTCGCGGATAAAGTAAAGGAACAGCGGGTAAGCCGCCGTCCCCTATGTGGTATCATGCCATTGGATATTGCTGGGGACTTCATTCCCCCACACGTCCCAGCCGGGGGCGGGGTGGCGGGCAAACAGCTCTACACGGGGAACGTCGCCCATGAGGGCCACAATGCGCCGCCGCGCCTCATCCGGCTTTTTGCTGTGTTCCTCCACATGGGAAATGATAACCTGATGAACGTTCTTCGCCTGCCGCCGGGGTTGGCCCCTGGTGGCCAGCAGACAGATCTCGGCGTTGGAGCGCGTCCAGTAGCCCATACCCCAATAGATGCTGTCCGCTTTGGGGGCCAGCTTGATCCATGTGAAGCCGACGGTCTTAAAGGTGAAGCCCCACGCCCGGATCACGTCCAGCGCCTCTTGCAGCATGGGGTAGGTGGCCCACAGGAACAGAACGCAGTCTTTCCCGGCCAATCCCTCCACAGGCAGGGCCTTGATGTCCTCCAGGGGCATGGTGGGGTAGTGGCGCTCGGCCACGCCCTGCCCTTTCCACGTCTGATAGCGCCAGGGCGGGTCTGCATAAATCACGCTGTATTTTCCTATAAACCGAACATCTCCTTTACGATCCGGCTGGCCCCCCGGACAAGGCCGGTCAGGATAAGCATATTGAAAATGAGCTGTCCGATGTACTGCCACGCCATTGTGACGGCGGGCAGGCTGCTGTCCACGGCGGGGGCGCTGCTGGACAGGAACGCCGAATAAATGAGACAGGCCAGCACGATCACCGCGCCCTCCATGCACACGCCAATGTAGCTTTTGATAAATGCCCTGCCGCTGGATGACGTGGTTTGTCCGGCAAAGGACGCCAGGGGCAAGGGCGCCAAGGCGGTGAACATATAGAGCCGGAAAAACCGCCCGTAGACGGTAAGCAGCAGGATAAAGGACATGACGGTGATAAAGAGGGTGCCCAATAGGGAAACAAGCCACAGGGGGATGCTCTCCAACAGGCCCACCCC
This sequence comes from uncultured Oscillospiraceae bacterium, assembly GCA_910584835.1. Taxonomy (GTDB): domain Bacteria; phylum Bacillota; class Clostridia; order Oscillospirales; family Oscillospiraceae; genus Enterenecus. The sequence continues at coordinate 605 of CAJUEG010000187.1, read as the reverse complement.
CTCTATCGCGGTCACGATCTCGCCGGGCAGCGATGCCGCCGTGGTAATGGAGCCGCCCAGCCCGCTCATCACGGTTTGGGTGATGCCGCCGCAGATATTGAAAATTGCGGTCATAATCTCCATACACCGGCCCACGGCGGTTTTGGCGAGGATAAAGCGGATCAGGTGGCGCAGAACATACTCCGGCCTCTGGAAGTCCCGGAAGCTGGCGGCGCTCTGAAAGATAGCCATAGCGAAAAACAGCACCAAAAGGCCGTAGCCAATGCCCACAAGGGCATTGTGGACGTTGAGGATCAAGCTCCAAATGGTGCCGCCCTTGAACGTCTCCGGGGATTGGGTCAGCAGCGCCCATATCTCCCCCAGCTTCCCGTTCCAGTCTGCCAGGGCATTTTCCAGATTGCTGACGATCCAGTTGTCACTCAAATAAAATCACCTCTTTCGTCGGGGGAAATGCGTCTCACCGTGAGACGCATTTCCCCGGTGTAGGGTTGACGGGGCCGCTTACACCGCGCCGATGGCGGTCAAAATCTCCTTGGCAAAGGCGATCATTAAGCCGCCGAACAGACACAGGAAGCCCTGGGTGCGCTGGCTGGCGTCGTGGGACT
>CAJUEG010000186.1 GCA_910584835.1 uncultured Oscillospiraceae bacterium | reverse complement strand
ACGCCGTTGGTGGTGTCGAAGGTGACCATGGCCTCGGGCCAGTGGACCATGGGGGCGGCGATGAAGGTGACGGTGTGCGCGCCAAAGCAGTAGGTGTCCCCCTCCTTGACCTCAATCAGCTCCTGGTTGTCCACGGTGAAGCCGAACTGCCGCATGAGCATGAAGGCCTTGGCGGTGGAGATGATCTTCACGTTGGGCCAGCGGATGAGGATTTCCTCAATGGAGGCGCCGTGGTCTGGCTCCATGTGGTTGATGACCAGGTAGTCCAGCGGGCGGTCCCCCAGCAGATGGTCCAGGTTTTCCATGAGCTGGCGGCAGACGGACCAGTCCACGGTGTCAAACAGCACGGTGGACTTGTCCATAAGCAGGTAGGCGTTGTAGCTCACCCCCCGGGGGATGGGGTGGATGTTCTCAAACAGATGGGTGCGGTGGTCGTTGGCGCCCACCCAGTATAGATTGTCGGTGACGGTGCGGACACAGTACATATTGTAATTCCTCCTTTACGTTAATGGCGGCTCCGCGCTCATGCGCTGCTGTCACGCTTTGCCTGCTCGCACGGCTAAGCGCTTATGCGCTGTCACGCTTCGCCTGTTCGCGACGCACGGCTTCCTTCCGTCTCGGGCTGGTCTGCGGCCCGCTGCGCGGGCCTGCGCTCGCCCTCGCTCCAGTCCATCCGTGCTGCTCACGATGGCTCAGCGCTTATGCCTCGATGAACTGGTCCTTGGCCTCCGCGCACTCGGGGCAGACCCAGCCTTCGGGCAGCTTCTCAAACAGGGTGCCGGGAGCGGCGTCGCCGTCCGGGTCGCCCAGCTCGGGGACGTACTCGTAGCCGCAGCCCATGCACACGTAGCGCTTGCCGATGGGCTCGGGCTTGGGGGGCTGGGGCCGCTTCATCTTGACCATGGGGGGCGCGGGCTGTTTGTCCTCCAGACCCAGGGCCTGGGCCAGCAGGGGCAGGATCTCCTTCACGTCGCCCACGATGCCGTAGTCGCAGTTCTTGAAGATGGGGGCGTTGGAGCTCTTGTTGATGGCCACGATGGTGGAGGCGTCCTTGATGCCCTTCAGGTGCTGCACCGCCCCGGAGATGCCGCAGGCGATGTACAGGTTGCCCTTGAACTTCTGGCCGGACATGCCCACGTAGCGGTTCAGCGGCACGTACTTGTGGGTCTCGGCCACCGGGCGGCTGGAGCCGATGGCGGCGCCCGCGGCGCGGGCCAGGTCCTCAATCAGCTTCATGTTCTCCTTGGGGCCGATGCCCTGGCCGGCGGACACCACCCGCTCCGCCTGGGCAATGGGGGTGTCCATGGGGATGCCCACGGTGAAGTCGTAGCCGTCCTTCTTCAGGGCCGCCACCAGGGCGTCCACCCGCTCCCTGGCGTCCCCCTCCTTGAGGATGAGGCCCTTGCGCACCCCGGTGATGGGGGCGGGCTTCTTGGCCGCGCTGGAGGAAGAGCCCTCGCGCTTGGGGGGCTTGCCCATGATGGACGCGCCGATGACCATGCGCTGCACCTCGCTGGTGCCCTCGTAGATGGTGGTGATCTTGGCGTCGCGGTACATCCGCTCCACGTCCATGCCCTTGAGGAAGCCGGTGCCGCCGAAGATCTGCACCGCGTCGTTGGTGACCTCCAGGGCAATCTCGGAGGCGTACAGCTTGGCCATGGCGGCGTCCACGCCGTAGGGCTCGTGGGCCTCCTTCTTCTCGGCGGCGGAGTACACCAGCATCCGGGCGCACTTCAGCTTGGTGGCCATGTCGGCCAGCTTGAAGGTGAGGGCCTGGTTGAAGCCGATGGGCTTGCCGAACTGGACCCGCTCTTTGGCGTACTCCACGGCGGCCTCGTAGGCCCCCTGGGCGATGCCCAGGGCCTGGGAGGCGATGCCGATGCGGCCGCCGTCCAGGGTGGCCATGGCGATCTTGAAGCCCTGGCCCTCCTTGCCCAGCAGGTTCTCCTTGGGCACCTTCACGTCGTCAAAGTTGAGCTGGCAGGTCTCGGAGGACCGGATGCCCATTTTATCATAGTGGGGCTCAAAGGTAAAGCCCTTCCAGCCCTTTTCCACAATAAAGGCGGAGATTCCCCTTGTCCCGATGTCGGGGGTGGTGACGGCAAAGACCACGTAGGTGTCCGCCACGCCGCCGTTGGTGATGAA
>CAJUEG010000185.1 GCA_910584835.1 uncultured Oscillospiraceae bacterium | reverse complement strand
TGCTCCGCCTGCTCCGCCCACGTGGACAAGGCGGTGCGCAAGCTGGACGGGGTGTGCGAGGTGAACGTCAATCTGCTGGGCGGCTCCATGACGGTGGACTGGGACGGGGCGCTCACGCCGGAACAGATCGTGTCCGCCGTGGAGAAGGCGGGGTACGGCGCGTCCCTGCCCGCCGCCGGGGAAAAGGCCCAGGCCAGGCCGGCGGCGGACGCCATGGAGGACGACCTGAAAAACATGAAGGCCCGGCTGGTCTGGTCCTTTGTGTTCCTCATCCCCCTGTTCTACCTGTCCATGGGCCACATGATGGGCTGGCCCATCCCCCACTTCTTCCACGGGACACAGAACGCCATGACCTATGCCCTCACCCTGTTTCTGCTCACCGTGCCCATCATGGTAATCAACCAAAAGTATTACCGGGTGGGATTTAAAACTCTCTGGCATCTCTCGCCCAACATGGATTCCCTCATCGCCGTGGGCTCCGCCGCCGCCGTGGTGTACGGCGTGGCGGCCCTGTACTGCATCGGCTGGGGGCTGGGCCATGGGGACACGGCCCTGGTGGAACGCTACTCCATGGATTTGTACTTTGAGTCGGCGGGGATGATCCTCACCCTCATCACCCTGGGCAAGTATATGGAGACCCGCTCCAAGGGCAAGACGGGCCAGGCCATCGCCCGCCTTATGGATTTGACCCCCAAGACCGCCACCATCCTCCGGGACGGCGAGGAGGTGGAGGTGCCGGTGGAGCAGGTGCAGGCCGGGGATCTGGTGCTGGTCCGGCCCGGGGCCTCGGCGCCGGTGGACGGGGTGGTGGCGGAGGGCGCGTCCAGCGTGGACGAGTCCGCCCTCACCGGCGAGTCCATTCCGGTGGACAAGGGCCCCGGCGACACGGTCATATCCGCCTCCATCAACAAGTCCGGCGTCCTCACCCTCCGGGCCACCCGGGTGGGGGAGGACACAACCCTGGCCCAGATGATCCGGCTGGTGGACGAGGCGGCCTCCTCCAAGGCCCCCATCGCCAAGCTGGCGGACAAGGTGGCGGGGGTGTTCGTCCCGGTGGTGATGGCCATCGCCCTGGTCACCGCCGTGGTCTGGATGATTGCCACCGGCTCGGTGGAGCGGGCCCTCACCTCCGGCGTGGCGGTGCTGGTGATCTCCTGCCCCTGCGCCCTGGGCCTTGCCACCCCTGTGGCCATTATGGTGGGCACCGGCAAGGGGGCGGAGTACGGCATTCTGGTGAAGTCCGCCGAGGGGCTGGAGCACCTGCGCTCCGTCACCACGGTGGTGCTGGACAAGACGGGTACCGTCACCCAGGGAAAGCCGAAAGTGACCGACCTTTACCCCCTGGGCAGGACAACGGCGGAGGAGCTTTTGTGCGTGGCCGCCTCCCTGGAAAAGCCCTCCGAGCACCCCCTGGGCGCGGCCATCGTGGAGGAGGCGGGAAACCGCTCCATTCCTCTGGCCCCGGTGGCGGGCTTTGAGGCCGTCCACGGCAAGGGCGTCCGGGGTACCATCCAGGGCGCGTCCTATCTGGCGGGCAACGCCGCCATGCTGGCGGACGCCAAGGTAGACCTGGGCCAGGACGCCATGATCGCCGACGAGCTGGCCAAGCAGGGCAAAACGCCCCTGTTCTTTGTGGAGGACGGCAGGCCCATCGGCATCATCGCCGTGGCGGACACGGTGAAGGAGACCAGCCGGGCGGCCATCGAGGGCTTCCAGAGGCTGGGGCTGAAGGTGGTCATGCTCACCGGCGACAACAAACGCACCGCCGAGGCCATTGGCAAGGAATTGGGCTTGACACAGGTTGTGTCCGAGGTGCTCCCCGCGGACAAGGAGCGGCAGATCGCCGCTTTGCAGGCCCAGGGCGAGAAGGTGGCCATGGTGGGAGACGGCATCAACGATGCCCCCGCCCTGGCCCGGGCGGACGTGGGGCTCGCCATCGGCGCGGGGGCGGACGTGGCCATTGAGAGCGCCGACATTGTGCTGATGAAGTCCGACCTGGCGGACGCGGTGACGGCGGTGGAGCTGTCAAGGGCGACGATCCGCAACGTGAAGCAGAACCTGTTCTGGGCCTTTTTCTACAACGCCGTCTGCATCCCGGTGGCGGCGGGGGTGCTGGCCATCTGGGGCGGGCCCCAGCTCAGCCCCATGCT
>CAJUEG010000184.1 GCA_910584835.1 uncultured Oscillospiraceae bacterium | reverse complement strand
CTCACCAGCTACGGCAGCCAGCCCCACGATATGCGGGCCAACTTCCCCCTTATTGAGCAGGCCCACCGGCGTCTGAAGGATGTGGTGGTGGAGAACAAGGACTTTGAGAAGCTCATCCGGCAGTATGACCGCCCGGTGAGCCTCTTTTACTGCGATCCCCCCTACCACGCCACCGAGGGGTACTACCAGAACATCGGGGAGGACGGATTTACAGAGAAAGACCACATCCGCCTGCGGGACGCCCTTCTGTCCATTGAGGGGAAGTTCCTGCTCTCCTACAACGACGACGCCTTTGTCCGGGAGCTGTACGATGCCCCCGGCATCCAGATCGAGGCGGTCACCCGGCTGAACAACATCAAGCAGCGGTACGACCCCAACTGCCAGTTTGCCGAGGTGTTCATCGCCAACTACGACATGACCGAGCGGCAGCGTGCCGCCACACAGCTGAACCTGTTTGATTTCGGGCAGGAAATTTAATCAGAAAACGGAGGAATATCACATGAAATTCATCAAAGAGATCACACCCAAGGGCCTCCTGCTTCCAGTGACCGCCGCACGGCTGGCCGGGTTCAACGCCGGCGACAAGGTGGAGTACCACACCCTGGATGGGGCCATGCTGGTGCTGAAAGGGCGGATGAGCGCGCCGGAGCTGCTGGCCGTTGTCCAACAGCTCACGAGCACGTCGGCCCAGCTGCTCCACTACCTGTCGGAGGTCTGCGGCCCCTGTGAGGACTGTGATAAGGACAGCTGCCCCTACAACGACTTCGAGGAGGAAGCCGTTCAGGTGAACGAGTATCTGCGGGAGGCCGCCGGCATCCCCGATGGGGCCAAGCTGTGCGCCGAGGTGGACGAGGAGGCCCACACCATCACGGTTCTGGCGGCGGAACACCGCTATGACCTGCGGGACCTTCCGGCGGATCTGCTGGAGACCTTCATGGTGGTGGGCGCCTGCCTGGGCAGGCTGGAGGAGCATCTGATCGCGGAGGATACCGTCTATGGCGGCTGATTTTCCCTATCTGTACCCCTACTCCCGCGCCGACGCCCGCCGTCTGAGGCAGACGCAGATGCACGAGGACAGCTTTCGGGTGAATGTGGACTGCGCCAGAGCCATCGAGCAGGCTGTCCGGGATCATTTCAACGCGGCGGACGAGTCGCTGGCCGAGGGCTGCGCCCAGTCTGTGCTGGAACAGTTCGGCTTCAAGCGGGTGAACTTTGTCCTCGCCAACTCCCTGCAAGAGTTCCATAAGTCGGTCTGCAAGTATCTGGTCAGCGATGAGACCTACCAGTGGGGCAGGAAAACCTTCGTTCCCCCGGACGGCAAGTATAACCGCTGCTACGCGGTGGATACCGCCGCGGCACTGCTGGAGTCGTTCATCGGACAGGCCAGGGACGCATACCAGGCGCTGGGGCTGTTCGGCCTGGAACACTGTGCCGGTAACCCGCTGGAGCAGGACTACAAGGGCAAAGTGCTGGTGATGCGTCCCGACACGCTCCGGGAGAGCTGCTGGGACCCCCGCAATATGCTCTGGCTGGCGGAAGGCGGCTTTGGCTGTTCTCCCCACGCCAGAGGTCAGGCGGTCTACGCCACCTGCCTGGGCGACGGCGAAAAGACCCGCTGGAACCGCTCCGACTTCGCTGGCGTTCTGGATGAGCAGTATCTGCCGGACTGGGCGCGGGAGAAGCTGGAGGAGCTTCGCACTCCCCAGCAGGAACAGGACACTGGGCCCGCCATGGGCGGCATGACCATGGAGTAATTCCATTTTACCAAAAATTTTTTAGGAGGAACCGACAATGAAACAGGCCCCTGACCCGACCCTCACATCTCAGCGGGAGACCCTCCCCATGCAGGTGGATGTGAAAATCCACTCCCTCCACGCCAGCGGTCCCGTCCTGGCGGACGCTTCCGTCAACCTGAACGGGTGCTTCGCTATCCGGGGCGTCAAGGTGGTGGAGGGCAGCAACGGCCCCTTCGTCTCCATGCCCAGCTACAAGGGCAGGGACGGCTACAAGGACATCTGCTTTCCCTGTACGAAGGAGTTCCACCAGCAGTTCCATCAGGCAGTGCTGGACGCCTATCAGCAGACTCTGGCTCAGATCCCACAGCGCCAGCAGAAGGGCCAGAGCCAGGATGCTCCGCCCGACCCGGAAATGAAAATGTAGAGGAGGAAACGACGATGAAGAAACTGACCGCAGTCTGCGCCCTGG
>CAJUEG010000183.1 GCA_910584835.1 uncultured Oscillospiraceae bacterium | reverse complement strand
CCAACCACCACTTGAAGTACTGCCCGCCCCAGCGGGCATGGTTGTTGAGACCGCTCTCGGTGACCTTGACGTACTCATCCGTTTTGCCGATCACAACCACCACGTGGCCGCTGCCGCTGTTGTCATAGCGAATCAGGTCGCCGGGGCGGATTTGATTCCAGCTTGGGTTGTCCACCCTCCGCCACGGGAGGTTTCCAAACGCCGCGTCTGAACACAGTGTAGCCCAGCCGGAGCAGTGGGTGCCCCGGTGGTAGGGCCCGCCGCTGGTGGAGCGGTAGGGCGTGGGGAACTCTGCCCCGGTGGGGTAGAGCTGTTTCAGTTGCGCCAGGACGGCCTGTACGCTTTCTTCTGTGGGGCTAAGTACTGTAGCTGATGTTTTTTCCCGGTAAGGCTGGGTGCTGTCGATGTGGACGGAGTTGGTGGCGGCATCGTAGGTTACACCGAAGTCCACCGCTCTGCCGATGTCCCGGAGCCGGACGTAGTTGTTTCCGCCGATGCTGTAGGCGGTCATGTCCACCCGCTGTCCATCCACGTAGATGGGCTGGGTACTCAGTGTGGCGGTGATGCTGGTGGACGCTTGCGCTGCTGGCCCACTCAGCGCGAGGCTGGCGAGGATGCCGATCCCCATAAAGACGACTTCCCGTTTTCTGTTCATGATTTGCTCTCCTTTCAGTATGGTTGTGCTGTTTGCAAACACAACCATGCCGAAGGAGTGCCGGGAAGTCAAGAACAATCGGGGGAACAGCATGGAGAAAAGCAGTGGCACAAACGAAGCACTTTGCACAGCACAGGTGCGCTTTTTATTGTTTTCTGTGGCGCAGATTTTAATTGGGGTCACATAGTTTGTTCCCAGTGTTGATCGCCGCTGAACTTCTGGCCCATGGCCATTTTTTTGATGGCCTCCCGGCGGCGCTGTTTGCTGTCCGTCCAAGTGGGCGGCGCGGAGAGCTGCCATTCATCGTTGCGCTCCAGGTCGGCCACTACCTGAAACCATCCAGCGGCCAGCTCACCCATCCAGCCCTCCTCCGGCTCCGGCGTGGTGGGACGGAAGCCTGTAGTCTGACGGTAGAGGAGGAGCGCCTCCAGATTTTCTTTGAGGAAGGTTTCATCATGGAGGTTGCTGTCCCGGCACTTGCGTCCGTTGGGACAGGTGAACGTGATGTGCTTCCGAGTATCCGACCAGGAAACCTCGTAACCCTCCATCTCCATGTTGGTGATGAAATCTTCGCGGGTGATGGAATATTCCAGCGCCTCGTTGATGGCCTGAATCAGATCCAGCTTCCAGCTGTCGCCGCGCAGGCCGGCCTGGTACTCACCGGGCTTCATGCGCTTCTTTTTGGTACGCAGTTCGCACTCGTCCAGCACCTGAAGGCCGTGGGCGAGGCAGATTTCATCGTTCACTTTTCGATGCGCCAGAAGGTCGCTGGGGCTTTGATGGAGCTTGTGGCCATCCTTGTGGCTGACACTGTTCACTACCATGTGGTTGTGCAGATGGCCGGTATCAACGTGGGTGGCGATCACCACCTCGAAGCCTGGAAACTGCCGCTGGGCAAACTCCAGGCCGATAGCGTTGACCTCCTGGGGCGTGATATTATCCTCCGCGGAGAAGGACTGGACGAAGTGGTAGAACTGTGTCCCTCCTGTTTTGTGGAAACGCTCTTTGGTCATCTGCATCTCGATGAAGGCGGATTGGGGAACGCAGTCGCTGCCGGTGACGAGCCACGCATCACCCCAGCAGGTTTTTTCCTCTTGCTCTACGTAGTCGATCACGCCGCGCATGGAACTGGCGGACTGCTTTTTGCATTGGATCGCGGTGAAGGTCGCCATCAGCGCGCCTCCCGAATCAGCGTACTCACTGCGTCACATAGGCGAGTATACTCACTGATTAAATCGTCGCCACGCAGAACGGTGATCCGACCCATGTTGGCCAGCGTGGTGAGCTGGTTCAGGTTGCGTCCCTGGGCCTTCAGCTCAGAGAGCAGACCGTCCAGCCCATCCACCCGGACGATCTCTTTGCCCAAGGCACAGGTGGTGAGGTAATCCGTGACGGTCATACCAGCGATCCTGGCCCGCTGATGGATGGTCTTTTTGTCCGCCGGGGTCATCCGGGCGGTGATGATTTCGGTTTTCTTCTTCTGCATTAAACTCCTTTCTCCCCCTTTAGGGGGTAGGGGGTGCCGGGGCAGTGCCCCGGCGAGTGCGGGCGGCGTATAGCCGGACGCGATGCTTGC
>CAJUEG010000182.1 GCA_910584835.1 uncultured Oscillospiraceae bacterium | reverse complement strand
TGGCAGTCGATGATGTCGTTGTCCCGCTGGGAGAATTTGGTCACCTCCACCGCCGTGCCGTGGGGGATCTCCTGGTCCAGCTCCCGCAGCAGCTTCTCCCGGACGATCTCCGCCATGATCTGCCGCTCCGGCTGGTCGGTGACCGCCCCGTCGGGGAACAGCTGGGGCCCCTCGGGCAGCCACCCGCCCAGCACCTCCAGCAGCTCGTCCACACCCTCCCCGGTTTTCGCCGAGATGGGCACCACCGCGTCCCAATCAAAGGCCGCGCCGTACACCGCCATCACCGACAGCAGCTTTTCCTTCTCCACCATGTCGATCTTGTTGATGACCAGGGCGGCGGGGGCGCCCAGCGCCCTGATGCGGTCGATGAGCTCCTGCTCCGGCCCGCCGATGTGGTCCACCGGCTCCACCAGCAGCATCACCCCGTCCACGTCGGCCACGGACTGCCGCACCACCTTCACCATGTAGTCGCCCAGGCGGGTGCGGGCGCGGTGCAGCCCCGGCGTGTCCACAAACACGAACTGGCTGTCCCCCCGGTTGAGGACGGCGCAGATGCGGTTGCGGGTGGTCTGGGGCTTGGGGGAGACGATGGCCACCTTCTCCCCCGCCAGGGTGTTGGTCAGCGTGGACTTGCCCACGTTGGGCCGTCCGCAGATGGTGATGATGCCTGATTTTTTGATGTTCATTAGGTGATCCTCAACTTTCTTTGAGCATTTCTGTAAGTATGTTTAGTCTTCCCCGTGGTAGTCCAGGTTTTCCCATTTCGCCCGCTCGTCAAAGAAATCCTCCCCCGGGGGAAACTCCTTGTAGTACACCTGGGTCAGTTCTCCATTGATCCGATCCTCCACCTTTATCCCGTAGAGAAACACCGTCAGCTCTTCCTCGGTGAGTATCTTATCCTCCGGCTCCCACCACCACGTCTTGATCCGCCGAACACACACCAGCTCCCCGCCCTCCCAGCGGTGGAAGGTGGTCACGCCGTCGCCGGCTCCGCTGTTGCGGGCAAAGCCGTCGATGATCCCCGTCTCCGGGTCGCAGCAGGGCATGGATATCTCCGCGTACTCCGGCACCTCCACAAACTGCTCCGCGTCCTCGTCCCAAATCCAGAGATGCGAGTAACATGGCTGGTTCCCCATGGCATACATATAGCTGAAATCCATATACCCGTCAAAGTTGGCATCCAATTCCGCGTACCGATGGAATACGTTGAATATCGTCGATTCCATCTCCTGGATGGCCTCACTCATATCCGCAGGATTCCAGATTGCAATATACAGCGGGGTTTCCCTCAGCTCCAAGTCCTGCTCCCGCTCTCCCAGCTCCACCGTCACCAGCAGCGTCCCCAGCTTCCCCCCGGTATCCACCAGGAAGGCGTCGTGGGTGTCGTCCACCGGCTGCCGGGCCAGAATCTCCTCCGGGGTGAGGGCGGGGGACGGCTCCAATTCCTCCGTCAGCGGGCCGGGCGTTTCCGGCAGCCGGGGTGCCGCCGTCACCGGCTGGGACGGCTCCAAGGACGGGGACGCACCGGCCTCCGGCTCCCCCGCGCCGCACCCCGCCAGCAGCAGCGCCAGCGCCGCCGCCAGCAAAAGTGCTCCCCTTTTCACGCTTTTTCCCTCCGTGTGATACCCAAAGCGCCCAGAACGGCCTCTTCCCGCTCCCGCATCTGCGCCTTCATAGGCCCCTCGTCCAGGTGGTCGTAGCCCAGCAGGTGGAGGGTGGAGTGGACCGCCAGATAGGCCAGCTCCCGGCGGTTGGAGTGGCCGTACTCCTTGGCCTGGGCCTTTGCCCGCTCCAGGGAGATGCACATGTCCCCCAGGGGCACCAGCCCCGTGGCCGGGTCGGCGTCCCCCGGCTGGGGCTTGTCCCCCGGCGTTAAGTCGAACATGGGAAAGGACAGCACATCGGTGGGGGCGTCCACCCCCCGCATATCCAAGTTGATCTGGTGGATGCCCCCGTCGCCGGTCACCAGCACGTTGATCTCGCAGGGGGCCTCCACTCCCTCCTCGTCCAGGGCGGTGCGGATGACCCTGCGCAGAAAGCTGCGCAGGCTGTCGCCCACGCCGGGGACGTCGGCGGAGATGATAATTTTATGCTTGGGCATGGAAATCCTCCTTCCTGGGGCAGGGGCGCTGCCCCCCTGCGCGGCAGGGAACACCCTGCCGGGGGCGTTCCTTTCTCTCCCGCGAGAGAAAGTAACCAAAGAGCGCGCTTAGGGGGTGGCCACCGGTTCGGCTCCGGGCCGGAGGGCGGCCCTGCGCTCACAGGATGGCCGCCCCCTAAGAACCACCATTTTTACGGGGGAGGCCTATACG
>CAJUEG010000181.1 GCA_910584835.1 uncultured Oscillospiraceae bacterium | reverse complement strand
TGGTGCTGCTGAACCAGGCGGCCACCGACCGGGCCGAGCTTGCCAAGCTGCTGAATATCTCCACCAATCAAATGTCCTACATCACCAGCGCCGAGGCGGGCCACGGCCTGATCCGCGTGGGCGGCTCCATCGTCCCCTTCGCCAACGAGTTTCCCAGGGATACGGAGTTGTACCGCTTGATGACCACGACCCCCGGTGACAGGTAGAACCATGTCGAAATACGTCTCAATTTGAGACGCATTATCAGCCCTTCACCGATGCCGGTGGAGGGCTGATTTTTATTGACCTGCCAACTCCCGGTATGCGGCGACCTCTTGATAGAACTGCTCCGCATAGTCACGGGCCAGCCGCTCCACTTCCACAGCCTGTTCCTCTTTCGAGAGACGGTTCATGTAATGCAGCGGCTGGTCTGGATATTCCGCCGCGATACGGCTGGCCGCGCAGTTGGTCAGGACGTGGGCCAGCAGCTCCCGCAGCACTTCCGGCGGGAGCTTACCGGCAACAGGATAAAACACATCTTCAAAGACCGGAATGTCCCCAAAATCAGAGAGCGTCCTATATGCCGGAATATCCCCAGGTACTGCTTGCAGCAGAAGCATATAAGCGGTGTTGTCCCGCCAGTTGTCATAGATTGAGGCCAAGAGGGGCCTGACCCCACAGCGCAGGCCATAGGGCTCCAGGTGCTCCAGCAGGATAAGGCAGAGCGCCCGGACCGGCGCGGCGGTCCTGTCCTGGGCATCCGGGAAATAGGGCTTTACCTGGTTTATCAGCCAGTCAAAGTCCATCTGTTTTTCCAGCCTGCGGGCAAAGGTAGTTTTCGGCACCATCATTTCAAGAGTAAGGCCCAACAGAATCACCCCCCATTGTCCACATTCTACCATGGCCGCACCGTTTTGTATATCTCAATTTTCATACCAGGAGTGTTATTTTGTAAAAAGGGGGAATATCATGCCGTCACCCAAGGAAAAGCCCAAAGGGGCGAAAACGAAAAAGAGCGCCGGGAAAGTCGCCGCCCGGTCCCAGCCCGCCATTTCCGCGAAGCAGGCGGCCAAGCTCTTGAAGGATAAATACGTCCAGCAGCTTGACCAGCACCAGCCGGAAGGCGAGAGCATCGAGGTCCAGGCCGTCGATCAGGTGGAGGGGGCCGGGCGCTGGGCCGTGGACGAGCTTCTGACCCATGAGCGGCCCCGTTCTGACCGCCAGCCGGACAAGCGGATCAAGGAGCGGCCCAGGGATGTGCCGGAGACACCGGCCCCTGCGGACGCCCCGGCATCCGTCCCGGAGGGCGAAAGCCCGCCGCCCCGCCAAACCAGCGTGAGCTTCCGCCAGCGTGCGGGACCCTTGCCAAAGGAGCGGGCAGCCCAGGTGAAGGGGCAGCGCCCGCCAGCGCCCCCTGCGGAGCACTCCGCGCCAGCAACGCCCGCCGCACCAGCGGACACACCCGCCCACACCATGCGGATCAAGGAGCGTCCCGCCGTCCGACTGAAAGAGCAGAGGACCGGGACCGCCGCTCCCAGCATAAAAGAAAAACCTTCTTCTCTCTCAAATCAATCTATCCCATCCATCAAATCAATCCGATCCATCCCATCTTCCAATGGGAGGCCAGCGGCAGGCCCTTCCACCTACCCGACGGGAAAGCAGTTAGGCGCGGGGCCGCGCTCCATTCGCAGGAGCGTCAGCACCGCCGCCAAACCAGCCAGTTCCCCGGCGGCCCCAGGCAGTTCCGCCCGATTGAAGCGGGAGGCCCGCCGTCAGGCAGTTGGAAAGCCCCGGCAGGGCCTGTCGCAACAGCCGGGACTCTCCGCCCAGGGCAAGGCCCCCGGCGCTTTGAACTCTGTCCGCAGTACGGGCCGGGATATACTCCCGCGTACAGGAGCAAGCGCCAAGGGCAGCACCCCCAAAATCCGGGGAGCCGTCTACCGAAAAGGCGTTTCCGCTCCCAAAGCCGCACGCGCCCCAATCAAGTCCGCTGTCTCCCGGCCTGTCCGGGGCCTCCGGCAGAACGCCCAGCGGCGCATGACCCAGCAGGCCGTACAGCAGGCGGGGAAAGCGGCCAAAACCTCAGCCGTGGTCCTGAAAAAAGCGGCGGTTGCTGTGACAAAGGCGGCGTCTGCCCTTGTCAGCGCCCTTGCAAGTATCATCGGCGGCAGTATCCTGCTGCTGGCCCTGGTGGTAGTCGTGGTGATCGCCGCCATCGCCAATTCTCCCTTCGGCCTGTTCTTCGCTCAGGAGCCGAACGCGCCGGGTGCTGTATCCGTTGCCCAGGCGGTGGGGACGGTCAACATGGCCTACAACAGCCGGTTGGAGCTGCTGCAAGCCGGGGACTATGACAC
>CAJUEG010000180.1 GCA_910584835.1 uncultured Oscillospiraceae bacterium | reverse complement strand
CGGATGGGCAAGACGCTGGTGATTATCACCCACGACAACCGGATCGCCGCCGCGGCGGACCGGCAGCTGACAATTATGGATGGAGTCCTGTCGGAGGTGGCGGCGGGATGAAAAACTATCGCACACTGGCGCTGCGGGAACTGTTCGCCCAGAAGATGACCTCACTGCTCATTCTCACCGCCATCATTCTATCCACCATGATGACCGCCGCCGTAGGGCAGTCTGCCGGAGTGCTGGCCGCTATGCGGGAGCAGCAGGCCATTGCCATTGGCGGCGACCGGTACGCCACCTTTGTACAGCTCACCGAGGAGCAGGCCCAGTTCCTGGAGCAGGACCCCCGACTATCTTACGCGGGCCGGTTCGTCCCCTTGGGCGATATGGAGCTGAACGATCAGCTTTCGCTGGATCTGGCGGAGTACTGGGGGGACGGCCTGAAAACCCGGCCAACCTATACCCGCCTTGTGGAGGGGCGTCTGCCAGAAACGCCTATGGAACTGGTCCTGCCAGAAGATGCTTTGCGATTCCTGGGGTTCTCCGGGAAGGTTGGAGATAAAATCAGTCTCTCCTGTTCCAAGGCCCTGCGCCACGGAATTGAAGTGGATGCCTACGATTATACCGCAGAGTTTACTCTGGTTGGCATCACAGAGAGCAATTTCCTGGGCTATACCGGCGGCCATATTTTGGGCCTGGCCGGGGAGGGGACGGCAGCAGCGCTTCTGCCGGATAACTACCTCTATTACAGTGTGGACATCCGCACAACCGATAAAAAGGGCTTTCAGACGGTGGTAGATGACCTCTGTGCCCAGATGAATATTCACGAGCTGGACACGCTCTATAATATTCCGCTTCTGAACGCGCTGGGGATTCGATATGATACAGAATCAGCTGATTCAGAACTGACACGGATGGATGACACGGGTTTCTCCTGGCTGCTGGTGGTCGGTGTATTGGTGGTGGCGCTGATCCTTCTGGCGGCTGGCCTGGTGATTTACAACATTCTGAAAATCGCCGTTTCTCAGCGAATCCGGCAGTACGGCGCACTGCGGGCCATTGGCGCGGAGAGAGGACAGCTCTATACCGTGGTCTCCGCAGAGGTTCTGCTGCTCTGTGTCATTGGCATCCCGGCGGGGCTGCTGCTGGGCTGGCTGTCCGCCAAAGGCATCCTGAACGCTGCCCTGAGTCAGCTGTCGCCGGAGATGTTCCTGGCCCAGGATACGGAGCAGCTGAAGAGCATGATCGCCGCCAACAGCGAAGGACAGTGGGCCTATCTGCTGCTCAGTGCCGCCGTTACGCTGGTGTTCGCCTTCCTGGCGGCGGCCCCGGCGGCACGGTTCGCGGCAAAGGTCTCCCCTGTGGCCGCCATGTCCGGAACAGGCGTTAAAGTGAAGCGGGGCAGAGGCAGAGCAAAGAAAATCCGCAGCTTTGAGCGGCACTACGCCTGGCTGAACCTGCGCCGCAGCCGTGGCCGCACGGTAATCACTATCCTGTCCCTGGTCATGAGCATCACCGTTTTTATCGCTCTGCAGGGGTTCTTGTCCCTGCTCAGTGTGGCGGGCACGCTGTCGGAGCACCTGGGGGACTATTCCATCGTCAACCAGGTGACCGGGATCACACCGGAGGAGCTGGCGGCGCTGGAGGCGGATGAACGTGTAACATCAGTGGCGGCGGAGCAGTTCACGCTCTATGAACTGGACGGACAGAACCGCCCGGTAGGGATCGAGACGGATCTTGTACTCGGTCCCGGGGAGACCTTCCAGATTTTCGGACTGAACGACCGGTGGGTGGAGCATGAATTTGCCGGACGGCTTACACCGGAGCAGCTGGCAGCGCTGAAAGCCGGGGAGGGCTGTGTGGTCCGAAACCCCATCCCCATGGCCGTTGAGGGCGTGTCCTATGGCACGACCCATGTGGAAGCGGGCAGTACCATCACCATTGCGGGCAAAGAACTACCTGTGCTGCTCTCCCTGAGCGGCTACGAGGGCTATTTCTCCGTGGGGAATAGCGGCTTTATCAATGGCGTCCAGGTGCTGACCAGTGACCGGCTTTCCCCGCAGCTGACCGGTACGGACGCATATGCGGAGCTGCGGCCAGCGCTGGACACGAATGCGGATCGAGAGGCCTTTGACATGGTGCTGGAGCAATTCTGCCAGCGGGTGCCGGGAACCTCCACGGTATCCTACGAGCAGACAGACCGGCAGATGGAGGAGAGTGCGGCCCAGATCAATATGCTGGCCTGGGGCCTGATCCTGTTTATCGGGCTGATCGGGGTCCTGAATATCATCAACACGGTCTATACCAATATCCATACCCGCATTGCCGAGATTGGGACCCAGCGTG
>CAJUEG010000179.1 GCA_910584835.1 uncultured Oscillospiraceae bacterium | reverse complement strand
CCAATGACAGAACAGAGCATCAGCATCGAGCGGATGGAGGAGGCCGTCAACCTGTTCGGCCTGTTCGACGAGAACATCCGCCTCATTGAACAGGAGCTGGACGTGTCGGTGGTGAACCGGGAGTCCAACCTGAAAATTTCCGGCGAGGGCGAAAACGTCATGCTGGCGGTGAAGGCCATCCAGGGCCTGCTCACCCTGTCCGCCAAGGGGGAGGCCATCGGCCAGCAGAATGTGCGCTATATCATTGAGCTGGTCCGCTCCGGCAACGAGGGCAAGATCGCCCAGCTGGCGGGGGACGTGGTGTGCGTCACCGCCAAGGGCAAGCCCATCAAGGCCAAGACCATCGGCCAGCAGAAATATGTGGACGCCATCAAAAACAGCACCGTCACCATCGGCGTGGGCCCCGCCGGCACCGGCAAGACCTATCTGGCGGTGGCGGCGGCGGTGGCCGCCTTCCGGGAAAAGCAGATCAACCGGATCATCCTGACCCGCCCCGCCGTGGAGGCCGGGGAGCGGCTGGGCTTCCTCCCGGGGGATTTGCAGTCCAAGGTGGACCCCTACCTGCGGCCCCTCTACGACGCGCTGTTCGACATGCTGGGGGCGGAGACCTACCAGAAATATGTGGAGCGGGGGAACATTGAGGTGGCCCCCCTGGCCTATATGCGCGGCCGGACGCTGGACGACTCGTTCATCATTCTGGACGAGGCCCAGAACACCAGCCGGGAGCAGATGAAGATGTTCCTGACCCGGCTGGGCTTCGGGTCCAAGATCGTCATCACCGGCGACGCCACCCAGATCGACCTGCCGGCGGACAAGGTGTCCGGCCTCAAGGAGGCCATGCGGGTGCTCAAAGGGGTGGAGGACATCTCCATCTGCCAGCTCACCGGGGCGGACGTGGTGCGCCACGTCATCGTGCAGCGCATCATCAAGGCCTATGAGGAGGACGAGAAGCGCCGCTCCGCCAAACGGAAGTAGGGGAGGGTGTTACTTTCTGCCCGTGCAGAAAGTAACCAAAGACACGCTTAGGGGGCACCCCGCCGGGTAGACACGGCCCCAAGGGCGGGCCGCGTCCACAGGCGGGCTTCCCCCTAAGAACCCCCTCTACGGGGGACGCCCTGTACGGGGACCGGGAGCGGACCCTCCCGGCGCGTGGGGCTTTCGGCGCGGCTCCCCCTATTGGCGCTGCCGCCGGTGTTTAGACACTGAAAGGCGGGCAGAGTCCACCACCCGCGCCTGAGTGCCGGACCCTTCGGCGCGTGCTCCTTGGTCTGCCCCCTTGGCCCGGACAGGCCCTAGAGCTGGTCAAGACAGGCGGCGGAAAGCCGAAGGCCCAGCCGTAGACCTTGATAAAATGACCACAATCCATGCCCTTGTACCGGATTGTCCTCAAACCCGCCAGCCCAGCTTTCCGGGACAAGCTCATGGGAATAATGATAATAGAGTTCTTCCACCAGATAGGGGATTTGCTCTTTCATTTCAATATACCTCCATAATATACGTACTTGTTGCGTGATAAATTATAGCACGACAAAAGTTATGGGTCAAGGGGTGACACACATGATTTTTAATGATAGACTAAAAGAATTGCGAAGCGAACGTGGATTGACACAAGACAAGGTGGCAAAAAGTATAGATATGCCAGTAAGAACTTATCAACGTCTTGAGAGGGATGGCGCAAAAACCCATTATGACACACTGATGAAAATCGCGGATTTTTACGATGTATCGGTAGACTGGCTGATGGGGCGGACGGATGTGCGCGGGGTGAATCGGACGAAACGATAATACGTACCTTCTTGTACGTATTATACACGGCGTTTTTGTACGTGTCAAGAGGGAAGTGGAAAAATGATTTTTAATGAACGGCTAAAAATATTGCGAAGTGAAAAGGGCTTGACCCAGGAGGAAACCGCTGGTACACTCAATTTTAATTACCGTCATTACCAGCGGCTGGAGGCCGATGGGCATTTGCCGAATTATAAAAGCCTGCTTCAAATTGCCGATTTTTTTGACGTGTCCGTAGATTGGCTGATGGGCCGGACGGAGAAGCGGGCGGTCAACCGATGAGGGAGCACCCGGGGCAGGGGGTGCGCAAACTGAGGCGCGGCGCTGTGGACGCCGTCCACGGGCAGTACTGCACCTGCGGGCGGCAGCGCCAATAGGGGGAGCCGCGTCGAAGGCCGCGTGCGCCGGAAGGGTTTGCGCCCAATTCCCGTATAGGGATCTCCCGCAAACGGGGATACCTAAGGGGCGGAGCCCCGTAGGCGCGCTCTTTGGTTCCTTTCTCTCGCGGGAGAGAAAGGAACGCCCCCGGCCGGGTGTTCCCTGCCGCGCGGGGGGGCAGCGC
>CAJUEG010000178.1 GCA_910584835.1 uncultured Oscillospiraceae bacterium | reverse complement strand
GGCCCTCGCCCAGCACCAGCAGGCAGTGGTCATGGCCGGTGCCCTGGTGCGGCTCGACCTGATTGCTCCTGATGAAGTCATACCGATCCAGCGGCCTCATCAGAAAGGCCGCGAACTGCGCGTTGGGAAGCTCCACCACCTTGTCCACCTGATATTCAGGCGGGCACAGGGGCGCACGCCGGCGGCCCATTTCTGCTCTGATTTTCATGTTGTCTCATCTCCATGTAAAAATTGTTTTGTGGAGCGGTGGGTCAATGGGAGGATGGTCTTATAAACTCATGCCCTCCATCGTCAGCACCGTTTGCTGGGATGCAGGCGGCTCTATCTTCCACTCCGCCCGCAATTGCTGGGCCATCAAGTCATATTCGGCAATCAGATCGTCCAAATCCCCGGAGTTGTCCATCTCCTGCATATGCACCTCCAGCCCGGTCAGAACGTCCCGCATGGCCTGTTCTGTCATCGGAGGCGCGGCGCCGGTTTGTCTGGCTTCTGCTACGGCCTCGTCAAAGGGACGGCCATAGTTCCGCTCCGAAATTTCATAAGGATCGACAGAGGTATCTTCCTCTGTACTCCAGAAGCCCCCCATCATCACAATACGCTCCCGCAGTTTGGGGATTTGTTCCTCATGACGCACCGCTGCGCATTGGGCGGCGTAGCCGGTGAGGCCAAAAATGCACCGGCGGATCTGCTCCCCGTATACCCGGTACACCGGGTCGATCAGCTCCCCAAGCTCGCTCAGGGTGTATTTATCTTTTCCACCTTGCTTCATCAGGATCGGAAGCGCCGCTCCGGGCATCGGTACCTGGATCGGTTCATTCATCAGCGTTCACTCCTATGCTTTATTTCTCAGGGCAGGTAGTACCTTGGGTTCGTCCGCTGCCCGTTGACCCGCACCTCAAAGTGGAGATGGGGCCCGGTAGACCGCCCGGTGGAACCGGACAGGGAGATCACGTCCCCGGCCTGGACGGTCTGGCCGGGCCGCACCAGCAGGCGGGAGTTGTGGCCGTACAGGGTGAGCAGGCCGTTCTCATGCCCGATGGTCACGTAGTAGCCGTAGCTGGAGTCGTACTTGGCCACCCGCACCGTACCCGGCAGCGCCGCCCGGACGGGGGTGCCGGTGGGGACGGCCAAATCCATGCCGGTGTGGCCGTCCCGCTGGCCGGTGATGGGGTCAATCCGCCCGCCGAATTCAGAGGTGACGATGTTCCGCCAGTTTGCCCCCACCGGGGAGCAGAAGCCGTCCGCACCCACATAGGGCACATCCGCGCCATCGAAGCTACCGCCGCCCGCCGCGGGATAGCCGTACTTGATCAGGTTGTACACGCTGTCGGCGTTGGTTTTCTGTTCCTCTGTGATCTCGACACCCAGGGAGGCGGCGAGGTTGGCGTACACCTTAGCCATATCCTCAATGGGAACGAACACGTTATAGATGCGCTCCACCTCAATTTCATTACCGTCCTCATCCTTCTCGGTGACCGTTTCAGTCCGGGTTTCGCTGGACGCGAAGCAGTGGGCAAACTGGGCGAGGGGCGGGGCCTCGCCGCCGAAATACAGGGAGAAAAACACAGCCTTGACCCGGATGGGGTCGAGGCTGTTTCCCTCATCCATATTCGATTGGATGTCCGCGATGATCTCATCCAGCTCCGCGAAGCTGGCCCGGGTCTGCTCAATGCACACCCGGTACTCTGCGGGGACATCGGCGGGGATCTCGCCGCCCTGGAAGCACAGCTGGGCGGCGGAGATGTTGTGGCTCACTGCGCCGGAACCCAGGACGCACAGCAGGGCCACCACCACGATGACGGGGGAGAGGATGGCAGCGATGGCCCAGCCCACGCCCTTCCTGGCTTTTTCGTTGGTGAGCAGGGTGGCGGCGGCTTTCGCCACCAGGACGGGATCAACCAAACTGCATCCCCCCCATCGTCGCCCCAAGCTCCATATCACTCACCCCGTCCTGCGGACAGGGTTCACTCATTTCGCTGGGGCTCCTCTCCCCATCGAACCCGCTCCGCTGGGCTTCGATGGGGGCCCCGCTTACAGCAGGGGCCTGTTCTTCGCCCTGCTCTTGGGCTTGGGCCTGAAGCTCTGCCCAATGCTCCTCCAGCGCCTGGATGGTGTCAGGGCTGCCGCTGCCAGGGAACCGCTGGCGGTACTGATCGAAGTCCATCCCGCCGTCCAGCAGCAGCTTGGCCACATCCACAGCGCCGTTTTCCACGCAGGCATGGAGGGCCCGGTAGTCGTTGACATCCACCCACATCCGCTTCTCCAGAAGATCCTCCGCCATCCAGCTGTCTCGGCCCTTGTAGGTCAGCATATGGAGTGCCCTCTCCGCGCTGCCGCCCCCGGAGATACCCTTTTCCACCAGGGTGGACAGCATTTCAT
>CAJUEG010000177.1 GCA_910584835.1 uncultured Oscillospiraceae bacterium | reverse complement strand
TGGTGCCCTCCCGGGGCGCGGCCAAGAAGGACCCGGTGGAGGCGCTGCGGAGCGAATAATGTCACTTTCTCTCCCGCGAGAGAAAGTAACCAAAGAGCGCGCGAAAGGGGGCGGCCTCCGAATGGAAACGGCCCAAAGGGCGGGCCGCTTCCATAGTCGGCCTCCCCCTTTAGAATCCCCCTGCTTACGGGGGCTATCCTCACAGCGCAGGCAGGCGAAACGGCTATTGCGTCTGCCGCATCAGCGCCGCTTCGCTTTCCGGCCTTCGGCGGCCTGCGCGACAGCGGGACCGAAACGCTTTTGCATATCCTGAGAGCGCCTTTGCCGCATGGCATACGGCTGAGCGGCAGCGGCGGTAAACCAGATTGGAGGAGAACGGGCTATGGAACTGACCGTCAAGCATTTTTCCCAGCTCACCCGGGATGAGCTGTTCGCAATCTACAAGCTGCGGGTGGCTGTGTTCGTCGTGGAACAGCAGTGCGCCTACCCGGAGGTGGACGACGCGGACAAGACCGCCTACCACCTCTGGCTGTCGGACGCCGGGGGCATCCAGGCCTACCTGCGGGTGCTGCCTCCCCACGCCACCTTCGACACCGCCTCCATCGGCCGGGTGATCGCGGTGAAGCGCCGCCAGGGCCTGGGCGGGCGCATCGTGGCGGAGGGCATCCGCGCCGCCCGGGAGAAATTCGGGGCGGAGGCCATCACCATCGAGGCCCAGACCTACGCCCGGAGCCTGTATGAAAAGGCGGGCTTCGTCCAGTCCTCGGAGGAATTCCTGGAGGACGGCATCCCCCACATCCAGATGGTGTGGCGCAAACCATAGGCGCATTCAACAGGGCGGCTGCCGAGGCAGCCGCCCTTTCCCCTTGCGTTTTTTCAGGATTGTGATATAATCTCCCCGATATTTTCCGAGATTGGAGAAATTCCCATGGACTACTTTCACCTGTCCGCCGGACAGGACACAATGGAGCGCATCAGCGCCCTGGGGCTGGCCCACCTGGGCGACGGGGTGTACGAGCTGATGGTGCGCTCCTGGCTGTGCCTCCACGGCAAGGCCACCAACGCCGGGCTGCACAGGGCCGCCGTCAAGTACGTGGCCGCCCCCGCCCAGGCCAAATTGGTACACGCCATCCTCCCCCTGCTCACCGAGGAAGAGCAGGCCGTCTACCGCCGGGGGCGCAACAGCCACACCGCCGCCGTCCCCAGGGGGGCCAGCGTGGGGGAGTACCACGCCGCCACGGCGCTGGAATCCCTGTTCGGCTGGCTGTACCTGCAGGGAAAAACCGAACGGCTCAACGAGCTGTTCGACGCCATGATGGAGGAGGCCAGCCATGCCTTTTGACTCGTCGGCGCAAAGTCCGCTCTACTCGGAACGGCTTTGCGGCCATTCCTCGTGCCGCTCCCTTGCGCCTCCTCTCCCCACAAAGCCAAAGGACGGCTTTGCGGGGACCCCAAAATTTAGCTGGGAGGGACAGCCTCATGCCATTTGACGCAATTTTCATGACCGCGCTGGCCGGGGAGCTGCGGCAGACCCTGACGGGCGGCAAGGTGGACAAGCTCTACCAGCCCGCCCGGGACGAGGCGGTGCTCCACATGCGGGCCGGGCGGGACAACGTGCGCCTGCTCCTCTCCGCCAGCCCCGCCCACCCCAGGGCGCAATTGACCAGGGTGCCCCGGGAGAACCCGGAGACGCCCCCCATGTTCTGCATGCTGCTGCGCAAGCACTTCACCGGGGCGCGGCTGCTGGAGCTTACCCAGCCCTCCATGGAGCGGCTGCTGGACTTCCGCTTCGAGACCCTGGACGAGCTGGGGGACCGGGTGGAGCGGCGGCTGGTGCTGGAGTGCATCGGCCGCAAATCCAACCTCATCATGCTGGACGGCGCGGGCCGGATCACCGACTGCATGCGCCGGGCCGACGGGGACCTGTCCGTCAAGCGGCCTGTGATGCCGGGGCTGTTTTACCAGCCCCCGGAGCCCACCGGGCGGCTGGACCCCGCCGCCATGCCCCCCGAGGAGCTGCGCGCCTTCGTGCTGTCCAGCGCCCCCGAGGGGGACGGCCAGGACAGGTGGCTGCTGGACACCTTCAACGGCCTGTCCCCCCTCACCGCCCGGGAGCTGGCGTTCCAGGGGGAGGGCAGCCGGGAGGGGCTGGCGGAGCGTTTTCACCGGCTCATGGACCGGGTGCGGGCAGGGGACTTCACCCCCACCGTCCTCATCCGGGACGGGAAGCCCTTCGACTTCACCTTCCAGAGCGTGCTGCAATACGGCCCCTCGGTGGAGCTGCGCCGCTACCCCACCTTCTCCCAGCTGCTGGACGACTTCTACGAGCAGAAGGAGGCCCAGGAGCGGGTGAAGCAGCGGGGGCAGGACTTCATCCGCTCCGTCACCCAGGCCCG
>CAJUEG010000176.1 GCA_910584835.1 uncultured Oscillospiraceae bacterium | reverse complement strand
TCCAAATTCTACGCCCAGCCCATGGCCCCGGCGGGGGTGAAGTGCTACAACCCCGCCTTCGACGTGACCGGCCACTCCCTCATCGCCGGCATCGTCACGGAAAAGGGAATCTGCCGCCCGCCCTACTCCCAGTCCCTGGCGGCGCTGTTTCGTTAACCCCTGGAGCCATGCGCCCGCGGCGCGCCGCCGGTTGAACCAGGGGCCTTCTGCGTCCCGCCCCAGCTTTTCCCGCCCCTTCCCCCTTGACAACTCCCCCGCCCGGTGATATAGTTCTCTCAAACCGGCAAAGACGGAGAAGAACCCGCGAGGCGGCGCACAGAGAGGGACGCGTTTTGGTGGAAGCGTCCCGCGCAGGGCGGCGGGCGGTACCGCTCCCGAGCCGCCCGCGAGGAGCGGGACGTCCGCCGCACGTTACAGCGGCCTCAAGCGACGGGCTGTCATGCTGCGCCTGTTCGCGACGCGCGGCTTCCCTGCGGCTCGGGCTGGTCTGCAAGCCATTTCGTGGCTTTCCGCTCAGCTCTCGCCTCCGGCCCGGTCGGCGCTGGTCGGTCCCCACTGGGGACCAGCGCCCTTCGCTTCGGTCCATCCGTGCTGTTCGCGGCGGCTCCGCACCTCCCGTAAGCAGGGTGGAACCGTGGGACGTATTTACGCCTCACCCCTGAATTTCAGGGGTGAGGTTTTCATTTTCTTACCCCAACACAAGGAGGAATCGTTATGTCCGAGGAAAACAATCAGTACACCTTTGAAAACGAAGCATACAAAAAGACCTATTGGCACACCTGCTCCCACGTGATGGCCCAGGCTGTGAAGCGCCTGTGGCCGGAGGTCAAGCTGGCCATCGGCCCCTCCATCGACGAGGGCTGGTACTACGACATGGACGCCCCCTTCGCCTTCACCCCGGAGCACCTGGAGCAGATCGAGGCCGAAATGCGCAAAATCTGCAAGGAAAAGCTGAAGCTGGAGCGCTTCGAGCTGCCCCGGGCCGAGGCGCTGGCCTTCATGGAGGAGAAGGGCGAGCCCTTCAAGGTGGAGCTCATCAACGATCTCCCCGAGGACGCCCACATCAGCTTCTACCGTCAGGGCGAGTTCACCGACCTGTGCGCCGGCCCCCACCTGGACTCCACCGGGCGCATCAAGGGCAACGCCCTCAAGCTCACCGCCTGCAACGCCGCCTATTGGCGGGGCGATTCCAACCGCGAGACCCTCCAGCGCATCTACGGCATCGCCTTCCCCAAGAAGGACGACCTGGACGCCCACCTGGCCCGCATCGAGGAGGCCAAGAAGCGGGATCACCGCCGCCTGGGCAAGGAGCTGGGCCTGTTCATGCTTCGGGACGAGGGCCCCGGCTTCCCCTTCTTCCTGCCCAAGGGGATGACGCTGAAGAACACCCTCATCGACTACTGGCGGCAGGTCCACAAGAAGTACGGCTACGTGGAAATCTCCACCCCCATCATGCTCAACCGCCAGCTGTGGGAGCGCTCCGGCCACTGGGACCACTACAAGAATAATATGTACACCACCGTCATCGACGAGGTGGACTTTGCCGTCAAGCCCATGAACTGCCCCGGCGGCATGCTGGTGTACGCCAGCGAGCCCCACTCCTACAAGGAGCTGCCCCTGCGGGTGGGCGAGCTGGGCCTGGTCCACCGCCACGAGCTGTCCGGGGCCCTCCACGGCCTGTTCCGGGTGCGCTGCTTCACCCAGGACGACGCCCACGTGTTCATGACCCGGGACCAGATGAAGGACGTGATCCAGGAGACGGTCCGCCTGTTCGACGAGGTATACTCCACCTTCGGCCTGACCTACACCATCGAGCTGTCCACCATGCCGGAGGACCACATCGGCACCGTGGACGAGTGGGAGCGCAACCAGGACATCCTGAAGGACGCCATCACCGGCATGGGCAAGGAGTTCGTCATCAACGAGGGGGACGGCGCGTTCTACGGCCCCAAGCTGGACTTCCATCTGGCCGACTCCCTGGGCCGGACCTGGCAGTGCGGCACCATCCAGCTGGACAGCCAGCTCCCCGAGCGCTTCGAGCTGGAGTACACCGGCGAGGACGGCCAGAAGCACCGCCCCGTCATGATCCACCGGGTGGTGCTGGGCTCCATCGAGCGGTTCATCGGCGTCATCACCGAGCACTTCGCCGGGGCCTTCCCCGCCTGGCTGGCCCCGGTGCAGGTGAAGGTGCTGCCCGTCACCGACCGGGCGGAGGGCTACGCCAAGGAGGTGGCCGCCAGGCTGGAGGCCCAGGGCTTCCGCTGCGAGGTGGACGAGCGCAGCGAGAAGATCGGCAAGAAAATCCGCGAGGCCACCCTGGAGAAGGTTCCCTTCATGCTGGTGGTGGGCGACCGGGACATGGAGAACGGCACCGTCTCCCCCCGCCGCCGCTCCGG
>CAJUEG010000175.1 GCA_910584835.1 uncultured Oscillospiraceae bacterium | reverse complement strand
TCGTCGTCCTCCTCTCGCTCTGCGATGGCGTCGAGCCACTCCCGCGCTGTGGTGAGGAGCTGCCGGGTCGAGCGCGGGGGACGGCTTTTTTTGGCTCCCCGTCCTCCTTTCCTCTGGCGGGAGCGCCGTAGCCCCGCCGCTCCATGAACAGGTTGACTTGGGACACAAAATCCACATTCGTCACAAGGTCCACCACGCCGTCCGTCCTCCGTTTGTCCTTTACAACAGAGTACAGGACGTTTTTCTTGGCATAGGCCCGGAACTCCGCAAGGTCGCTCTCCTTGATCTGGAACACCTTCAGCTCCTTGTTCTCCCGGAGCAGGCGGCCCATGCCAGCCTTGCCCACCAGCTTTTTGTCCTCCTTTGCCAGCGCCCACAGCAGCGCCGCCAGACTGGTGCCGCCTGCCGCCAGCAGCTTGATACTGGCCTCGGTGAGCTGGATGCTCTCTTTCACCATCAGGTCGGCCACATCACCGCTTACATCCATTGACTTTCACCCCTTCCTGTTTTCAGATATTGAATGACTTCCAGCATAGAGCAGTAACAGGTATGGTTGGCATACCGTTTGGAAAGCAGACGGATATGCCGCTCCCGCTGGCTCTCCGGCAGGGCGGAGAAGATACGCACATCCTCTGCGGCTGTCTGGTGGTTCAGCAGGGTAACACTGCCCCAGGGCTGGCCCTCCACGGTTTTGTCCGCACGGAGAAAGAGGGCAATCACTGGCCATGCTGTGACGCCCTGGCAGGCCAGCCATTCCAGATTTGCGGGAGCGCCGGGTTCGTACACCGTTGGCAGGTCGGACAACCGGCAGCGCCCGCGATGGGCCAGAAACAAATAGTCGGTATGCCTGCGGCGTTGCAGCAGGGCAATACTCCGTTCAACGCTCCCGTCCATGATCGGCTGGTGTTCTCCGGCCAGTTTCAAAATGCCGCTGAGGTCCGCTTTTATCAGTTTTTTCATGGATCACGCTCCTTGCTTCGCTGGTATCGGCCCGCACTGTCTCCTGTACTGCGGAAATGCCTTTCTCAATGCGGGCACACAATTTCAACTCCCGGCGCAGCTCCCGCAATTTGGCGGTCAGGCCGGTGATCTCGTCCGTCACAGTGCCGCCACCATGACCGGCGCGGCGGATTCTATACAATTCCCGCCGCTGGTCCGTCAGTGCGTCGATGCTGGCTTGCAGCGCGTCATACTGCATGGATAGCTGGTCTGCTGTCTCAATGCGGTTTTTCATCAGATATTGGAATTGCTCTTGATAGCGGTCAAACTTGATGATCTCCGCCCGTGAGACGAACGCCTCCCGTTTTTTCGGACGGCGCTTCGGGACAGCCCCCAGCAGATAGAGATACTTGAAGTAGAGGGCACGCAAGCCTTTCAGTTTGCGGGGCCTGCCGGGGATGCCGCCTTTTGGCCGGTATCTCCGGCCCGGCATCAGCGGCTGGACGAGGGGGTGGAAGGATGGGCTGGCTGGAGCGGACGGCGGGGCCTCGCCGGAACGGACGCCGGACAGCCGGGCTTGAATGTCCGCTTCCGTGTAGCCGCCGCCCAGACTGTCCAGCCGGAAAAACCGCTGGCCTCCGGGGGGCTTGACGGCGGTGTGCTTGACATTGGCCCCCCGCTTGACGGTATAGCCCAGCTCCTCCAGCTGCTGCCAGAAGGTTTTCATGGTGTAGGCGCTGGCGATGGCGGCCTCAATGTCCTGCCGGACAAGTGCCCGGAGAGTGGGCCTGCCTTGGGCCTCCGCGTCCCATTCCGCATAGTGCCTGCCGCCCTCTCCCGGCTCGATCACGGAAAGGCCGTGGGTGCGGCTGACTTCATTGGAAATGCCGCGAATATCCCCGTAGTAGTCCTTAAAAGTATTCTTGTACTTAGCCCCGTCCACAAAGGAAACGGAGTTGAACAGGATATGACAATGCAGGTGGTCCCGGTCTAAATGGGTGGAAATGACCGCCTCGTAGCGGTCCCCCAGCAGCCGGGACGCGAACTCCACACCGATCTCATGGGCCTGTTTCGGGGTGACTTCTCCGGGGGCAAAGGCGTGGATCAGGTGATACCCTAAAACGCCGCCGGGCTTTCCCCAGCGGCGCTTGGTCTCCTGCATATCCTGATAGGCGCTCTTCAGATCACAGTTGATGGCCGTCTCCAAAACGGAGCGGCCGTCTGGCAGGGCGTTTTTATCTGTCCGGCCAATGTAATCCAGCACAGCGGCCATGTCGGTTTTTTCATGGTTCAGCACATAGTCCACACAATGGTCCAGTCGGGAACGGACGGTGATAATTTTATCGTAGGCCATTACAGGGCCTCCTTTATCAACCGGTATGCCTGCCGCACCAGCTTCACGGCCTCGTCAATATCGGTCTGGCCCGCCTCCTTTCTGGCGTTGGTGTTGTGGGCGATCTGATTGATATTTG
>CAJUEG010000174.1 GCA_910584835.1 uncultured Oscillospiraceae bacterium | reverse complement strand
TCAGGTTGGGGGCGTAGCCGCCCTCGTCGCCCACGCCGGCGGCGGGGGTGCCGTTGTCCTTCAGGGTCTTCTTCAGCTGGTGGAACACCTCGGCGCAGCGGCGCAGGGCCTCTTTCCAGGTGGGGGCGCCCACGGGCATAATCATGAACTCCTGGATCTCCACGTTGTTGGTGGCGTGAGCGCCGCCGTTGAGGATGTTCATCATGGGGACGGGCAGGGTCTTGGCGTTGACGCCGCCGATATAGTTGTACAGGCTGGTGCCCAGGCTCTCAGCGGCGGCCTTGGCCACGGCCAGGGAGCAGCCCAGGATGGCGTTGGCGCCCAGGCGGCCCTTGTTGGGGGTGCCGTCCAGCTCGATCATGGCCTTGTCGATGGACACCTGGTCCAGGGCGTTCATGCCGATCAGGCACTCGGCCAGCTCGGTGTTCACATTGGCCACGGCCTTCTCTACGCCCTTGCCCAGGTAGCGGCCCTTGTCGCCGTCCCGCAGCTCGCAGGCCTCGTGCACGCCGGTGGAAGCGCCGGAGGGCACGGCGGCGCGGCCCATGGTGCCGTCCTCCAGGACGACCTCCACCTCCACGGTGGGGTTGCCGCGGGAGTCGATAATTTCACGGCCAAGGACGTCAACGATCTCAAGCATCTGTTTCATGGGAATCAAGCTCCTTTCAAATTTTCAAAAATCGCGTAAATAGGAAATAACGGCCCATGTAGGGGCGCACATCGTACGCCCGCGCCTCCCGGCGCCTCTCCGGCGGGCGCACCATGTGCGCCCCTACAACAGGTGCAAAGGGCGGCAGGTTTACTTTACAATCAGCGTCTGCCCGGTCATCTCCGCGGGCTTGTTCAGGCCCATCAGGTCCAGCATGGTGGGGGCCAGGTCGGCCAGGCGGCCGTCCCGCAGCTTCACGTCCGCGCCCACCACACAGCAGGGCACCAGGTTGGTGGTGTGGGCGGTGAAGGGGGAGCCGTCCGGCTCCGCCATATGCTCGGCGTTGCCGTGGTCGGCGGTGATGATGGCCACGCCGCCCATCTCCCGAGTGGCGGCCACCACCTGGGCCACGCCGCTGTCCACCGCCTCGGCGGCCTTGACGGCGGCGTCAAAGACGCCGGTGTGTCCCACCATGTCGCAGTTGGCGAAGTTGAGGATCACCACGTCGTATTTGCCGCTCCTGATGCGCTCCACCGCCTCGGCGGTGACCTCGGGCTGGCTCATCTCGGGCTGGAGGTCGTAGGTGGCCACCTTGGGGGAGGGGATGAGGCAGCGGTCCTCGCCGGCGAACACCTGCTCCACGCCGCCGTTGAAGAAGAAGGTGACGTGGGCGTACTTCTCGGTCTCGGCGATGCGCAGCTGGGTCATGTTCTGCTGGGCGATATACTCCCCGAAGATATTGTCCAGGCTCTCCTTGGGGAAGGCGACAACCACGTTGGGCATGGACGCGTCGTAGGAGGTGGTGCACACGTAATTCACGTGGAAAAAGCCCTTTTTGCGCTCAAACCCTTTGAAGTCTGGGTCCACAAAGGTGCGGGTGATCTCCCGGGCCCGGTCCGGGCGGAAGTTCATGAAGATAATGGAGTCGCCCTCGCCAATCTCGGCGTGGTCCGCGGTGATGACGGGCACCACAAACTCGTCGGTGACCCCCGCGTCGTAGCTGGCCTGCATGGCCCCCACCGGGTCGCCGATGAAGCGCTGCTCGCTCTCGCCGTACACCATGGCCTTATAGGAGCGCTCCACCCGGTCCCAGTTGGTGTCCCGGTCCATGGCGTAGTAGCGCCCGGAGATGGTGGCGATCTGCGCGCCATACTGGTCGCAGGTCTCCTTCATCTGGGCTACGAAGCCCTTGCCGGAGGTGGGGGGCACATCCCGGCCGTCCATGAAGCAGTGGACGAAAATCTTGGGACAGCCCAGGCCGTGGGCCATCTTCACCGCCGCCTGAATGTGGGTAATGTGGCTGTGGACGCCGCCGTTGGACATCAGGCCGTAGATGTGGACGGCCTTCCCGGCGTTTTTGGCTGCCAGCATGGCGTCCTTGTAGGCGGGATTCTCAAAGAAGTCCCCGTCCTGGATGGCCTTGGTGATTTTAGGCAGGTCCTGGAACACCACCCGGCCCGCGCCGATGTTGGTGTGGCCCACCTCGCTGTTGCCCATCTGCCCGTCGGGAAGACCCACATCCAGCCCCGAGGCGGACAGCCTGCAGGTGGGGTTTTCCTCAAAAATGCGGTCCAGGTTGGGGGTGTTGGCGGCCTTGATGGCGTTGTCCCCCGCCGCTGTGGAGGAGGACAGGCCAAAGCCGTCCATAATGATTAAAGTGGTGGGTGTTTTCAATGAAATCACTCCTGATTTGCTGCATTGATGATGGCCATGAAGTCGTCCGGCTTCAGGGACGCGCCGCCGATGAGGCCGCCGTCGATGTCGGGCTGGGCCAGCAGCTCGTGGGCG
>CAJUEG010000173.1 GCA_910584835.1 uncultured Oscillospiraceae bacterium | reverse complement strand
CCGCTTTCCTGCCCGACAACCCGGACCTTTACGAGTTCATGAAGGGCATTGACTATCTCAATTTCATTGCCGACCTGTACGGCATCCCGGCAGAGCAGCGCACCGCCGACATTGGCAAGTACGCCGGCGCCTTTGAGCTGACCGGGAACCTGGGCTCACCCATCGGCAGCTATTCCCACGGGATGCGCCAGAAGCTGGCCCTGATCTCCGCTTTCATCCGCCGGCCCAAGCTGCTGATCCTGGACGAGCCCTTCGTTGGGCTGGACCCCGCCGCCTCCCACCTGATGAAGGGGTATCTGGCAGAACTGTGTCAAGGCGGTTCGGCGGTGTTTTTCTCCACCCATGTACTGGAGGTGGCGGAGAAGCTGTGCGATAAAATCGCTATCATCAAGGCCGGACGGCTGGTGAAATCCGGTCCCACGGCGGAACTGGTGGGCGACTCCTCCCTGGAGGACGTGTTCCTGGAACTGGAGGGAGAGAAATGACGAAGTTTCTCGCTTTGCTGAAGGTGAGTATCCAATCCATGCTGCTCTCCTCCACCAACTCCCGGGGCCGCAGCCGGAAAAAGGCCGCCACCGGTACAGGCGCCATCATCGTCATTGCCGGCCTTGGCCTGTACCTGTCAGGGTTTTACAGCTACATGCTGATGCAGGTGCTAGCGCCCTCCCATATGGAGGTTCTGGTGTTCATTTTCATGGGTATGGTCGCCCTAGCAGGCGGGCTGCTGTTCACTACTTTCGCAGTTAAGGGCGTGGTGTTCGGCGGTAAAGATAACGATCTGCTGCTAAGTATGCCGGTACCCTCCACCCTGTTGATGGCCAGCCGGGTGACGGCCATCTATCTGGAGAACCTGCTGTTCTCTGCCTTTGTGCTGCTTCCCGCCGGGGTGGTCTGCACGATGATGACCCAGAACGGCGTGGGACACAGCCTTCAGTTTTGGGTGCGGCTGGCCATCGCGGCTCTGGTCCTGCCCCTGCTGGATACGGCGCTGTCGGTCCTGCTGGGGGCCTTGATGGCGTTTCTGGCCGCCAAGGTGTCCAAGGGAGCGCTGGGGCAGAACATCGTAACGGGTCTGTTTCTGGTTGTGGTGTTCTATTTTTCCTTCAATGTCAACAAAATGATTGGCGCCCTTGCCGCCAATGCCGCTGGTATAAAAGACTCCCTCAACTGGGCCGCGCCCCTTCTGTGGATGGGTGAGGGCATCATGGGGGACTGGGGCCTGCTGCTGGCTTTCGCCGCCTGCTGTGTCATTTCCTTTGCCCTGGTGGTGTTCGGTTTGGGCCGGGTATACCGTCAGGCCGTCACAGCTTTTGCTGCCAGAGCCGCTCAGAGCAACTATAAGCTCTCCACCCAATCCGCCTCCAGCCAGAAAAAGGCCCTTTTTCGGAAAGAGGCCCAGCGGTTCTTTGGTACGCCTATGTATTTCTGGAACGCCGGTCTCGGCCTGATCCTGCTGCTGGCCGCCGGGGTGGCGTCCTTGATTTTGCGGGACAAGCTGCTTGTCTACCTGGGCATGGCCGGAGAAAACATTCCTCTGCTGCCTATGGCGGCGGCTGTGATATGCTTCTGCCTGTGTACCTGTCCCATCGCCGCCCCTTCTGTCAGCCTGGAGGGGAAATACCTCTGGATCCTACGGGAGGCACCTATGTCAGATCATACGCTGTTGTGGGTCAAGGTTGGGTTCCAGCTCCTGCTGACCCTGCCCTGCACTGTGATTGCCGGACTGTGCCTGTCCATTGCGCTGGGGTTCCAGTTGTGGCAGGGTACCGCACTTCTGATTGCCACACTGCTCTTTGCAGTGGGGCACGCCATGTTTGGGATGCTGATGGGACTGACCTTCCCCAAGCTGGACGCAGTCAACGAAACCGTGGTCATCAAGCAGTCTCTGGCTACCACCCTGGCCATGTTCGTCCCCATGGCGGTGCTGGCCGCGGCAGGCGGGCTGTACTGGCTGGGCAGCCAGATATCGGGCTGGGCGGCATTCGCTTTCTCCATCCTGCTGCTTGTTCTGCTGACAGCGGTATGTGCCGCTATCCTCTCCAAACGCGGCCCAACCATGCTCCGGGCACTGTAACAGTGGGCCCCGGCGTTCACGAAGGAACGCCGGGGCCTTTTGTATGGCAGCTCAGGGTTCTATTCCACAGTTTCAATGGAGTCCACGATACTGAGCTTTGCAATTTTCCGCAGCGGGACGGCTGTAGCCAGCAGGCAGGCCGCAATGGACAGGACCACCGCCTCCGCCATGGGGAGCAGCGGTGGGAATACAAGCCGCAGTTCGTCCGCCGCCGCGGCTTCCACCAGCACGGTGCAGCCATAGCCAGCGATGCAGCCAATCACTGCCGCGATGATACCGTAGTAGGCGCCCTCCCACAGGAAGGTTCGGTACAGGCTCCCGGCACTCATACCCACAGCACGCTGGGTCCCAATCTCGGCAATGCGGGTATGGATATTGGTATAGACCGTGTT
>CAJUEG010000172.1 GCA_910584835.1 uncultured Oscillospiraceae bacterium | reverse complement strand
GCGGACATCGACCGGTTTTCCTCCTCCTCCCTCATCACCCGGCTCACCAACGACCTGACCAACATCCAAAACGTGGCCATCATGTGTCTGCGCATCCTCATCCGGGGCGTCACCATGACGGTGGCCAGCGTCATCCTCACCCTGGCCATCAGCCCCAAGCTGGCCCTGGTGGTGTGCGTGGTCCTGCCCTTTATGATTGCGGCCCTGGGGCTGCTGATGAAAATATGTTTCCCCCTCTTTGAAAAGATGCAGAAAACCCTGGACCACCTCAATGAGACGGTGCAGGAAAACCTCATCGCCGTGCGGGTGGTGAAGTCCTATGTCCGGGAAGAGCGGGAGCGGCAGAAGTTTATGGACGCCAACAACGGCTTTACCGCCGCCGGGCTCAACGCGGTGCTGCGCATGGTGGCCATCCAGCCGGTGATGATGATCTGCTTCTCGGTCGCCACGGTGCTGGTGCTCTACAACGGCGGAAATATGGTGCTGGGGGGCGAGCTGGAGATCGGCTATCTCCAGACGGTGACCGGCTACGTCATGCAGATTCTCATGTCCACCATGATGATCGGCATGGCGGTGCTGCAATACACCCGGGCCCAGGCGTCCATCCGCCGCGTGTTTGAGGTGCTGGACGCCCAAAGCGCCATCACCGACGGCAGCGCGGTCAGCCTGCCCGCCCCCCAAGGCAGGGTGGAGTTCAAGGACGTGTCCTTCCGCTACCAGACCGAGGGGGCGGGGGAGGACGTGCTTCGGCACATCGACCTGACGGTGGAGCCCGGCGAGTTTGTGGCCATCGTGGGGGGCACCGGCACGGGCAAGTCCTCGCTGGTCAACCTGATCCCCCGGTTCTACGACGCGCACCGCGGCCAGGTGCTGGTGGACGGGCTGGATGTGCGGGACTATCCCCTGGACGGCCTGCGGAGCCGGATCGGCATGGTGCTGCAAAACAACGTGCTCTTTTCCGGCACCATCCGGGAAAACCTGCTCTGGGGCAATGAGGACGCCACGGGGGAGGAGCTGATCCAGGCGGCAAAGGACGCCCAGGCCTACGACTTCATCATGTCCTTCCCGGACGGCTTCGATACCTATCTGGAGCAGGGGGGCGTCAACGTGTCCGGCGGGCAGAAGCAGCGCCTTTGCATCGCCCGGGCCATGGTGCGCAGACCCGCAGTGCTCATTCTGGACGACTCCACCTCCGCCGTGGACTCCGCCACGGAGGGACGCATCCGGGACTCCTTCCGGGAGAACCTGAAGGGCACCACCGTCATCATCATCGCCCAGCGCATCAGCTCCGTGCAGTACGCCGACAAGATCGTGGTGCTGGACGAGGGCACGGTGGCCGACGTGGGCAGCCACGACGAGCTGATGAAGAGCAGCAAAATCTATCGGGAAATCTACGATTCCCAGCAGGAAGGAGGCGGCGGCAATGGCTGAGAACAGAGCGCCCCATGGTCCCAAGGGCGGCCACGGCCCCCACGGAGGGCCGCGCGGCGGCTTCGGCAAGCCCAAGGACCTGCGCCGCACCGCCCTGCGCACCATGAGCTATATCCTCAACCGGCCCGCCATGCTCATCGGAGCGCTCCTCTGCGTGGCCATCTCCGCCCTGCTGGGGGTGGCCGCTACCTATATGCAAAAGCCCATCATCGACAACATCAGCGCCGCCTTCAAGGCGGGCCAGGCCCAGCTGCCCAGCCTGCTCACCAGCTGTCTGCAGCTCATGGGCATCTACCTGCTGGCGGCGGTCTGTTCCTACGCCCAGTCCAACCTGATGGCCCAGCTGGCCCAAAGGGGGTGCAACAAGCTGCGCCGGGAGCTGTTCGACAAGCTCCAGGAGCTTCCCCTGAGCTTCTTTGACGCCCACACCCACGGCGAGCTCATGAGCCGCTTCACCAACGATGCGGACAACGTGCAGATGGCCCTGGAGCAGTCGGTGGTGCAGCTCCTCTCCAGCGCCATCACCTTTGTGGGCGTGGTGGCCATGATGGTGTCCCTGTCCCCGCTGCTCTTTTTGGCGTCGCTGGTGATGCTGGCGGCGGTGACGGCGGTGTTCCTGGTGTTCGGCAAGCGCAGCCGGAAGTTCTACGCCCGGCAGCAGGCCGCCCTGGGCGCGGTGAACGGCAACATCCAGGAGATGATCGAGGGGATGAAGGTGGTCAAGGCCTTCAACCACGAGGAGCAGGCCAAAGCCCGGTTCCGGGCGCTGAACGAGGACTACCGGGCCGCCGCCAGCGAGGCGGGGTTCTACTCCTCCGCCATCATGCCCATCGCCTCCAACCTGACCAACATCGGCTACGCCGTCACCGCTGTGCTGGGGGGTATCCTGGCCATGAGCGGGGGAGGCGCCGCCGGCTTTACCCTGGGCTCGCTGGTGATCTATCTGCAGTATAACCGGCAGGTCACCCAGCCCGTGAACCAGATCTCCATGCAGATGACCTCCCTGCTGTCCGCCATGGCGGGGGCGGAGCGCATCTTCGCCGTCATGGAC
>CAJUEG010000171.1 GCA_910584835.1 uncultured Oscillospiraceae bacterium | reverse complement strand
AAAACTACATTTTTTCCTCGGCGTTTTTTTACATTTTATCACTGGCGCTGACAGTCGAGACCGAGGCGGCGCAGGGCTTCAAGCTGGACGCCACCCATCACGATTTTACGGTGCAGAACGGCAGAACTACCACGCTGACGGTAAAAAACAAACCTTTCAGCGGAATTTTGATTCACAAAACTGACAGCGTAACTGGCAAGGGCATCTATGGCGTCACCTTCCTGTTGTACGACAGCACCAACACCCCCATCGGGCAGTACACCAGCGACAATTCCGGCTACGTCTACATTGAGGGCCTCACGGACGGCGGGCGGTACTACCTGCGGGAGCTGGACAATGAGGGGTATATCCCGGACACCCAGCGTAAGACCGTTTACGTCAAGGCGGGTGAAACGACGTTGGTGGAGTGGCAGAATACGCCCATCACCGCCCAAATCCAGATCACCAAGAAATCCGCCGACTACAACCCCACCAACG
This sequence comes from uncultured Oscillospiraceae bacterium, assembly GCA_910584835.1. GTDB lineage: Bacteria > Bacillota > Clostridia > Oscillospirales > Oscillospiraceae > Enterenecus. Next base: position 2,048 of record CAJUEG010000171.1, on the reverse strand, counting down.
GCCTGCCCGCCGGGACGCTGCTGGAGGGCGCTGTGTTTGAAATCCGGGACAAGGCGGGCAATTTGGTGGACACCATCCGCTCCGACAGCCGGGGTGTGGCTACCTCCAAGCCCCTGCCGCTTTCGCGCTATACCATCCGGGAGGTCAAGGCTCCGGCCAATTATGGGGTCAGCGACCAGGAGCTGACGGCCTATCTGGAGCACGCGGGCGAGATTGTCCGCTTTGAAGTGACCAACAAGGCCCTGTCCACCGGCGTTTCCATCACCAAGACCGGCCCCAAGCAGATCATGGCGGGCCAGCCCGTGCGCTATGTGTTCTCCGACATTGGCAACAGCTCCAATGTCATGCTCACTTCGTTCTACTGGCGCGACACCCTGCCCGCCGAGGTGCGGCTGGACACTGTGGTGACGGGCACCTACAACTTCCCCGGCACCTATAAGATCACCTACCGCGTCAACGGCGGCGAACCCCGGACGCTGGCGGATAACCTGTCCACCAGCAAGAATTACACCCTGGCGGCGTCCTCCACCGCGCTGGGGCTGGCCTCCAACGAGCGCGTCACCGAGATCATGTTTGTGTTCGGGCAGGCCCCGGCAGGGTTCAGCCAAGTGGAGAAACCGATGCTGTACTGCACCGCCGTCAAGAACATTGCGTCCACTTCCTTTGTGAATGTGGCCGATGTGGGAGGCGTGTACGGCGGCATCTGGGTCCAGGCCGTGTCCCGGTGGGTGACGAACGTGTACGGCAAGCCCATCGTACCCTCCCTACCCAAGACCGGCTATTAATATCAACCTTCGCGCCGCGCCGCCTGCACTCTGGGCGGCGCGGCGCGTGAAAGGAGGTCTACCCTTTGCAAGACGAAGTACGGGACAAATCCGTGGCATTCGTCATCAACATAGGCAAAACGGGCGGCAGGCTCACCGCCGACCTGCTGAAAGCGGCCATGCGCCGCTATTTGGAGCAGTCCCGGCATCCCCAGGCCCATCACGGAAAGCAGACGGTAAAGCAGCTCGTGGAGCAGGGCGCGGGGGTGCAGAACATTGAGATCACCGATAAAAACATCAAGTCCTTTGAGCGGGTGGCCCGAAAATACGGCGTGGATTTCGCGCTGAAAAAGGACCCCGCAGAGGGAAAGTACCTGGTATTTTTCAAGAGCCGGGACGCGGACGCCCTCAACGCCGCCTTTGCAGAGTACACCGCCAAGACCATGCGCCGCAGCGCCCCTAAGAAGCCCTCCCTGCTGGCCCGCCTCAGCCACTTCAAGGAGGTGGCAAAGCAGATGGCCCAGGACCGGGCGAAAAACCGGGAGAAGGGGGAGATGGAGCGGTGAAGCAACTGGATATCAAGAAGCTCCTCCTCCAGAACTTCCCCTATGTGTTTCTGTTCTGGTTTTTTGACCGGGTGGGCGAGGGCTGGCGGTTGGCGGCGGGCGCGGATGTGGTGGAGAAAGCCATGGGCATGGTGTCCGGCCTGGGCCAGCTCATCACGCGGAACCCTTTGCCCAGCTTCCATCCCCAGGACCTGCTCGTTGGCCTAATCGGGGCTGTGGCCGTTCGGGTGGCTGTGTACTTCAAGGCCCAGAACGCCAAGAAGTACCGCCGAGGCGTAGAATATGGGTCGGCCCGCTGGGGCAATGCCCAAGACATTGCCCCTTTCATCGACCCCAAGTTTGACCAGAACATTCTGCTCACCCAGACCGAGCGCATCATGGTGGGCAGAAACAAGAATCCTAAGTACAATATCAATAAAAATGTGCTGATTATCGGCGGCTCCGGCTCTGGCAAGACACGATTTCATATTAAGCCCAACCTCATGCAGATGAACGCCAGCTATATTGTCACGGACCCGAAAGGGATAATATCTCAAGGACGGAGAAATCCGCACACTTTCGGGAGGTGACGATATGGCACACAATATCGCCAAAATCACAGCATTATACGAGCGTTTGAGCCGTGACGATGAGTTACAAGGCCCCAGCAACTCCATTCTGAATCAGCAGGCATTTTTGGAGGACTATGCCAAGCGGAATAGCTTCACCAATGTCCGCC
>CAJUEG010000170.1:1220-2600 GCA_910584835.1 uncultured Oscillospiraceae bacterium | reverse complement strand
GGACGACTTTGAACGCCAAGTGAAGCGGGGCGAAAAGGCTATTAAAATCCTTGCCCCGGCCCCCTACAAGGTGCGGCGGCAGGTGGAAAAGCTGGACGCCAGCGGCAGGCCCATCCCCGGCCCGGACGGGAAGCCGCTGACCGAGGAACAGGAAGTGACCGTCCCCGCCTTTAAGGTGGTGTCGGTGTTCGATGTGTCCCAGACCGAGGGCCGGGAGATACCCGACATCGCCGTGGACGAGCTGACCGGCAGCGTGGAGCGGTATCAGGACTTCTTCACCGCATTGGAGCGTACTTCCCCTGTCCCCATCGCCTTTGAGAACATCGAGAGCGGGGCGCACGGCTATTACCACCTGGAGGAAAAGCGCATCGCCATTGACGAGGGCATGAGCGAGTTGCAAAACCTGAAAACCGCTATCCATGAGATCGCCCACGCCACCCTCCACGCCATTGACAAGGACGCCACGCCGGAGGAATTGGCCGACCGCCCCGACCGCCGTACCCGTGAGGTGCAGGCCGAGAGCGTGGCCTATACCGTCTGCCAGCACTACGGGCTGGACACCTCCGACTACTCCTTCGGCTATGTGGCCGGTTGGAGTTCCGGCAAGGAGCTGTCCGAGCTGAAAGCCTCCCTTGAAACCATCCGGGCCACGGCCAACGACCTGATTACCAAGATCGACGGCCACCTGGCCCAGCTTCAGCAGGAGCGTGAGGCCCAGCAGGAGCAGGCCCCGTCCATCTGGAACGGGCTGGACGGGCTTATCAACGACAAGCCTTTCATGCCGGGGGCCACCCCGGAGCAGCAGGCCAACGCCCTGATCGACTTTGCCGAGCGCGACGGCCAGCGGTTGGGCAACGGGGAACGCCGCCTGATCGTGGATTATGCCAATGTTATCCGGGACTATCACAAGGTTGCCGACCTTATCAATGAGTTGTGCGAAGATGGCTACGAATTACAGCATGGCGGCGTGGATATTGCGGTGAAAATGCGGGTGGAGCGTGAGATTGCGGAAGCGCCCCCAATTCTCCTTGACCCGGACGCCGAGCCGCTTGTGACGGTCATTTGGAGCGAGAGCGCCGACCTGCGGGATGGGGAGCAGTTGCCCCTTTCCCAAGCGGATGTCGTTTTCAAGGCCCTGGACGACGCCATGCGGGATGAGCCGGGCTATGACAAGACCAAGTTCCGCATCGACTTCACCATGAACGGCAAGGCGGACAACTACGAGGGACGGCAGGACTTTGGCGACGGGGACGGTTCCCTGATCGAGCATATCCAAGGCTACCATGAGTATTACGCACAGGACGAAAGCTGGAAAAACCATGTGCTTCACCATGAGGGGCCGGAGGCATGGGAGGCGGACAAGGCCGAACGGGACATGAT
>CAJUEG010000170.1:0-1120 GCA_910584835.1 uncultured Oscillospiraceae bacterium | reverse complement strand
GGGGGACAAGCGATATTTCCATCCGCTTTGACAACGGCGCTTCCCTGGCTATCGGCAATTACCGTACCCCGAAAGCCAAGACGGTCAAGGTGCAAAGCGAGTGCGTCAACGCTGTTCTGGTGCGGTATAACCCGGAGATCGTTCAGGCCACGAAAGAGGCCGCTGTCGCCGCCCTGCTGCGGAAAGAGGCAAAGGACAACGCCATCGCCGCCGAAAAGGGCTTGAAGCCCTACACGTTCCTCAATGTGGAGTTGCACGACGGCGCGGACAATAAGAGCGGCTACATGGGCTGGTACTATGTGACCCTGGCCGTTGACGGGAAAATCTGTACCCACCTGGAAACGGGGCTGGCCCACGACATCGCCAGCGGCAAGGTGAGCGATACCCCCACAAGGGAGAATTATTTTACCGCGGGGGCCTTGAAAGAAGATCAGGTTGACTATGTGATGAACAATGTGGGCTTTTCCTCTACCTCCGATCTGTATTCCCTGCCTCTCCATGACGATGTGCGGGAGCGGGCGGAACGGACGCTGGCGGAACGGGAGGCCCAAGCCGCCCCGCCCACCGTGGAGCCGACGCCGGAGGGCATTTCCGCCGAGCTGTACGACCTGATGTGCGCCTATGACCCGGAATTTATGAAAGGCTACGCCAACCGGGAAGATCAGATAGGTGGGACTATCCGGGAAATGCAGGCGGTTGGCCCCACGTCCTTTGAGCTGGTGATCGTGGGCATCCGGGACGATGAACAGGCCCCCGCCGCCCTCCGGGAACGCGCCGCCGCCCTGATGGACACCATCGACCGCTACAAGGAGCTGAACAACACCTTTTCCATCTATCAAATAAAGCGAGGCGACGAAACGCGGGACGTGCGCTTTGAGCCTTACGACCGCTTGCAGGCGGCGGGCCTTACCGTTGACCCGGCAAATTATGACCTGATCTATACCGCCACCCTTGCGCCTGGTACATCGCTGGAAGATATTTTTACCCGTTTCAACATCGACCGGCCCGCCGACTTCAAGGGACACAGCCTTTCCGTTTCCGATGTGGTGGTGCTTCGCCACGGCGACCGGCAGGAGGCCCATTTTTGCGATGATGTGGGGTTCCGGGAAGTGCCGGAGTT
>CAJUEG010000169.1 GCA_910584835.1 uncultured Oscillospiraceae bacterium | reverse complement strand
CCTCCTCCGCCTCCGACTTCGTCAACGGCCACATCCTGTACGTGGACGGCGGCATTTTGGCCTATATCGGCAAGCAGCCGTAAGGAAGGGAGAATACCATGAAAATCGCGCTTATCAACGAAAACAGCCAGGCGGCCAAAAACGGCGTCATCCTGGCGGCGCTGAAAAAAGTGGTGGAGCCCATGGGCCACACGGTGGACAACTACGGGATGTACGCCCCGGACGATGCGGCCCAGCTTACCTACGTCCAGTGCGGCATTCTGGGGGCGCTGCTGCTGAACAGCGGTGCGGCGGACTTTGTGGTCACCGGCTGCGGCACCGGGGAGGGGGCCATGCTGGCCATGAACAGCTTCCCCGGCGTGATCTGCGGCCATGTGGAGGACCCGGTGGACGCCTACACCTTTGCCCACGTGAACGACGGCAACGCCGTGGCCATGCCCTTCGCAAAGGGGTTTGGCTGGGGCGGCGAGCTGAATCTGGAATATGTTTTTGAGAAGCTGTTCGGCTTCGGCCACGGCCAGGGATATCCCCCGGAGCGGGTGGAGCCCGAGATGCGCAACAAGCGGATTCTGGACGAGGTGCGGGCCAAGACCCTGCGCCCACTGATCGAGTGCCTCAAGGATATCGACCAGGACCTGGTGAAGGGTGCTGTTGCCGGGGCGGAATTCCAGAAGCTTTTCTTTTCCAGCTGCAGGGATGAGGCGCTGGCCGCCTATATCAAGACGCTGCTGTGAGTTCTGCGGCATCAACTGGAGGGGGAACACAATGAACCCATCCGCACTGCACGAGCGGGGAAAGGAAAGGGGCGACTATGAGAGTTTCATATGAGGAAATGGCGGCCCAGTTCCAACGGGTGCTGATGAAGTACGGCTTCGACGAGGCGGGAGCCCAGGCCGCGGCGGAGATTTTTGCTCAGAACTCCCTGGCGGGAGTGTATTCCCACGGGCTGAACCGATTCCCCCGGGTGGTGGAGTATCTGAAAAAGGGGGAGATCGACCCAGGAGTCATCGCCACCTGTGAGATCAGCCTGGGGGCCTTTGAGCGCTGGGACGGCCACCGGGGGTTCGGCCCCCTGAACGCCCAGAGGGCCATGGACCGGGCGGTGGAGCTGGCCAGGCAGTTTGGCATCGGCATCGTGGCCCTGGGCAACAACAACCACTGGATGCGGGGCGGAACCTATGGCTGGCAGGCGGCGGACAAGGGTTGTATCGGCATCTGCTGGTCCAACACCTTCCCCAATATGCCTGCCTGGGGGGGCGTGGACAAGAAGATCGGCAACAATCCCCTGATTCTGGCCGTGCCCCGGAGCAACGGGGAGCACGTGGTTATCGACTGCGCCGTGTCCCAGTTTTCCTACGGGAAAATTGAGGACTGCCGGCTGAAGGGGCAGACCCTCCCCGTGCCCGGCGGATACGATACCCAAGGTAACCTGACATGCGACCCGGCGGAGATTGAAAAGACCTGGCGGGTGCTCCCCATGGGCTATTGGAAGGGGAGCGGCATCTCCATTGCCCTGGACCTCATCGCCACGGTGCTGTCCAACGGCAATTCCGTCCAGAAGATCGGGACCTTTGGGGACGAGGTGGGGCTGACCCAGATCATGATCGCCATCGACCCCACCAAGGGCAACACCGTGGAGCAGACCGACCGTATCGTGGATGAAATCATCGCCGATGTCAAGACCTCAATCCCCGAACAGGAGGGGAAAGAGGTGTACTATCCTGGGGAGCTGGCGCTCAAGTCCATTCGGGAGAACCGGGAGCTGGGCATTCCCGTGGTAGAGGAAAAGTGGAACGCCGTTTTGGCCATGTGATAGGACAGAACGCGGCAGGAACCGTTTGGCGTTTCATCTAAATGCAGCAAAAGCAGCTGAAGGGCCGCGCTTTTTCGTGTCTGCACGGGGAAGCGCGGCCCTTTGGCACAATAAAGGAATAAGGTTTTCATTTTCTTCGTCATATTCCATCCAGTCGCTGCTTGAATTCGGCATCACTGATTTCTCCCCTTAACGCCGCATCCCGCTAGTCCTGGATCATGGCTACCTGCCGGTTCCACTTGTCCGTGCTGGTGCTGCCTTGGCTCTTTCTGCCCTTCAAACGATTATAAGCTCTGGAGCAGATTTTAAATGACCGCGAAAAAGAATTCCTCGCGGAACTGAAGCTGGTGGAAGCCCAGCGCAAATGGGATCGGCGCTGCCAACAGAGTGACCGCCCCTGCTCCACGTTGTGAGGCCGTTTGTGGCCCCCTTGTGGGCGGGGTGGCATCCCTTACACCTCCTGCCCTCTGAAACGCGGTATTGCCCCCGTGTGACCCGTTGTGGGGAGCGGGCCGCAGGAGGGTCGGACAGCGGAAAAATGTACCACGCTGTAATCAGCAAGAGGCGGTCAGACACACAAAAAGATGTCATCCGCTGTGCAATGTGCTTCGTTTGACCTGCCGTTTTTTCCACGCCGCCGCCCTGATTGTTCTTGACTTCCGGGCAATCCTTCGGCATGGTGGTGTTTGCAAAAAGCACAACCATGCCGAAGGGAGAGCCACAGCATGGCTAATTTTCAATAACCATATCGTTTCCGATATTTGAAGAACATGGCCGCGGACAGAATCAGCGCCATCCCC
>CAJUEG010000168.1 GCA_910584835.1 uncultured Oscillospiraceae bacterium | reverse complement strand
TTCGCCGCCAGCCGCAGGCGGGGGTACATCATGTTCAGCCAGTTGGTGTGGAACCGGCCCATGGTCTCCGGGTTGGACTTGGTGGTCTGGGCGGTGACCTCCCTGTACCGGGCCAGGGGGTCGGCGAAGTCGTCGGCGTAGACGAAATCGTTCCCCGTGTTGTAGGGCGGGTCGATGTAGATCATCTTCACCTTGCGGTAGTAGGCGGTCTGGAGCAGCTTCAAAACCTCCAGATTGTCCCCCTCTATGTAGAGGTTCCGGGTGTGCTCCCAGTCCACGCTCTCCCCGGGGCAGGGCCGCAGCGTCCCGGCGGACCGCTTCTGTGCCAGCCGCAGGCACTCCGCCTTGCCCTTCCACTCGAAGCGGTACTTTTCAAAATCGTTGTCGATGTACTCCCCGCACAGCCCCAGCAGCTTGTCAATGTCCAGCTTGCCCTCGGCAAAGCACTCCGGGAACACCCCGCGGAGCTTGTCCAGGTTGGCGCGCTCCAGGTCCATGGAAAGGCCGTCCATTGTGTCCATATCAGTTACCTCCCGTGACCGCGATCATAAATTCTCTTATAACCTTGGCCGTCAATTTTTCTTGTTCCGCGAATTTTTGAATCTGCTCCTCCAGTTCCACATCCAGCCGCATGGCGTCAAAGAACTGGCTCTCCCGGCCCTTCATCAGCTCCCGCCGCAGACGGGTGGCCTCCTTTTCCAACGACAGCCGCTTGAGCCGGTCGCCGGTGACGGACTCCCGCTCCGCCTCCAAGGCGTGGATTTGTACCTCCAGGCCGTCCAGCTTCCGGGCCAGCGCCGCCTTATGACCATTACAGCGCAGTTTCATCCGCTCCATCTCCTCCGCTTGGGCGGGGGAGAGTTTTTCCGCTTCCTGCTCCAGCAGCGCGCCCACGGGAACCAGCTTGTCCAACTCATGGGGTGCGCTGCGGCCTTTCAGCCAATGGGGAGAGCGGGAACCGTCCTCGGCGCAGTCCAGCACGGGCAGGGCCAGAACAGCCCTGCACTCGTCCTCGCTCAGCGCCCTGCCGCTGTCGGTGACGCCGCACAGCACGGGGATCTCCCGCCGGGCGCTGCCGCCGGTCAAGGTGACGGTGTACAGACCGATCCGGCAGGGCTCGATGGTCCCCTCCACCGTCAATGTCCCGGCGTTGGCGCACTCTATCTCATGGAGGACCCCCTGGCCGATGATGCTGGAAAAGGTGATCTGCCCCGCCCGGGGCTTGAAGCCGCCGCCCATGCCGTATCGTTTCTGGCTGCGGTAGGGGCGGTTTCTGCTGCCCGTCCAGTAGTAGAACAGCACCGGCAGAGTTTCATATTCCGTAGCGGTGACGGTTTTCGCTTCCTCATCGATCACGAAAACGCAGTCGGTATTTGTCTCATTGTACCGCAAAAAGAAGATTTTTACAAGCCGCCAAAGAGCCTCATTCAGCTCGTTTGCCCGCCTGTCGATGTACCTGGGAGAAAGGTTGACCCGCTGTGCCAGCTCCCGGCTGAAGGTGGTGAACAGCACGTCCTCGGCGGCGGAAACGGCGCGGCGGTTTTCCTCCTCGTTGCGCACGAGCGTCTCCTGATAGTCCGCCTCCACCTGAGTCCTGGGCCGCAGGCGGCTCTCCGCGTCCCGGAACCCCGCGTTCAGGTCGTTGGTGAACCCGCCCAGCACGCTGTCGGTGAGGCCGAACACCCCGCCGGACACCAGCGTCCGCTTGCTGGCCAGCTCCAGCTTTCGCACGTCGGAAAGGTTGTCCCGGTTGATGAAGGCCAGGGAGAGGACGTCGTTTTCCTGCCCCAGCCGGTGGCAGCGGTCGATGCGCTGTTCCAGCTTCAGGGTGTTGTAGGGCAGGTCGTAATGGATCACAAAGGCGGCTTCCTCCAGGTTGAAGCCCCGGGCGCCGTTGTCGGTGGTGAGCAGCACTTTCCCGTCCCCCTTGAAAGTCTGGATGGCGGAATAGTCCGTGCCGCCGCGGTACAGCGTGGTCTTGTACTCGCTCTCCAGCAGCGGGAGAAGCATATTCTGCGTCTCCACGCTCTCGGTGAAAATGACCGCTTTCCGTGCTCCGCCCCGTTTTTTCATAGCGGCAAAGCCCAGCTTGAGGGCGTACAGCAGCTCTGTTGCCTTGGCCTCCCGTTTCACTTCCAGCGCCGCCCGTTCCATCTCCCGCCATTGGGCCACTTCCCCGGCGGCATTGGGTATTTGCTCCAGCCGCCGGATGACGCCCCGGATGGTCTGCAAAATGGCGGCGGTGGAGGAGCCTTGCAGTCCCAGCAGCCGCAGGGCCAGATCATACGGATCCATCTCCGGAAACGCCAGCTTCACCGGCTGATTGACGTAGGCGTACAGCAGGTCGTAGAGCATCTGCTCCTGGGGCGAAGGGGTGTACTCATAGGTCAGCAGTACCCGCCGGGGCACCTTGGCGTAATCTGCCGCCTGGATACGGAGGGTGCGGAAACAGTAGGGACGAACCAGTTCGGCAAGCTCAGGGTAGCGTTCCGGGCGGCGGAGATACCGGGTCAGGAATTCCCGACCGTCGGGCAAAACCGTCTCGTCGATGAACCAGATCAGCCCGTAGAGATCCATGATATTCTTTTCAATGGGCGTCCCAGTGAGCAGCAGCTTGAAGGCACCCCCGGCGATGCGCTTGAGGGCTTTCGCCTG
>CAJUEG010000167.1 GCA_910584835.1 uncultured Oscillospiraceae bacterium | reverse complement strand
TTTGTTTAGGCGATGCAGTTTTTGAAGCCTCGACACAAACTGTCAGGGCGAGGACCTCAACCAGGAATAAAAAACTTTCCTTTTTTCTGCAACGATGTTACCCTGTCATACGAATATATCAATAAGGGAAGGCGGTGAGGCCATGGAGCAGGAGAGCAAGTGGATACGGGACATCCAGCGCGGCGGTTCCCGTCAGGCGGCGGAGAAACTGGTGGAGCGGTACTATGACGAGATATACATCTTTGTCTACCGCCAGACCGGACACAAGGAGGACGCCATGGATCTGACCCAGAGCATCTTCCTTGCGGTCCTCCGGGCGCTTCCCTCCTACGACCCGAAGAAGGCCGCTTTCCGCACCTGGCTCTACCGTATCGCTGCCAACAAGGTCATCGACGCCCGCCGCCAGTCCTGGCCCGTGACTACGCCGTTGGAGGAGATTGAACTGCCTGTTCAGGAGGACTTTGTCTCCCGGATTTATGACCGGGAACTGCTGGAGCGGATTGAGGACTATGTGTCCGGGTTGTCTCCCTCGCTTCAAGCCGTGTTTCGGCTAAGGCTCTACGGGGAACAGAGCTTCGGAGAGATTGCCGCCGCCCTGGGTCAGTCGGAGCCGGCGGTGAAAAGCCAATACTACCGCCTTCTGGGGCGGATCAGAGAGGAGTTTGATCCACATGGATGAAAAAATCCCCATGCCCACAGGCGAGGAACGGCAAGCAGCCATCCGGCGCATTGTGGAGTTGAGCGGGGTAGAGCAGAGAGCCAGGCGGCGGAGTATTCCCCTGTCCGTGGTGTTTTTCGGGGTAGAGGACTGCCTGTTTCTCCCTGTGCTGGCGGCGCTGCTGTGCCTGATTCCAGGTGCGGCAATCGCACGCTTTGACCCCATGGCTCCGATGCTGTTTCTGTTTTCTCCCGCCCTGTACGCTGCCCTCCATCTGCTGACTGCCTGGAAAGACACAGCAAGCGGCGTCGCGGAGTGGCGGCGGAGCTGCAAACTCTCGGCCTGTACCCTTCTGGCTCTGCGGATGCTGGTATTTGGCGGTTTGGCGGTGATCGTGTGCGTCCCCACCAATATCCTGCTGTGGCTGACCTCCGGGCGGAGCTGGTCCCTGCCCTGGATGCTGGGCCTGTCCTTCTCCAGCCTGTTCCTCTACGCCGCTCTGACCCTGTTCTGTCTGAGGCTTCGCCGGGGGATTGTGGTTCCGCCCGCCGTGTGGGGCGTGACCGGACTGCTTCTGCTGGTCTGGGAGCGGGGCGGAGAGCTTCTGCTCCGGGTTCCCGTACTGGTTCTGTTTGTCCTGGCCGCCGCCGGGCTGGCCTACTGTGTTCTGACCCTGGAGCGGATGCTCCGCTATCCCAACCGAGGAGGTCGCTTCTATGCTTACAGTTGAACATGTCACCAAAAAATACGGCGATTTTACTGCCCTGGAGGACATCTTCCTGCAATTCACCGCCGGGGTTTACGGTCTGCTGGCCCCCAACGGGGCGGGCAAAACCACCCTCATTAAAATGCTCACTACCCTGCTGTTCCCCACCTCCGGGCAGATTTTGTGGGAGGGGGAGGACATCCATGCACTGGACGAGGAGTACCGGGGACTGTTAGGCTATCTGCCCCAGGAGTTCGGCTACTACCCCGGCTATACCCCCCGGCAGTTTCTGCGCTACGTTGCTGCGCTCCAGTGTATCCCCCGGAAGGAAGCCGATGGGAGAATCAGCAAACTGCTGGAGCTGGTGGGGCTGTCCGATGCGGAACGCAAGAAAATGCGGCAGCTCTCCGGCGGGATGCGCCAGCGGGTGGGCATCGCCCAGGCCATGCTCAACGACCCCAAGCTGCTGATTTTGGACGAGCCCACCGCCGGCTTGGACCCGCGGGAGCGGGTACGGTTCCGCAATCTGATTCACTCTCTGGCAGAGGACCGAATCGTCATCCTCTCCACCCACATTGTCTCCGATATTGAGACCATCGCCGGGCAGATTGTCATGCTCCGGGACCACAGGCTGTTCTGCTGTGACAGCCCGGCGGGTATCTGCGGCAAAATGAAGGGCCGGGTATTTGAGGTCCCGGCGGGGACTGCATTGGAGGAAAACCAGTTCCTCCTTAGTGAGCGTCAGGGGGAACAGGGGACGGTCCTGCGTATCTTCTGCGACACTCCGCCCCAGGGAGCCGTCCCGGTGACGCCCGGCCTGGAGGACGCCTTCCTGGCGATCTACCGGGAGGGGCAGGTATGAGGCTGCTGAGATATGAGTGGAGCAAGCTGTCCCATCTGCCCGCCTTTTGGGGTGTGCTGGTTCTGTGTTTGGCCTTCAACTGCCTGCTCATCGGCAGCGGGGACCGCTGGCGGTGGGAGTGGAACGAGACCGCTGCTATGACCGGCGGGCTGAGCCAGCGGGTAGACGGCGACTTTCTGGACGGGCTGGGGCGGCGTCCCCAGTCAGATTACCGGAACTATCTTCTGTCCGCTGCGGAGGGTATGACGGACATTTATGCGGACTACGACCTGAAATCTCTCTCGGACTTTTACAACAGCTATGTCAAAAGCTCTCCCACGGCGGCAGTCCTGATGGAGCGGAAGTACGACTGGTTGGCGGAGCGGATCGCCCACCTGTCGGAGACGGGTGCGGTCATGGATTGGTACGGCGGGCCGATCACCCACAACGTCCACCAGTT
>CAJUEG010000166.1 GCA_910584835.1 uncultured Oscillospiraceae bacterium | reverse complement strand
TGCTGGCCCCCGGCTTCTCCACCAACACCGAGGTCACCGAGTTCTCCGGCCGCGGTGTGGGCATGGACGTGGTCAAGCGCGGCGTGGAGGAGCTGGGCGGCACCGTTTCCATCTCCAGTGAACTGGGCCGCGGCATGACCACCACCATCCGCATCCCGCTGACCATGGCCATCATGGACGGCATGGAGGTGGCGGTGGGCGACTCCATCTTCACCATTCCCATCAACAACATCCTGTCCACCATGAAGGTGGCCGCCAAGGATGTGATCCACGACTCCAGCAGCGGCGAGATCATCAAGGTCCAGGGCAATTTCTATCCCATCGTCCGGGCCAAGCGGCTCTACCAGCTCCAGAACGGCTGCACCAACATTGAGGACGGCGTGCTGATCTGGCTGGAGGCGGGCGACCACTCTTACTGCCTGTTCGTGGATGAGCTGCTGGGCCAGCAGCAGGTGGTGGTCAAGCAGCTGCCCGCCTATGTGAACAGCTATAACGTCAAGAACTACGGTATCAACGGCTGTACCCTGCGCAGCGACGGCAGCATCAGCATTATCCTGGACGTGGCCAACCTCTATTCCGCCGCCCGGGGTATGTGAGAAGGAGAGAAGAATATGAACGACGAGATCCTGTTCGCCCGCGAGGACGAGATGGAGGCCCTGAACACCTTGGACGACACGGTGGATTCCCAAAAATACCTCATCTTTATGGCCGGCCATCTGAAGCTGGGCGTGGTGGCTGAGGACGTGGTGGAAATCCTCAACAACCAGCTCATCACCTACCTGCCCATGCTGCCCGACTTTATCCGGGGCATCATCAACATGCGCGGCCAGATGATCCCCATTTTGGACATCCGCGCCCGCTTGGGCATGGAGCCCAAGGAGGACGACAGCCTGGTTGTGGTCATCAACCTGGGCGACGTGCAGCTGGGCATCCTGGTGGACGCGGTGGACCAGATGCTGGACATTCCCAAGGCCAACCTCCTCCCCATGCCCGCCAACAGCACCCAGCTGCTGGTCAGCGGCATGTGCTCCCTGCCCGACGGCTCCGGTACCATGATGGTACTTGACTGTGAACAGCTGATGCCCAATGAGTAATGCAGGAAACGGAGCGGGCGGCTCCGGCTCCTTTTCCGCCCTGACCATCACGGACAACGACTTCAACCGGCTGGCCAAATTCGTTCAGACCAATTACGGCATCGACCTGAGCCAGAAAAGGCAGCTTATTACCGGGCGGCTGTCCACCCCTCTGAAGCAGCGGGGCTATACCAACTTCACCGATTTCGTCAACCATGTGCTTCAGACCAAGGACAATGACCTCATCACCCTGCTGCTGGATAAGCTGACCACCAACTATACCTTCTTCATGCGGGAAAAGGAACACCTTGACCTGTTTTGCCAAAAGATCATCCCGGACATCGTCCAGCGCCACCAGAGGGACAAGACCTTGGCCATCTGGAGCGCGGGGTGCTCCACCGGGGAGGAACCCTATAACATCACCATGTTCCTCTTCGACTATCTGGGGCCCCAGGCCAGCCAGTGGGACACCCGGCTGCTGGCCACCGACATCTCCAACCGGGCCATGACCGCCGCCAAAAAGGGCGTGTACGAGCTGCCCGACACCATCCCCCCGGACTGGAAGAAAAAATATTTCGTTCCCCAGCCCGGCGGCCAGTACCAGGTCGCTCCCAAGGTGCGGGACAATGTGATCTACCAGTCCTTCAATCTGATGGACCCCATCAAGTTCCGCCGGAAGTTCGACGTGATTTTCTGCCGGAACGTGATGATCTACTTCGATCAGCCCACCAAGGACGCCCTGGTCCGCAGGTTCTACGACGCCACCCTTCCCGGCGGCTATCTGCTCATCAGCAAGTCGGAGAATCTCAGCGCCAACGCTCCCTACCGCCGGCTGGCCCCGTCCACGTTCCAGAAATAGCAATCAAACCGGGCCGATCCGCATCCGCCGGTCGGCCCGGTATTTCCCAAAACAGGGAGGTTTTCCTTTTTATGCCTATTCCCGTATCCACAGCTCCGCTGAAAAAGGTCCGCGTCATGGTGGTGGACGACTCCATGGTGGCCCGCAGCCTCATCATCAAGGGTCTGTCCGCCCACCCCAGGATCGAGGTGGTGGGATATGCCATCAACACCCTGGACGCGAAAAACAAAATTCCCCAGTACCGGCCCGATGTTATCACCATGGACGTGGAGATGCCGGGGCAGAGCGGCATCGACTTTCTCAAGCAATATCTGCCCACTCACCCCATTCCCGTCATTCTGGTGTCCTCCCTGAATTTAAAGGTATTCGATGCCCTGGCCGTGGGCGCGGTGGATTTTGTGCGCAAACCCGACGACCACCAGAGTCCTGAGGCGTTCCTGGCCGGCCTGGCCCAAAAGGTGGTCATGGCCGCCAATGCCAGGCCCCGGACCGCCGCCGTCGCCGCCCAGGGCGGGGCTATGAACGTGGGAGCCGCCCCCAACCTGGGCGCCAGCCCCAACCTGGACCGGGTCATCATCGGCCTGGGCGCGTCCACCGGCGGCACCGAGGCCACCCTGGCGGTGATGAAGCGTCTGCCCGCCGACATCCCCCCCATGGTCATTGTCCAGCACATGCCCCCCGGATTTACCAAGATGTACGCCGAACGCCTTAACCGCCTGTGCGCCATGGAGGTGCGGGAGGCCCAGAGCGGCGACGAGCTCCACCGGGGCCTGGCCCTCATCGCCCCCGCCGACCTCCAGTGCCGGGTGGTGCGCATCGGCACCCG
>CAJUEG010000165.1 GCA_910584835.1 uncultured Oscillospiraceae bacterium | reverse complement strand
AGGAAAGACCATTTTGACCCTGTTTGCCGGGATGCTCTTTGGCGCGGCCCTGTTCAGCGGCGGCGTGGCACACGCGGCGGAAATCTTCTACAAGGCAATCCCCAGCACGAACATCATCTATCTGGACGGCCAGCGGGTGGAACTGACGGCGTTTGCCATTGACGGCAGCAACTATGTGAAGCTGCGTGACGTGGGTGAGCTGGTGGGCTTCAATGTCTATTGGGACGGCGCTGTTCAAATCGACAGCGACGCCCCCTATACCGGCGAGGCGCCGCAGACCACCGCGCCAGCGGTCACTCCTGCCCCCGTAACCACCGCTCCCGTGGAGGCTTCTCCCTCCGGCCAGCCTTACACCATCCATACCGACCATTGGAGCAGGGAGGATTTCTCCCAACAGGCCAATCCCGCCGTGTTTACCGCCACCTATGACCGGGCGCTCTACAACGCCATCCGGCAGACATTGGTGGACGGGACCAGCACAACCGCCCCCGCCTATACCATGGTAGCCAAAGGCGATGAATACAGCGCCGTCAAAAACCTGCTGGGCCGGATGGAGGGCGCTGTGCGGTATGGGCATCACGTCCCGGAGAACTTCACGAACTACTATGAGTATCTGGACTACTTCGCCGTGTCCGCCGCCATGCCGGAGAACTACCAGGCCCCGTATGAGTTCATCCGGCCTGTGATCGAACAAGCGAACCGGCTGGATTCTGACCGGGAGAAAGTGACTTATCTGAACGATTACCTCTGCACCCTGCTAACCTATAACAAGGGCAAGACCGCCGCTGTCACGGAGATATTCTCCCGGCACAGCGATGAATTGGAGGCCGCCTGCGGTACTTACGCCAGAGCGTTCAAGTTCCTGTGCGGGGCGGCTGGCATCCCCTGCTTCACCGTCAGCACCGCCAACCACGGCTGGAATATGGTCTATGTGGAGGGCAAATGGCTCCATGTGGACGTGTCCGCCAACGACCTTTACCACCGGCCCTATATCCTCCTGACGGAAACGGCGGAGGGCCGCACCGACCGGGCGCCGGAGCAGACGGCTTTCTTGAAAGAACTGCTGGTTCCTGGTTCGACAAAATGACCCAGACAACAATTTATCAATCTCATATCCGAAAGTCAAGGCAGACCGTTCAGCGGTCTGCCTTTTCTTTATGCCCGGATGAAGAAAGGAGCAATCTATTTCATGAAACACAAGCATTTTAACCGTCTGCTGTCCATGCTGCTGGTGGTAGCCACGCTGTTCGGCATGATGGCGCTCCCGGCCAATGCCGCTTCCCTCGGTGACAGCGGCACCGTCACGATCCAGCAGGCCGGGTACGGCAACTATCTGAGCAGAAGCAGCGGCGGCACCATCGGGGGCGGCTACTGGAAGTACACCAGCAATGACGGGCTGACCGGCGCTGCCTACTGCGTCAACCACGGGCTGAAAGGGGTATCTCCCTCCAAGGCCCTGACCGTGCAGGAGTACAACCGAAATCCCAAAACCATGGGGGCCTTTGCCAACGGTTATCCCAACCGCACGTTGGAGCAGTTCAAGGAACTTCACGCCGATGATGTGCGGGGCATCGCCAATCTCACTGAGGACGAGTACAAGTACGCTACCCAGGCGGCGATTTGGGCCACCTGCGGACAGCTTGCCGTCCCCGGCACGTCCTTTACGGCGGGGCGTGAAACGCTTGCAACGCCCACCTCGGACGCACAGAAAATCCGGGTGTTTGACAGCGTAAAGGCTATCCTGCGCCTTGCCAACGGCTGGACAAAGTACCTCTATACCGGGATGTACCTCCGGGCAGAGGAAAACCAGGATGTGCGCGGCGTGGAGGTTGTCAACGAGTACGGTTTGGAGGGCGCTGCCGCCAGCGGTGAGGACGGCATCAAAAAGGAAACCATCAACGGAAAGCAGTATTACACCCGCGTGATGTATGTGGCTTCGGCCACTTCCACCTGGATTGACGGGCGCAAGACCAAGGTGTACTCCACCGACGCCCCCCAGGGCACCATTTTTGTGGCGGAGAACAATTCGCCGCTGGAAACCGTGCAGGAGAACGGGGCCACCTGTTATAAGGTGGACACCAGCAAGGAGCGCAGCACCAATCTCAACGCCAATGGAAGCGAGTATTACGGTGCCTTTAAGGTCTGCATCCCTGTTGATAACGCCGCTGACGAAGGCTCCTTCACCATCAAGGCTACCGGGGGCGTGGCCCAATTCAACCTGTTTCTGGCCTACAACCCCGCCGCCTCGGAGCAGTCCTATATCATCTCCGACCCCGGCTATACCACCTGTGACGCGCAGGCGGACTTCAAATGGAGCGGCATGGAGGATTTGCCCGAAACCGCCAGCCTCCAGGTTGTTAAAGCGGGTGCGGGCGGCTCCCCACTGGAGGGCGCCGAGTTCACGCTGACGGGCGACAAGGGCACCACTGTCAGCGGAACCACAGACCGCAACGGCCAGATCGTATGGCGTGACCTCCCCGCCGATGAGAAGTTCACGCTGGCGGAAACCGCCGCCCCGGAGGGCTACCAGATCGTGGCCCCCATGAACGTCACCCTGACCGCTGGCCGCACTTCCTATGTGACGGTGACGGATGAAACGGAAAAGGGCTTTACGATCAAAAAGGTGGACGCGCAGAACAAGGGCAGTTTGCAGGGGGCTGTTTTCCGCTTTGAGCAGATTGACGGTTCCTATATGACTACCGGCATCACTGGCTTTGACGGCACCATCTCCTTTGAGGGGGACGAGCTGCCCTACGGCTCCTACC
>CAJUEG010000164.1 GCA_910584835.1 uncultured Oscillospiraceae bacterium | reverse complement strand
GGCAAGGATTTTAATAGCCTTTTCGCCCCGCTTCACTTGGCGTTCAAAGTCGTCCTTCCACTTGTTGTAGCCCGCCACCAGGGAGGCGTCCGGCTTCTGCATGGCGATCAGGAGGGTGTTGTTGAAGCTGTAATTGTGGAACTTGGACATGGCGGTGAGGTAGTTTTTATACTGCTCACTCTCAAAAAGGGCCTGAATACCGGCTTCCAGTCTGTCGGTGATCTCTTTCATGCGCTCGGCGTTGTTCTTGCCGGTCAGCACAATGGGAATGACGGGCTGGGAGGCCGGGGCGGTCTGCTCCGGCTGGGGCTGGGGGCGGCTGGCCTCGTCCCGCTCCACCTGCGGAGGCGGAAAGGACAGCACCCGGTATTCCTCCGGGATGATCTGGCCCTCATAGACCTGCCGCCACTGGTCGCCGCTCTTGACGATATAGCCGTACTCGGTAAAGGCCCCCTGTTCCAGCCCGGCGATGTGCTTTCCCAGCGCAGCCGTGTCGATGGCGGGCTTCCACTCGTCCGGCATATCCACCATCCCGGAACGGTTCAGGTAGTAGTCCCCCAGCGCCGCCACGGTATGGATGTCGGGGAGATTGACGAAATAATCCGGATTGTCGGGGTAGTCGGTGATGCGGCTGATCGTCCGCAATTCGGTGTTCTTCTGCTGCAAGGCGGCGTTCAGTGTGCCGATCTCGTAGGCGTCCAGCTTTTCCAGCCGGGCGGCAAGGAAATTCAGCTCGTTCACGCCGGAGGCCAGCGCCAGGTTATAGGGGATAGCCAGGTGTCGGCCCTCCGGGGAGGAAAAGCCGCTGATGAAATAGTCCCAGGGATTATCCTGCGTGACGCCGATCTGCCCCATCGCCGCCCGCACCTGCTCCGCCGTGGCGGGCAAGTCCAGCCAGACGCCGGATTTGCCGTCCGGCTGGGTGGTGTGATTGCTCAACTGTATGGAAAATACTTCGCTCACTCGGTCGCTCCTTTCTGATTACAGTGCAAGGCCCCATCCAATCGGACGGGGCCTTGCATCTGAAAATGTTATTGCTTTTTCCACTCCATGCGGAAATTGACGTACTTCCCGCCGGTGTCGGCCAGAAGCACCGTGCCGTCGTAGGTCTTGCCGGTCTTGGGGGAGAACAGGCCCTTGATCTTCACCTTTCCATGTTTGAGCAGGGCGGCGGCGATCTTCGGGGTGAACGCCTTTTTCCGTTCCTCAAAAAAGCGGTCGTTCTTCCACATGACGAACTGACAGGCCCGGTTGCCGCAGTAGTAATTTTTCTTGCCCTCGTAGACGGTTTCGCCGCACCGGGGACACGTCCCGACGGCCACACGCTCGGTCTGAAACAATTTCTGCTTGTCCTCGCTGATACAGGAATAGGCCGTCACCAGGTCGCGGGCCTGCGCCTCGATACCGGCCATGAACTCGTCCGGGTCGGCCTCCCCCTTGGCGATCTCGGACAGGCGGGTTTCCCATTCGGCGGTGAGGGCCGGGGAGGTCAGGGCCTCCGGCAGAACCGCCGCCAGATTGATGCCGTCCTTGGTGGGAAGAAGCTGCTTGCCCTTGCGCTGGACAAAGCCCATCTGCACCAGCTTTTCCAGAATGGAAGCGCGGGTGGCGGGCGTCCCCAGGCCCTTGCGCTCGGCGTCGTCAGGCATATCCTCCGCCCCGGCCCGCTCCATAGCCGACAGCAGGGTATCTTCCGTGTAGGGCTTGGGGGGCGACGTGAAATGCTCGGTGACGGAAGCGGCCACATCCTCGAAAACCTGCCCCTCGGTGATGGCGGGCAGCTCCGGCGCGGCCTCGCCGTCCTCGTCGGCGTCGGTTTTCAGGGAGGCCCGGAAGCGGCGGTCGATGTCTTTCCAGCCAGCGGCCAGGACGGTCTTGCCCTTGGCGGTGAACTCCTGCCCGGCGCAGGTGAAAACGGCGGTGACGGCCTCGTACTCATGGGCCGGGGCCACGGCGCACAGCAGCTTGCAGCACACCAGGGACAGCAGTTTCCTTTCGCTGTCCGCCAGCCCGGAAAAGCCCTGTTTCACGAACTCCGCCGTGGGGATGATGGCGTGGTGGTCGCTCACCTTGGCGCTGTTCAGGACGCGGCGGATCTCCGGGGAGAACGCCGCCCCCTCCATGAACGGCAGAATGGGGACGATACCGGCCACGATGCCCGCCGCCGTCTGCTCCATGTCGTCGGAGAGGAAGCGGCTGTCCGTCCGGGGATAGGTCAGCAGGCGCTTTTCATACAGCGTTTGGGCGTAGTCAAGGGTCTGCTTGGCGGTGAAGCCGAAAAGCCGGTTGGCCTCCCGCTGCAAGGTGGTGAGGTCGTAGAGCTTGGGCGGCTGTTCGGTTTTCTTCTCCCGCTGGATGGAAGCGCAGACGGCCCGCGCTCCCACGCAGGCCGTCTTGACGCTCTCCGCCCCGGCGGGGTCGGGGAAGCGGTCGCTTGCCGCCTCCATGCCGCCCCCGGCGATATGGACGATGTGATATTTCTCTTTCTGGAAGCCGGTGATCTTGGCGTCCCTGTCCGCCAGCATTTTCAGGGTGGGGGTCTGGACGCGGCCCACGGTCAGGGTCTTGTGGTACAGCACAGAGAAAAGCCGGGTGGCGTTAATGCCGATCAGCCAGTCCGCCTTGGCCCGGCACAGCGCCGATTGATGCAGGGGGTCATAGTCCCGGCCCGGTTTCAGGTGGGCGAAGCCCTCCCGGATGGCGCTGTCCTCCATGCTGGAAATCCACAGCCGCTTCATGGGCTTGGTACAGCCCGCCAGGTGGTAGACCGTGCGGAAGATCAATTCGCCCTCCCGCCCGGCGTCGCAGGCGTTGA
>CAJUEG010000163.1 GCA_910584835.1 uncultured Oscillospiraceae bacterium | reverse complement strand
CGTTCACCACCCCCATGGGCTCGATGAAGAAGGTGCCGCCGGAGCCGGACACGTCGTGGACCAGGCCGGGGATATCGTTCTTGTGCTCGCTCTTCACCGGCACCACGTACCGGCCCCCCCGCATGGTGATGATGGCGTCCTGGAGGTACTTGGACTGGTTGGACGAGATGAGGCGGCTCAGCACATCCCGCACCTTGCCCGCCGCCGCCCGGATGTGCCGCCGGATATCGGCCAGCTCCGGGGAGGCGGCGTCGGCGATCTCGTCCTCGCTGAGGATGGAGCCGGTGATCTTGTCCTCCAGGAAGCGGTTGGCGGTGAGGCTGTCGAAGTAGCCGTCCAGCACCGTCTTGCCCTCTCCGCCGCCCCCGTACTCCCGGACGGAGCGGGCGCAGCGCAGCACCTGGGCGATGTCCAGCAGCTCCCGGGTGTTCAGCGCGCCCCCCCGGTCCGCCCTCTGGAGGGCCGCCGCCACCGGGCGTATGCCCGACAGGGAGGGCGTGCCGTGCTTCACCAGCAGGTCAAAGGCGGCGGAGGTCTGCTTTTGCAAGCGGCTCACGTCGCTCTGGACGCTCACCGGCCGCAGGGCCAGGCACCGCTCCTTCCCCTCCTCGGTGTGGGCCTCGTTAGCCAGCAGCGCCAGCACCCGGGGCAGCTCCAGCGTCTCTATGGATTTTTCAAATAATGGCGTCATAGTTATTTCCTCAATTTACGTTGTTTGGTATGTAGGTAATCCGTTTGTAAAAGTCCAGCGTCCGAAATCCCCGTTCCAGCCGGGTCATCAGATAGGCCTCCGACGCGTCGGACAGCTTTTGCAGCCCCTCCCCGTCCAGGCGGAAGGACAGCAGCCGCTTGCGCGGCCCCCAGACGATGTGGCGCAGGGCGGCCAGCGCCGCCGTGGTCAGCGGCATGGACACTCCCTCCCCCAGCCCGGCCCGGCAGGGGGCGCAGTGGAGCGTCCCCTCCCCCAGGTGGATATGGGGTTCCCGGGGCTGCTCCCGGCCGCACACGCCGCACCGGCCGATCTGGGGCTCGTACCCGGCCAGCGCCATAGCCCGCCACTCGAAGGCCGCCTTCACCTGGGCCAGGGGATAGTTCAGCTTATCCATGGCGTGAAGGCAGTTGAGCGTCACCGCCAGCAGGCCGGGGTCCGGCTGGCCCTCCTCGGCCAGCGCCTCGGTGACCTCGGCCAGGTAGCTGGCCAGCGCCAGCTTTTCCAGGTCGGCCCGCACCCCGTCGAACAGCCGCTCCGAGGCCGTCTCCTTCACCGACCACATCTCCCGGAATTCGTACAGCGTGAACTCACCCCAGGCCAGCAGCTGGCAGGCGGCGGAAATGGGGCTGTCCTTTTTCCGGCACCCCCGGGCGGACACGGTGAGCTTGCCCTCCCGTTCCGTCAGCAGGGTGAGGATTTTGTCCGATTCCTTGTAGTTCACCTCGCGCAGCACAAGGGCGTTGGTGGTCAGGTGCATCACGCGCCTCCTATGTACCGCCCCGGCGCATGCCGGGCCGGTTAATTTCAGGCGGGGCCTTTGGCCGCGCCGTCCGGCGGGCCGGGCTCGACCCCGGTGGGCGGGCCGGACAGCCCCCACGGGCCCTCGATCTTCAGCCCCACGTCGGCCCTCTCGCCGCTCCGGCTCATCAGCCATGCCTCCGGCATTCCGGTGGTCCAAAACAGGCCCCAATATGGTTCGCGCATCATCCGCCGCCCCTCCTTTGCCCAGTTAGCATGGGCAGAAACGGGGCGGATATGTCAGGGAAATTTTGTGTGCCTGCGCTCAGCCAGACTCCGCCATAGCCGCGGCGGACCAGCGCAGCAGCCGGGCAAAGGCCGCCTCTGGCTCCTCTCCCGTGTCCGAAAGGCTGTACGCCAGAATCTCCCGCTCGTCCCCGGAGAGCAGAGGGAGCAGGTCCCGCTTGGCGCGCACGTTTTCCCCGGTGCGCAGCTCGTGCAGGGCCCGCAGGGTGAAAAACGCCCCCTTGTGAGCCCCGTTCAAAAAGCCCGGCCAGCCCTCCCGGGGACCGTACAGGTAGGTGTGGACGGCGGCGTGGTAAATCCCGGACGCGCCGATGGCGGCGGCCCGCGCCAAATCCTCCCGGCCAAAGGGCGGCAGCAGATCTGCCAGGCTTCCCCGCACATCCCGGGTATCCCGGGCCACCGCCAGCAGGTCATACTTCGGCCAGCTCTTCAGCTCCGCGGCCCCGCATAAAAAACCGCAGGCCCTCTCCCCCTCGGGCAGTTCCCGCACAACGGCCCGGTAGGCGTCCAGGTCGGAAAGCTCCACCCGGTCCAGCACCGTCACCACGTCGATGTCGCTGTCCTCGCCGGCCTCTCCCCGGCCGTAGCTGCCCTGGAGGCCCAGAAACAGCAGGCGGGGGCCGAACCGCCCTTCCAGTTTGCCCGCCAGCTCCTCCATCCAGAATTCGATCTCCACCATGGCTCAGTCCTCCGTGTAGCCGAAGTTCTGGATGGCCGCCGGGTTGTCCCGCCAGTTTCTCCCCACGCAATATCCTATTGCGTGGGACCCCCGGATTCCACCTGAATCGCCGGAAATGAATTCCGGCGATTTCAAGGTTTTGCTCCGCAAAACACTTGACGCGCCATAGGCGCGGCTCGCTGGCGCTCGCAGGAGAACTGGCCTGTTCATTCTGCCCATTGCCTAATCCTCCGTGTACCCGAAGTTCTGGATGGCCGCCGGGTTGTCCCGCCAGTTCTCCTTCACCTTCACCCAGGTCTCCAAATACACCTTGGCCCCCATGAAGGCCTCCATATCCTGCCGGGCCTGGGTGCTGATCTTCTTCAGCATGGCCCCGCCCTTGCCGATGATGATGCCCTTGTGGGACGCCTTTTCACAGTATATGGTCACGTGGCAGTCGATGATGTCGTTGTCCCGCTGGGAGAATTTGGTCACCTCCACCGCCG
>CAJUEG010000162.1 GCA_910584835.1 uncultured Oscillospiraceae bacterium | reverse complement strand
AAATTTTGACCGGGCAGAGACGCCTGACAGAACGGGACGGCGCTCATTGGGCGGCCGTCCCGTTGACTTCATATGACCCCGAAAAGAGGTTTTCGCTATGAGACAAAAGGAAACGGGGCCCGCGGCCCCCCTGTACGACCCCCGGTTCGAGCACGACGCCTGCGGCATTGGGGCCGTTGTGGACATCAAGGGCAGAAAGACCCATCAGACGGTGGATGACGCGCTGAAGATCGTGGAAAAGCTGGAGCACCGGGCGGGGAAGGACGCCGCGGGCGAGACCGGCGACGGCGTGGGTATTTTGCTGCAGATCTCCCACGGCTTTTTCTCCAAAGCGGCGGCGGAGCTGGGCTTTGAGCTGGGGGGCGAACGGGACTACGGGGTGGGGATGTTCTTCTTCCCCCAGGACGACCTGCGCCGGAATCAGGCCATGAAGATGTTCCAGCTCATCGCAGAGCGGGAGGGGATGGAGTTCATCGGCTGGCGGGAGGTGCCGGTATGCCCCCAGGTGCTGGGGCGGAAGGCACGGGATAAAATGCCCCGGATCGTCCAGGGCTTCGTCCGCCGCCCGGAACGACTGGCAAAAGGGCTGGAATTCGACCGCCGCCTCTATATCGCCCGGCGGGAGTTTGAGCAGTCCAGCGGCGACACCTATGTGGCCTCCCTGTCCAGCAGGACCATCGTGTATAAGGGGATGTTCCTGGTGGGCCAGCTGCGGCAGTTCTACCTGGATCTGCAGGATGAGGACTATGCCTCCGCCATTGCCCTGGTCCACTCCCGGTTCTCCACCAACACCGATCCCTCCTGGGAGCGGGCCCACCCCAACCGGCTCATCGCCCACAACGGGGAGATCAACACCATTCGGGGCAACGCGGACCGGATGCTGGCCCGGGAGGAAACCATGTCCTCCCCGGTGTGGGAGGGGGAGCTGGACAAGGTGTTCCCGGTGGTGGACGCCAGGGGCTCGGACTCCGCCATGCTGGACAACACCCTGGAATTTCTGGTGATGAGCGGCATGGAGCTGCCCTTGGCGGTGATGGTGTGCGTCCCGGAGCCCTGGATGAACGACCCCAATCTCTCCCGTGCCCGCCGGGACCTGTACCAATACTACGCCGCCATGATGGAGCCCTGGGACGGCCCCGCCGCCATCCTGTTCTCCGACGGCGACCAGGTGGGTGCGGTGCTGGACCGCAACGGCCTGCGCCCCGCCCGGTATTACCTCACCGACGACGGCCGGCTCATCCTGTCCTCCGAGGTTGGGGTGCTGGACATCGACCCTGCCCATATCCTGAAGAGATCCCGGCTGGAGCCGGGGAAAATGCTGCTGGCGGACACGGTCCAGGGCCGCGTCATCGGTGACAAGGAGCTCAAGGAGGGCTGCGCCGCCCGCAGCCCCTACGGCGAATGGCTGGACCGGGAGCTGCTCCAGCTGAAGGACCTGCCCATTCCCAACCACCGGGTGGAGACCTGCCCGCCGGAACGGCTGGCACAGGTGCAGAAGGCGTTCGGCTACACCTGGGAGGATGTCAAGGACGCCATCCTGCCCATGGCCCGGACAGGGGCGGAACCCACCGCCGCCATGGGGGCGGATATTCCCCTGGCGGTGCTGGACCGCCGGGACCGGCCGTTATTCGACTATTTCCGCCAGCGCTTCGCCCAGGTGACCAACCCGCCCATCGACGCCATCCGGGAGGAGATCGTCACCGACACCGCGGTGTATGTGGGGGATGACGGCAATCTGCTGGAGGAGCGGGCTGAAAACTGCCGGGTGCTCCAGATCCACAACCCCATCCTCACCTCGGTGGATATGCTGAAGATCAAACACATGGACCGGCCCGGCTTCCGCGTGGAGACGGTGTCCCTGCTGTATTTCAAAAATATGCCCCTGAAGCGGGCGCTGGATCAGATGAAGCTGTCCGCCGACCGGGCCTATCGCGGCGGGGCCAATATCATCATCCTGTCCGACCGGGGGGTGGACGAAAACCACGCGGCCATCCCCTCTCTGCTGGCGGTGTCCGCCCTGGAGCAGTATCTGGTGCGCACCCGAAAGCGCACGGCGGTTTCCGTTATCCTGGAGTCCGGCGAGCCCCGGGACGTGCATCACTTTGCCGCCCTGCTGGGCTACGGGGCCCGGGCGGTCAACCCCTATCTGGTCCAGGAGACCATCGGCCGGCTCATCGACGAGGGGATGCTGGACAAGGACTTCGGGGCGGCGGTGGACGATTACAACAAAGCCATCCTGAGAGGTATCGTGAAGATCGCCTCTAAAATGGGCGTGTCTACCCTTCAGTCCTATCAGTCCGCCCAGCTCTTCGAGGCGGTGGGCATCGCCAAAGACGTGGTGGACGAATACTTTACCAACACCGTCTCCCGCATTGGCGGCATCGGCCTGAAGGAGATCGAGGCCATGGTGGACCGAAACCACAGCCGGGCCTTCGACCCCCTGGGGCTGGAGGTGGACCTTACTTTGGACTCGGCGGGAACCCACAAGGCCCGCTCGGGACAGGAGGACCATATGTACAGCCCCCAGGCCATCCACCTGCTCCAGCAGGCCGCCCGCACCGGGGACTATGGCCTGTTCAAGCAGTACAGCGCCCTGGTGGACGATGAGAACTCCCCCCACACCCTCCGGGGGCTGATGGAGATGAAATACGCGGACACCCCCATCCCATTGGACGAGGTGGAGAGCGTGGAGTCCATCGTCAAGCGGTTCAAAACCGGGGCCATGAGCTACGGCTCCATCTCCCAGGAGGCCCACGAGTGTCTGGCCCAGGCCATGAACCTGCTGGGAGGCAGGTCCAACTCCGGCGAGGGGGGCGAGCTGCCCGAGCGGCTGCGAAACGGCCTCCGCTGCTCCGCCATCAAGCAGGTGGCGTCGGGCCGGTTCGGGGTCACCAGCGAGTACCTGGTGAGCGCCCAGGAGCTCCAGATCAAAATGGCCCAGGGGGCCAAGCCCGGCGAGGGCGGCCACCTGCCTGGAAAGAAGGTGTACCCCTGGAT
>CAJUEG010000161.1 GCA_910584835.1 uncultured Oscillospiraceae bacterium | reverse complement strand
GCGTTCATGCCGTAGTAGAGGGCCTGCCCGTCCATCCGCAGCTCCCTTGTCATAAAGGGGATAAAGATCGCCGTGGAGCTGGTGGTCATGCCTCGTTTAATTTCCACCTCGTTCACGCCGAGGGCAAGCGAGGACACAAAGCCCTGCTCCTGTTGCCAGTCCAGCCGCTTTAAGGCGCAGTTGTATTTCTGGGCGATGCCGCCCACGGTAAACACATCGTTTTCCAGCCGCTGGCGGGTGGGGGCAAGGTTCACCACCGTAAAGGTTAAAAGAAACATTCTCTCGTTGCGGGACTGGAGGTCGGCAAGGAGCTCGGCGGCGTCCTTGGAAAAGGTAATGAGGTCGGGCGGCAGAATGTCGGGATCATATCCGGCCCGGACAGCTTTCCGCTGTTCCTCCACTTTCATTTTTCCAATGTCGGAAAGTTTTCCTTTAATGGTTTTAATAGCCTTGAGCTGATCCACCGTCTGGATATGGAGGGTCACGGTCATTTCCGCATCCAGCTCCAAAATCTCCGCCAGCAGTTTATCCGAGAGCTCGGACGCTAAAATCTGCAAATAGGACACGGCCCCCCAATACTGGCCCACCCGGAATAAGCGGGACTGCCGAAAGTCAAAGCTGTCCGGGGCAATAAAATCCTTCGTGCCCAGTCCCGTCTGCGGGATGTCCTTCCACGAAAAGCGGAACGGCTCCCGGCTCCCCGGGTGCATCTGGCTGTGGAGTAGGGCAAGCCTTGCCCGCCCGTCCATCGGCTCCGAGGGAACGCCCAGCCGCTTAAAGTTCCCCATCACATCGGCCTCCACACGCTCCAGACGGGGCCGGGCCTCAGCGATCCCCTCGGCAGGTATGCCAAAGGTGATATATTTGGAGCGTTCAATGCCGTTGTTGGAACGGGCGATCTGGTTTTTTAACATCCCGGTAAATTCCTCCCGGACGCTGTTAAAATCATCGTCCGCCTGGGGGATGTTCACCTTGTAGCGGCCTCGGGAGTGGGAGCGGCGGTTGATAAAGGAAAGCTGGAACGGTAAAGAGCTGTCAAAATAGTTGAGGAATGAGCTCCAGCCGCTAAAGATTGCCGTCTGATCCTCGGTGCTTGCCACGGAATAATTGATGTCCTCATATTCCACGGTTTTCGTATAGAGCCCGCCGGGGAGCTTGCACACGCCGTCCGGGTGCATGGAAATATAAGGGATAGACTGCTGGGCGGAGATGGCCGCCCGGCCCTTACCCTTTGCGGCTTTTCGCCCGCTTTTTTGTTTTGTTGTCTGCAATCGCATCCTCCTTTCTCACAGCGCCCCGCCCGGTAAAGGGGGCGTAAATGTTTTCTGTCTGGTAGGGCCTTATACCGGGGCGGGTAAACCGGGCCCGGATGATGTTCTTCACCACCTTTTCAAAGGGGAGCCCGTCTTTTTCGTACATAGCCAGCAGGAACGCCGGGAGCATGATCACCAGCATGGCAAACATGGCCCCGGTATTGCCGATGGAGCCACGGGCCAGAAGATAGGACGGGATGCCCACCGCCGCCGCAGAGCCGAAACAGACAAGCTGGCGTTTGGTGAGGTTAAAGGCCATTTTTGTTTTGATCTTCGATAAATCGTTGGGTACATTCACATAGGACACGAATGAGCCTCCTTTCCAGCCCCGGCCACTTCGGGACACTTTGTCCCAAAGTCCGGGAGCGTGCTTGCGACTTCATTTCCCCACACATCCCAGCCGGGCGGGGTCTGCCTTGCGAACAGCTCCACACGGGGCAGATCGCCCATGAGGGCAACAATCTTTTCCCGGGCCTCGTCCGGCTTTTTGCTGTGGGCCTCTATGGGGGAAATGATAAACTGATGGATATTCGCCGCCTGCCGTTTGGGGTGGCCCCTGGTAGCCAGCAGGCAGATTTCTGCGTTCCCCCTCGTCCAAAAGCCCAGCCCGTAAAACCAGCTATCCGCTTTTTTGTTCTTTTTCAGCCAGACAAAGGCCACGCTTTTATAGGTAAAGCCCCATTCCTTAATGAGCCGCAGAGCCTCGGGGAGCTGGGGGAAAGTAGCCCACAAAAAAAGTGCGCTGTCCCGGGCGGCCAGATCTGCCACCGGGAGCGCACATAACTCGTCAATCGTCATTGTGGGGTAGTGCCGCTCCGCCGCACCTTGCAGGCCCTTTTGGGCGTACCGCCAGGGGGGATCGGCGTAAATGATAGAATAGTCTCCGATAGTTACACTCCTTTCTGCCCGGCTTTTACCGCCTCCCCCGCCAGACGGATGCGCTCCGTGGCCGGGGCATAGAAAGCCGGGGCGGTTTCAAAGCAGACAAAGCGGCGGCCCGTGTTGACGGCGGCCACGGCGGTGGTGGCGGAGCCAGCGCAGATGTCGGCAACGATCTCCCCGGGCCGGGTATAGGTCTTGATGAGATACTCGCACAGCTCCACGGGTTTCTGGGTGGGATGGACGGTGCGCTGTACGGAAGAAAAGGTCAAAAGGTTTCCGGGAAAGCGCAGGCCGTCCTCCGAGCCACTGCTGGAACGCAGGAATTTTCCATAGTTGGGGCTGTTGCTCCCCTCACGGGAAATTTTCTTATAGGGCTTGCCCTGTTCAAACTGCGGATCGTAATAGGGGAGCTTTTGATAGAATACCAAAATGTTCTCCGTCCGCTTTAAGGGGGCCCGCCTTGCGTTGAGGAATCCGGTACACCGGCTCTTGTACCATACCCACTCATAGCGGAGCATGGAGAGGTTGGAGGCCCCCAGCACCTTGTCATAGGGGCATTGTGCGAAAAAAAGCACAGCCCCCTCCGGCTTGACCGCCCATCTCACCGCCTCCCAGAGCTCCGGGAGGGGGAGCGGCACATCCCAAAAGTTCCGGGTGGTGCCATAGGGCGGATCGGTCAATAGCATATCCACCGAGTGCCGGGGGAGGGAGCGCAGGCCCTTGATGCCGTCCATAAGGAACAGCCCCTCCGGGCAGGCCGGGAGCTTTGGGACACTTTGTCCCGAAGTTTTCTCAGCGGTCATCCCGGGCCTCCTTTTTCTTTGCCGGGGCAGACCGGGCGGCGTTTTCCTTTCCCGCCTCCTTTGCGGCCTGGGCCATCTGCTCCCTTATGGGGGCGGGCCGCACCGCCTCGGCTC
>CAJUEG010000160.1 GCA_910584835.1 uncultured Oscillospiraceae bacterium | reverse complement strand
GGGCACGGGCAGTGCGCCGGTCCCGCAGAGAGCCTTTGGCTTCCCTGCGGCCCGGCGCTTTTTGCTGTCCAGATTATCAGGAAGGAGGAACCTGTATGGCGAAAAAAGAGCACGAGAAGCACACCATCAGCCCCAGATCGGCAAGGCTGCAGCGCCGGGTACAAGCGGCAGTGTCTGCCTGCTACATGATGCTGCTGACCGCACAGCCTGCCGCAGCAGCCGACACCATGTGGACCCGCTTTTCCACGATCATTGCGGACGTCTACGGCCAGCTGGTGGGCATCTCCACTATCGTGGGCGTGACAGCCGCAGCTGTGGCGCTGCTGGTGCGCATGATCTCCCGCAACGAGCGGGCGGTTGCCGAGGCCACCAGCTGGCTCAAACGGATCGTGGTGACGTGGATCGTCCTCAACACGCTGGGATTCGCGGTGGCATACCTGCAGCCGCTGATCCAGGGCGGACAGTACACCCCCTGAGCAACCGCAAATGAACCACACAACCAAAAAAGGAGGAAACGCCCAGTGAAAAAAAGGTTCATTTCCCTGTTGGTATCGCTTCTGGTGCTGACGGCGCTGGTGCTGCCCGCCGGGGCAGCGTCTGTGGATCTGGCGGATCCGGAGGCCCTGCTGCCTGTGGACATCATCATCGACCAGGATTCCAGGGAAATCCGCAAGGTCTATGACCTCTCGCCCAACACGGACCCTGCTGCGCTTCCTATGGAGGCGTTTGAGCGGGACGGGTCCAGATATGAATGCACCGACATTCTGCGGGAGGTGGTCATCGGCTCCGAGACCCAGACCATCACCCAGACGGAAACTGTGGACAGTGCCAAGAAGGACATGGAAACCGTCCTTGAACTGCTGCCCCAGGAGAAGGAGACCACTACGGAGGACGGTTTTACCGGCACCCTCCATTTGGTGCTGGACAGCATCAAGACCGAACCTGCCGGGTATGGCAGCTCCACCAAGCCTGTCACAGCCACCCGCAGCTATCCCAACCTGGCCAGCGCCGATGCCAACCATCTGCCCAAGACCATTACAGAGGGGGGCCGGACGCTGAAACTCCAGGACATCCAGTGGCAGACTGATAATACCTATAATGCCGATGACTACGAGATCGGAGACCGGTTTACCGCTATCTGTACCTACGGCGGCAGCAAGTCGGTCAGCTATGTCACCGGCTACACGACTACCGCCAATTACACTGGAGAGGTGTACCGTACCGGCGTGACGGTCATCCGCTATACCGTCATCTTTACCGGTACCCCTATCGCCTCTGTTGATCCGGAGCCTGTGGCGAAGGAGGACCAGCCGCAGGCCGGAGCGGGGTGGCCGGTTATGACAGTGCTCGGTTTGGCCGCCCTGGCCGCTGGCGCGGGCGGAACCTATTTTGTGATGAAACGAAAGGAGCGCATGAGCTATGAAGAAACTGCTGACGATGGCCGGGGTGGCGCTGATGCTCACCATGGCGATGGCCACGACGGCCATGGCGGCCGAGTATAATATCGACGGTCCGGAGGACCCCCTGTTCGCCTCCCCCACATCGGTGGACCAGGTCACAGTAGTGGGCGGCGGTGTGACGGAGCAGAGCAATATCGACCGCAGTAAGAATGCGGCCGTGGTTCCGCCGCCCTTCGGCAGCCCTGAGTCCTACCAGACCGGGAGCGGGGCCGTGCTGATCCCGCAGACGCAGACTCAGACGAGCGGTTCCGCCACTACTCCCATCGGAGGCGGTACCGCCTATTACCCGCCCGCTGAGTCCGTAACCCCGCCGGCGAGCGATGTCACCACTTCGTCCACCTCGTCTACCCCTTTCACCCTGCCGGATGGGCTCTACTACTCGGATGGCAGCATCGGCCGGTTGAAGATCCCGAGTATCGGGGTAAACGTCAAGGTCTACGAGACGGAGAGCCTGGAGAGCCTGGCCAAGGGGGCAGGACACTTCAAATCCACCTCCTGCTGGGATGGCAACGTGGGGATCGCTGGCCACAACAGAGGGGTGACCAATCACTTCGGCAAAATCCACACCTTGAAAACCGGGGACCAGATCACATACACCACCCAACTGGGTACCAGGACGTATGAGGTCTTTTTTGTCGGGCAAATCGAGGAGACAGACTTCTCCCGGCTGGAGCGCACGAGCGATAACCTGATCACACTGGTCACCTGCGTTCGGGATGTCCGAAACATGCGCTGGTGTGTGCAGGCCCGGGAAGTGCGTTAGCCGCGTTGTAAATTCCCCTGCTTATTTGTATAATTATGGTGAATACAAAAGAACAGGAGGAATCGAACATGAAAAAGCACACAATGAGCTTCGTGGCAGGACTGCTCACCAGCGCAATGCTGTTCGGCGGCGGCGTAGCCTATGCCGCTGGGGTAATGGCGGAATACGCCCCTCAGCAGGCCTACGTGGACGGTGTCCCGGTCCAGATGAATGCGTACAACATCGGCGGCAACAACTATGTCAAGCTCCGTGACATCGGACAAATGGTCGGTTTCAATGTCTATTGGGACGGCCGGGCGGTCCAGATCGACAGCAATGCTCCCTACACCGGCGAGGCCCCCGCACAGGGGAATGCTTCCATCCGTGTAGGCAGTTCCAAGGGGAGTACGCTGAAAGAGGGCGTAACCAGTACCTTGATTATCGCTCCCAGCCGTTCGGACTATACGGTGACCTCCAGCAACCCCGCCGTCGCCCATGTGGCGGAAGTCCTAGGCCATTGGACCGTAAACACCAAAGCCCCAGGCGCGACAGTCATCACGGTGACTGCCCCAGACGGGAAGACGGGAAGCGTGTCCATTACGGTGGAACCCTCAGCCCCCACCAACGGGAACGCCGGGAGCAATAATCTAAACGCCAATATGGAGATCCGGCTGGAGATGATTCGACTGATCAACCAGACCCGCGTAGCTTACGGTGTGCCAGAGCTGCCTGTTGATGACGCTCTGATGAACGCGGCCCAGACCATGTCTGACAAGCAGTATTCCTGGCACAACTCCAAGGAAGAGTGTGAGGCTGCCCTTGCATTCGGCTACCCGCACGGTTTTGGATCCAACCTGACAGCATTCACCGGCGTAGGATCAGCGGACATCGCTCAACACGCTGTTGCGAACTGGATCAGTTCGCCCGGTCACTTCG
>CAJUEG010000159.1 GCA_910584835.1 uncultured Oscillospiraceae bacterium | reverse complement strand
CTGTCTGTCTGTCTGTCTGTCTGTCTGTCTGTCTGTCTGTCTGTCTGTCTGTCTGCCGCGCGCCTCAGGGCGGACTCGCACATCAGGCAGCCAGAAACCAGGAAGAAGAACTCTACCCCGATCCTCCCGTTCAAAAAAATCATCTGCCCATGGTCATTGGTCAGGGAATTGCTGTGGAAGAGCATGACGATAACCGCAAAGACAAATTTTAAGAAATCTAGAGCATAATTTCTTTTTTCTCCAACCATGCTTAGTTTCGCCCCTCTCGGCAGATGAAAACATAACAAAACATATTTTTCGTTATGTTCGCTCCCATAATACCATTCTGTACAAAAAAAAGCAACAGAAATTTTTTACTGCGTTTTTGCCGAAACCAGCTTTGAAATATGCAAAATTAAACATTATATTTTAGGAATATAATGTTTTCTGCTCTATACCGCTTTCTTTCTCCTGCACAGGCAGCTGAAGTGTGGTAACGTTTCCTCTCCGCCCATATTGCAACGGAAAAAAATTTTTGTTTATTTTCCTCCACATCCTGTCAATCTTTAAACCCTGGGCAGCCGCCCCCGGCAGCCGGCTCAAAATGAAAAAACGCTTCCCGATCCGCGTCAGTGGACTGCCACTGCTTTGGATGGGAAGCGTTTCTGCCCGCAGAATCTGCCGCAGGCCTGGCGGAGCCCATTCAGGTAGGCTCCAAAAAGGTTTTATTGTACAAAATCCGACAGAAGCGGCTAAATGCAGATGCAGGCAGGACGGACTCGTTTTCCGTCTGCGCCCTCATTCAAACAGCTGCGCCGTCTGTACCAGCAGGCTCCTGATTTCCAGGTGCTGGGGGCATATCTCCTCGCACTTGCCGCACTTCACGCACTGGGAGGCCCTGCCCCGGCCCCGGGTAGCCTGGTCGTAGTCGGCCTCCCGCCCCTGGTTCCTGTCGTTCACGCAGGCAAACAGCTCCGGGATGGGGATGGACATGGGGCAGCCGTCCACACAGTAGCGGCAGGCGGTGCAGGGGATGGCCTGCTGGGCCCGCAGAATGTCCCGGGCGCGGAACACCGCCTGAAGCTCCTCCTCCCCCAGCGGTTCGGGCCGGGCCATGGCGGACAGGTTGTCCTCCATCATGTCCATGCTGCCCATGCCGGACAGGATCATGCGCACATTGGGGAACCCGGCGCAGAAGCGCAGCGCCGCCCCCGCGGGGCTCAGCCCGCCCAAAGCCGACAGCTCCGCCCGGGCCGCCTGGGGCGGATCGGCCAGCTTGCCCCCTTTCACCGGCTCCATGACGATGACGGGCTTATTGTGCTTCACGCACACCTCATAACAGGCCCGGCTCTGCACCTTGGGGTCGTCAAAGTCCAGGTAGTTGAACTGAAGCTGAACCACCTCCAGCTCCGGGTGGTCGGTGAGGATGCGGTCCAGCACGTCCGCCGTGTCGTGGAAGGACATGCCCACATGGCGGATCTTCCCCTCCTCCTTCAGCTCCTGGAGGATCTCGAAGGCCCGGCAGCCGGTGTAGTGCCCGTACCGATCGGCGCTCATGGCGTGGAGCAGGTAGAAGTCGAAGTATTCCACCCCGCAGGCGGACAGCTGGCGCTCAAAGAGGGGGCGTATATCCGCCTCCTTCTCAAAGTAATTGCCGCTGAGCTTGTCGGTGAGGATGTACGACTCCCGGGGGTGGCGGGAGGTGAGGCAGGCCCGGATGGCCGTCTCGCTCTTCTCGCTGATGTAGCCGTGGGCGGTGTCGAAATAGTTATAGCCTGCGACCAGGAACCGATCCGTCATGGCGGAGAAGTGGTCCAGGTCCACCTCCTCGCCTGTCATGGGCAGACGCATACAGCCAAACCCGAACCGACCCTTGACCTCGGGAAACATGGTGTCCATCAAAAAACTCCTTTCAGGGGCGCGCCCCGCATTTTCCACAGTATAACACAGCCGCGGGCTCCTTTGCAACCTGCGCCGCTCAAAATGCCGCCCCCCGCCGGACCCGGGCCGGCCTTTTTCAAAAAATTTTTGTCATCCTTGCACTCCCTCGTGCATATGCTGGTCTGTATGGCACAATCCAAGGTGCGCGCAGAACAGAAAAAGGAGCGATGAACATGACAGAAAGATATCTCCCGGCCCGAAGCGCCGACCCCTCCCAGCAGGATGTGGACGACCTGATCTTTTTGGGCCAGACCGGGCCCCAGGTCAGCCAGCGGTGAACCGCCCGGACCCCGCCCCTGCGGGGCCTGGGCGGTTTTTCGCTTTTCCTCTTTACATTTGGCCCTGCGTTCTATATAATTGTACGGAAAATAACGGCAAGCGCCGCGGAAGGATGAAAACGCCATGCTTCAATTTGACGAGTACCGGGTGAAGCTCAACAATTTAAAGCCGGACCTGGACAAGCTGGGGGAGGCGCTGGACCTGGACAGCGCCGAGCGGGAGCTGGATGAGCTCCACGCCCAGTCCGCCGCCGACGGCTTCTGGGACAATGTGGAGAAGGCCCGTAAGGTGCAAAAGCGCATCAGCAACCTGGAGGACAAGGTGAACGCCCAGGCCAGGCGCCAGGGGGCCTGGGACGATCTGATGACCCTGTGCGAGATGGGCAACGAGGAGGAGGACGAATCCCTCATTCCCGAGGTGGAGGCGGGCTTTGACGCGTTGGTCCAGGAAATGGAGACCGCCAGGCTGTCCACCCTGCTGTCCGGGGAGTACGACAACTCCACCGCCATCGTCTCCCTCCAGGCGGGGGCGGGGGGCACCGAGGCCCAGGACTGGGCCCAGATGCTCTACCGCATGTACACCCGCTGGGCGGAGCGCCACGGCTTCACCTACTCGGTGCTGGACTACCAGGACGGGGACGAGGCGGGCATCAAGTCCGCCGCCATCCGCATTGAGGGGGACAACGCCTACGGCTACCTCAAGAGCGAGCACGGCGTCCACCGCCTGGTGCGCATCTCCCCCTTCGACGCCAACGCCCGGCGGCAGACCTCCTTCGCCGCCGTGGAGGTCATGCCCGAGCTGGACGACAGCGTGGAGGTGGATATCCGGGACGAGGACATCGAGCGCCAGGTGTACCGCTCCTCCGGCGCGGGCGGCCAGCACATCAACAAGACCTCCTCCGCTGTCCGGCTCATCCACAAGCCCACCGGCATCGTGGTGTCCTGCCAGACCGAGCGCTCCCAGTTCCAGAACGAGGAGACCTGTATGAA
>CAJUEG010000158.1 GCA_910584835.1 uncultured Oscillospiraceae bacterium | reverse complement strand
CCTGCACATTTTGGGGACGCCGATTTTCTCTCTTTCGCCACACGGCCGCGCAGGGCGGCGTGTCAGTCGGGAGGGGCAGGGATGCTGCCCTGTCGGGCCGGGCGGCACACAGGGGCCTCGCTGTGGCGCACAGCGGGGGAACAAGAGCGAGGGCCGCTCCGCATCGGGAACGGCCCTTGACGCACCCCGCTACACCGTCAGCTGCATCCCGCTCTGAGCAGGTCCCTGCTTCTGACGCAGCTCCAGCCACAGCGGGTTGTACTCCACTGCCGTCTGGCTGCGGTCAGCGTCGAAGGTGAGACGCGCGGCTGCCGCAGGGCAGCGGGAGAAGACGGCGGACAGCGCCTGAGTCATATCTGGATCGCCGCCCACCAGGATCTTCTTTGCACCGCCGTTGGCGTCCAGCACCATGTCCGTGGTGAGCGAGAGCAGAGCGTCTGTGATGGAGATCTGCCGGTCGTGAGCGTACTGCCGCGCAGACCGCAGAGCAGTATCAGGATCGAACGTGCCGAAGTGCAGCGTGTGGAAGCACCGGCTGTGTCCGCCCTCTGTCACAACACACAGCGCCAACGGACTGAGTTCCTCCACGTCCCGCGGCCAGTGGAAGCACATGAGCGATCCTGCGTCCGCCATCTTAGCGACGTCCTGGAGTGTGTTGCCGTTCTCCAGATACACAGCTGCCGCCACCATTTCACCAGGCAGGGCCGCCGAGCCGTGTTGGATGATCTCGTAAACGCTCTGCGTGGTCACGGCGGAGAAGTGCCGGGAGACAAAACTCATGCTGTTGAGCAGTTCCCGCACTCCGTCGCAGGCTTCTTCCTGACCCAGCTCCTGCCCAAAGGCAAACAGCGCGGCAGTGATTTCAGGGTCAGGCTGGGGTACCAGAGCGTTGAGTTTTCCCTCAAAGTCTTCTTTTGTCATTTAGCATCCTCCATTCTATCTGAGAGGGGCACTCCTGGCAGGAGCGCCCCTCTGCTGTTGGTGTGGTGATCCAGGGATCAAGGTGAGAGTATCTGACCCGGCTGTCCGGCGATATGGTCCGCTGCCTCCTGGAGGTGGAGCGCCACACGCACATCCTCCAGTTCCGTCCGAAGATCCTCCACGCTCACGAATCCTGCAGCGGGGATTTTGGTGGTCAGGAGCATATCCTCCAGCCCACCCATCTCTGTGAGCGTTCTGGCTGTTTCCAGGAGCGTCTGACGATAGTCCTCGGGAGCATTCACCGCAGTCTGAAACAGCATCCAGACCGCGTTCAGCTGGGCGGCGGCATCCGGCACCGGGAGCAAGCGGTCTGGACTGATCAGGTGGGGTGTGTCCTGCTCTGTGGCAGTATACTGACGGGCGCTCTCCATCTCCCGGTCGATCCACATCAGGAGCGGTATGACCTCTTTACCCAGTTCGCTGGCCGCCGCGTAAACATCCAGCCCTGTCCGAAGCCGGAGAGCGGAATCCAGTGCCTCCGCGTCGGCGTTCAGAAGAGATACTGTTTCATGGGCGATGAGGGTACACAGGTCAAGGGGCGTGAGCGCGGATCTGGTATTTGCTTTCATGCGTTGTTTCCTTCTTTCTGCATTTTATTTTTGGGGGGAGCAGAAACACAATGGCACACTTTCGCCGTGAAAGCTATTCAGCAAAGCCAACGAAAAATCGGGTTGTCAGATTGGCATAGACGCAAAAAGTCTATATCACATCGTGGGCTGTGTGGGCGGTGCCATCTCCTCCGCCATCCATTGGGCGCTGTAGTCCTTCAGTGTCTGCCCGGTCTGCTCCTGGCAGTAGGCGTCCATCTTCCGAAGCAGAACTGCTTTTTCAACAGCGTTGAGCCGGTATTCCACTGACTCCTCACACCCGTCCGCCCGGTGCAGGTCGACCTCCAGCTCATCGCAGACCTGTCCGGAGGCCATGTCGTAGTTGGCGTAGACGTTCAGGGTATCGTCGTTCTCGCCGGTGCAGACGTGTGTGCCGAACACCGCGTCCACGTCGAAGTTGGTTTCCATGTAAAAATCCAGCAGGCTGTCTATCTCGGTGATCTCCTCCGCGAAGGAGATATCCCGCGCGGAGAGGTGACCCGCCGAGGTGAGTTCTTTGCCCTCCAGCTTTTCCAGGAACCGGGACATATACTGTTCCGGCCTGAGATAGCTCTTACGGTATGCGTGATAGACGGCGGTGGAGACATCCTGCATGGGCCAGGTCTTCCAGCCGTCAGCATCCACGGTGGAAACCTCCCGCTTGTCGAAGTCCAGATCGAACGCGCCGGTAATCTTATCAGGCGTCTCTATCCGCAGTGCCAGCAGCTGGTCATACTGCTCGGCGGTGACCGGCTCCATTCCAGCGAAGGCGCTCGTCTGGAGCGCGGCGATCCCCGGCCCCTGCTCCTCACGCAGATACTGGCGCAGGAACTTGGCGATCTCCAGGATATCCTCCGTCCTGTCCAGCTGGAAGAACGACCTTTCTCCATTCTCCCGAACACAAAACGCCGTATACTTTCGGGCCGCTTCCTCCGCCGCCCGTGCTTCAGCTTCCTCTTTGTCGAGGCGGGTACGGATCGCCTCCTGTGTCTCACGCGGGACTAACGCCTCATACATGTCCAGGAGCACCCCCTGCATCCGTTTCTCCACGGTGGTGCCCTGCTCCACCAGTACAGAGGAGAGGGCGCTCAGCTTATCCTCCTGGAACCATACGTCCAACTGCACATAGTTGCTCATACGCCGCCCTCCTTCTCATGCTCCGTGGGGGCGGACGCCGGTTTGAGCGCAGCCGCCTTGGGCTGGTTGGGACGGGGCGGACGCTTAGGCCGGGTGGGCGCGGACTTGGCGTCCAGATACTCCCGCAGCGGCTCAGGCACCGTCTGCTCATAGAGCAGACGCAGGGCCTCGTCCATCTTCTTCTGCACTGTGGTGTTGTCTTTTTTCAGATAGAACACCAGCGCCTCCATCTTCTCGCTGTTGAAGGACAGCTTGATTTCGTTATTTTCCATTCCATCATCCCTCCTACATGATGTGTCCCATTTGGAACAGGGCAGACCCATCCAGACTCTCCGCGGGGGCGGCGGGCACAGGCGCCGCGCTGCCGCTGGCCTGTTCCAGCTCACGGTCGAACTGCTCCATCAGCTTCGGATCGGGGACCTGTTCCTCCAGCCTTGCCATGCCCTGAAGGATGGCGTCTGTCCAGAGGCGGCGCTGGTCCTGCCAGGGGGGAGCACCCTCCGGCTGGTGGCGTTCCCATCCGTTTTGGCGCTCGATGGCGTAGG
>CAJUEG010000157.1 GCA_910584835.1 uncultured Oscillospiraceae bacterium | reverse complement strand
CTGGAGTACGCGGAGAACCGCGTCAAGTACGACAACATGGAGCCCTGCGTCTATATCAAGCCCGGAGACCATCCCCGCATTATTCAATATTGCTGCTACGCCGAGTGCAATCCCATCGACCATACATACGGTGCGAGGTGACTTATGGAAATTTTCCACGACCACAGCTATGTCAGCCAGGCGGAGCGAGAGTTCATCTCCCGTGGCTACGCCTGCGAGAGCTTCTACTCCCTGCGCTTCAGCTTCGTCTACACCGAGGCACAGAAGGCGGAGAACCGGGCCTATGCCGAGACAGTCGGCACGGAAAGCGACGCATGGAGCGTCCATGCCGCCGCCAGCGCCCGACGGCGCAGCGAGCACATGGAACGGATCGTCAACCTCCTGGCGCAGAATTTCAAAATATACCAGTACGATAAGGAGGAAACTGTCCCGCACAACTCCGATTGGGACCTGTTCTTCTGGTGCAATGATTTCAGCTCCACCATGCAGGGCCTCCTGTCTGGGAGGGATTACGGCTACTTCACGCTGGCCTTCAACAGCGAGCACGCCCCGGAACAGCGACGGAAAATCTATGACCGCGCCATGCGCATCCTGGAGCTGTTCTCCGACGACGAGAACCTGCATATCGCCGTACAGTACACGGCCATCATGGATGACGCCAAGATCAAGCGCGACGCGGCGCTGGCCGTTCCCAGGATCGCCGGCCGGAACTGCGTGTACAAAGGCATGGAGGGCCGAGTTGAAACCAACGGGGAGGCCCTGTACTTCCGCAAGAAGCGTTCCCGCAAATATGTGTACCGGCTGACGGACGCGGCGATCCTGTCGCTTTCCTGGCAGCTCTCCACATAAACAGACCATGCCCCCGTCATGAGGGCAGAAGGAGGGATTTTATTGGACAAGCTGGAACAGGCCGTCTCCGACATCCTGGACACACTTCTGAGCGTTGAGCGCCAGGAGGACGGCACGTTTTCCTGCGAGATCTACGCCGACTACCGGGACGAGATGGGCGACAAGACGGCCATCAAGATATCGCGCTCCGAGTACCCCATGCAGACCTTCTGGGAGCATCTGGACGAGTGGTATCAGGACTACCAATGGGAATTGGGGGACGAGCTGGAAAAGGAGGTCCGCGCCAAGCTGACCGCCACTGACGGCCCGTACCCGGAGGGCCTCTCCAACGAGGACGACGCCAGGATGCTCGACACGCTGCACAACCTGGTTTATTTCAAGCTGCCGGCCGACCATTTCCTGAAGCAGTCGTTCCATGTCAACATCATGGTGGACACCGGCGACGGCAATGTTGATTACACCCTCAACAGCGCCTATCCCTGCTGGTACGGCAAGTACGGCGAGCCCATCGACCCCAAGGCGGGCATCGCGTGGCTTGCCAAGACCCAAGGCTACACCAGGGGCAGGCTGAAACGCGCCCTACAGGAGGGCGATATGGCCGATCCCAAGGGCTTTTTGCAGTCCATGCGGGTGGAGCTCGCCAACCTGTCCTCGGCCATGAGCACGGTCACGTTCCTGGTGGAGCTGACCCTGGAGCAGCTGATAGAGCTGAACCGGCTGATCCGATTGCAGGACCGGGATGGTGTCCACTACGACACCCGGGAGAACCCGTACTGCGGGTACATCATCATCGACAAATCCACCGAAACCGGGCTGTACGACCCGTGGAACGGCGGCGGGAGCGTCTTCGAGATCCAGCTGGAGAAGGACGTGAAGCTGCCAATCAAGTACATCCGGTCGGCGCTGCCCGACGGCGGCGACGGCCATTCCGTCGGCTCCGTCTATGGGATGTGCGGCTCGGCCTGGACGCGCGGCGGCGTCAAGACCATCCACGCGCCGGTCAAGCTGGCGGCGTGAACCTTGGCTGAAAGCCGAAAGGAGAACACCTATGTCGTATATTTTCCAGCATATTTGCCGCATTGTTATTTCGCGGGACCATATCCAGCTCATCCGCCGGGCGCTGGCGGAGCCGGATGTCGTGAGCTCCGATACCGACACGATCTTGGGCAGGGCGGATCTGTGGGACGGGAGGTACATCGAAGCCCGGCTCTGCGGACGGCCCGGCCAGACCGCCCTCCTGGCCGTCGTGCTGTACGATTTTGGCGGCGAGCTTCAGACATACCGCAACTCGACCGAGTACCAGACCGGCTTCGAGTTCACGCACGAGGGAATGGAGTTCATCGTCGGCTTCGTGCCGGAGGAAAGGAGGAAGCGCCATGAATAAAGCACGTAGAAAGAACATTCAGGATGTTGTCAATCAGCTGGAGGATCTGAAATCCACCTTGGAGGACCTCCAGGGCGAGGAAGAGGAATACCGGGACAACATCCCCGAAAACCTTCAGGGCTCCGAGCGGTACGAGAAGGCCGAAGAAGCCTGCGACACCCTCAGTGAAGCGGTGGACGGCCTGGAAAACATTATCACCAGCCTGGGCGAGTTGGCGGAAGGATAGATGGTCGCATACACGACTGGCCCCCCTTACCGGCACTTCACGGCCTCGGAGATCGACGCCGCCAACGACACGGACCTGCCGGACCTGCTGGCCTCCCTGGGCTACCAGGTCAGGCGCGTCGGCAGCTACTACTCCACCAGGGAGATGGACAGCCTGCGGATCAAAGACCGGCGCATCTGGTTCCGCAACTCGGAAAACACCGGCGGCGACGCCATCGCGTTTGTCCGGCGGTTCTGCGGGATGTCGTTCCCCGAGGCCGTCCGCTATCTGCTGGCGTTCAACGGCTATTCCGTGGATTCCCCTGCTCCCATTCCCAGGCAGAGAAGCAGGCCGCCTCCCCAACGGGGGCGGCCTGCTTTCGTCCTTCCCCCGCCCAACGGCGACAACGAACGAGTGCGCGCCTATTTGCGGGGACGCGGTATCGCCCCCGGCGTCATCGACGATTTTATCAACATGGGCCTGCTCTACGAGGACGCCAAACACCACAACTGCGTGTTCGTAGGGCGTGACGGGGCCGGGAAGCCCGTGTTCGCCGCCAAGCGGGGCACCTGCGACAGCGTACCGTTCCGGGGCGACGTGGCCGGCAGCGACAAGCGGATTGCCTTCCGCGTACCCTGTAACCCCGCGCTGGATCGGGTGGCGGCGTTCGAGGCGCCTATCGACCTCATGAGCTGGTTCACGCTCCATGGACAATGCGGCGCCGTGGCCCTCTGCGGCCTGTATGACGGCCCCCTGGAAACATATCTGAAGGACGCCCCGCACATCCGGCGGATTGTTCTCTGCCTGGACGCCGACGGGTGGGGGCGCAAGGCCGCCGAGAGACTTGGAGAGAAGTACCGGGGCCTCGGCTACGAAACGGAGGATCGACTGCCCCCGTCAGGCAAGGATTG
>CAJUEG010000156.1 GCA_910584835.1 uncultured Oscillospiraceae bacterium | reverse complement strand
GCGTGAACGTCACCCTGGGCCTGCCCATCATCCGGGCCAGCGTGGACCACGGCACGGGCTTCGGGCACGCCGGAGACGGGCACGCCAACGAGCTCAGCCTGGTCAACGCCATGGACTACGGCATCCGGATGGCCAACGCAAAGGCCAAACCGTAAACCGTCTTTATCCGGCCCAATGCCGGTGAAGAATACGACTTTATCCACAAGTATCAGAAAGGAAGAAATGAAATGAAGAAAGTATTTGCTTTGCTCCTTACCCTGAGTCTGGTGCTGAGCCTGGCCGCCTGCGGCGGTGACAGCGGCAAGACCGACGCCCCCGCCGACAGCGGTTCTTCCGCCCCCGCGGACTCCGGCTCCTCCGCCCCCGCCGACAGCGGCAACGACTCCGCCGATTTCTCCAGCGAGACCATTGTCTTCTCCTCCGACGCTGTGGGCTCCGGCTCTTACAACATCATTGTTGAAATGAGCAAGTACCTGGAAAACCAGGGCGGCTTCGGCCTGGTAGACGTGCAGCCCACCAACCCCGGCGGCATGGGCGCTCCTTATCTGTTCGCCGGCGGCGGCGTGGATCTGGCGTTCATCAACGCCGCTCCCGCCAAGTGGGCCCGGGAAGAGGGCACCCTGGGCAAGGCTCCCACCAGCGGCTACTCCGCCGTCATCGGCGGCCTGACCGCGGTGTGCTACATCAACTGCATCTCCAACGATTTCCTGACCAAGCACAATGTCTCCACCATCGAGGAGATCTTCGAGCAGAAGCTCCCCCTTCGCATCGGCTGCTCCCCCGTGGGTTCCATGGACGCCCAGGGCGCGTACCTTCTCCTTGAGTACTTCGGCGTGACCCAGGAGGACCTGGAGAGCTGGGGCGGTTCCATCACCAACCAGTCCGGCTCCGAGAACCAGGCGGCTCTTCAGGACGGCAAGATCGACTTCTACATTGACCACACCTCCTCCAGCTCCTCCACCATGGCGGAAATTGCCACCACCTGCGACGTGACCTTCCTCCAGTGGGGCGACGAGCTGATCGACTGGTTCGTCACCGAGAAGGGCTTCCAGCGCATCACCGTCCCCGCCGACTCCTTCAAGGGCCAGACCAACGAGATCGTTCTCCCCGGCTCTCCCGACTCCATCTTCGCCGCCGACACTGCCAGCGAGGACGTGATCTATCAGGTCACCAAGACCCTGTGCGAGAACCGCGACGCACTGGTGGGAACCTATAACTCCCTGTCTCCCTGGGATGTGGCCACCTGCATGGACTCCGAGAAGCTGGGCGGCAACCCCCTGCATCCCGGCGCGGAGCGCTACTACCGCGAGATGGGCTATATCCAGTAAGTCCGGCTCCATTTTTCTCGAAAAAACTCTGCCGCAAAGAAAGGGCGGGCGCCGCTCAGGCGCCCGCCCTCTTAGACAGGAGGATTCATGAGTATTTTTAAAAAGCAGACCGACGCCGGGGGCAAAAGCGACCTGGACGCGAAGGCAAAGGCCCTGGCCAGCGAGCCCGATGAGGACTCGAAAATCGCGCGCATGCTGAAAAGCATGCCCAGATGGCGCTATTGGGCCCTGGCTGTTCTGGCCATCACCATGACCGTTTTCCAGCTGTACATCAAGCTGGGGACGCCGCTTCAGCCCTGGGCGCAGATTCCGCTGCACCTGTGCTATGCCCTGATCATCGTCTTCCTCTTTAACCCCATGGCGGAAAAATGCAAAAACAAGGAGAGCAAGGCACGCCAGCTCTGGTGGATTTACGACGGCTTTTTAATCGGAGCCACCCTGTTCATCTGCTGGTACTTCCTCTCCCACGCCAACGCGCTGAACCTGCGGGTTTATAACGTGGACCCCATGACCACGCTGGACATCACCGTGGCCGTGCTGCTGCTGTTCGTGCTGATGGAGGCGGTCCGGCGGGTGGTTTCCCTGGCGCTGTTTGTCGTCATTCTCTTCTTTATGGCCTATGCCTTTTTCGGCCAGTACATCAGCGGCATCTTCCGCTTCGCGGGCATGAACTTCGCCCAG
The DNA here is from genome assembly GCA_910584835.1 of uncultured Oscillospiraceae bacterium. Lineage (GTDB taxonomy): Bacteria > Bacillota > Clostridia > Oscillospirales > Oscillospiraceae > Enterenecus. The sequence goes on along the minus strand of CAJUEG010000156.1, from coordinate 1,357 downwards.
TTCTGCGAAACCCTCATGCTGAGCCAGAACGGCATTTTTGGTTCTCCTCTGTCCGCCTCCGTGGGTACGCTGTTCTACTTCATGGTGTTCGGCGCCTTCTTCTCCAACTGCGGCGGAGGCGGCGTGCTGATTGACGCGGGCATGAAACTCAGCGACAAAACCGCCGGAGGCCCCGCCAAGGCGGCGGTCCTCTCCTCCGGTTTGCTTGGCATGATCTCCGGCTCCGCCGTGGCCAACGTGTCCACCACCGGCGTTTTGACCATTCCCCTGATGAAAAAGGCCGGCTACACCCCCGAGGAGGCCGGCGCCGTGGAGTCCGTGGCCTCCACCGGCGGACAGATCATGCCTCCCATCATGGGCGCGGGCGCCTTTATCATGGCGGAGATGATCGGCATTCCCTACATGGACATCGCCACCGCCGCCATACTGCCCGCCGTGGCCTATTTCGGCGCGGTGTTCATTCTGGTCCATCTGCTGGCCAAGAAAAAGCAGATGTCCACTACCAATGAAGCGCTGAAATACCAGGGTTCTCCCATTCTGCCCCGCGTCTATCGCCTGGTACCCATTATTCTGCTGGTCATCATGATCTTCGCGGGTATGTCCATGCCCAGAGCTGCCATCTACTGCACCGCGCTGTCCATTATCCTGTGTATGCTCTCCAAGGACACCCGTATGAGCGCCAAGCAATTGATGGAAACTCTGATCGAGGGCGTCCGCCAAGCCGCCAACGTGGCCATCCCCACTGCGGCCTGCGGCATCATGATCGGCATTGTGGTCCGCTCCGGCGTGGCCGTAAAGGTGGCCAAGCTCATCGGCACCTCCGGAAACAACAGCCTGCTGCTGGCTCTGGTTGTGGCCGCCGTCGGCTGCCTGATGCTGGGCATGGCCCTGCCCACCGTGGCGGCGTACCTGATTGCCAACACCCTGTTCTGCTCCGCTATCCAGGGCCTGGGCATCGAGGCGCTGGTGGCGAATATGTTCATCTTCTACTTCGGCGTTGTGGCCCAGATCACGCCGCCGGTGTGCCTGGCCTCCTTTACCGCGGCGGGCATCGCCAATGCCAGCGCCTGGAAGACGGGCTGGAAGGCGTTCTTCTTCGCCATCACGGCTTTTATTGCTCCCTTCATGTTCGTCTACCGTCCGTCCATTCTGCTCATCGGCACAGTGACGGAGATTTTGATCTCCTGCGCCATGACCGCCTGCGCCACCTTCTTCCTGGCCGCCGGCGTAGCGGGGTATATGGGCAAGAATCTCTCTGCGGCGGAGCGGGTTTTGTTCTTTGCCGCCGCGCTGATGTTCATCATGCCCGGCAGCATGTTCGACCTGATCGGCATTGTCATGGGCGTCGTCCTGGTGG
>CAJUEG010000155.1 GCA_910584835.1 uncultured Oscillospiraceae bacterium | reverse complement strand
CCGTCCTTGTGGGCGGCCAGGGTGCCCCGGAAGGCCATCTCCCGGACAAAGCTCAGGGGCTTGCCCGCCAGGTAGTTCAGGTTGTCCCCGTTGTCGTCGCTGTAGGGGATGGCGATGTCGCAGCCGGTGTCGTCCACGTAAATGACGGTCTCGTACAGGTGGCGCTCGCCGTCCTGGATATACTGGCCCAGGGAGTGCAGGTCGGTGGTGAACTGGGCGGAGGCGGGGAAAATGCCCTTGCCGTCCTTGCCCTCGGACTCGCCGAACAGCTGCTTGAGCCATTCGCCCACAAAGGAGTAGGAGGGTTCGTAGGAGCAGAACAGCTCGATCTTCTTTCCCTGGCGGTAGAGCAGGTTGCGGGCGGCCGCATACTGCCACACGGGGTTGGACATGTCCCGCTTGTCAAAGGCGTTCATGGCGTCCCGGGCGCCGGCCATCAGCGCCCCGATGTCCGTCCCGCCCACGGCGATGGGCAGCAGGCCCACCGCGGACAGCACGGAGAACCGGCCGCCCACGTCGTCGGGCACCACAAAGGTCTCCCAGCCGTTGGAGTCGGCCAGGGTCTTGAGAGCCCCCCGGGCCTTGTCGGTGGTGGCGTAGATGCGCCCGTCGGCCTCCTTGCCGTACCGCTTCACCAGCAGGTCCCGGAACACCCGGAAGGCCACGGCGGGCTCGGTGGTGCCGCCGGACTTGGAGATGACGTTGATGGACCAGCTGCGGCCCTCCACCTTTTTCATCACCTTATGGAGCTCGTTGGGGCTGAGGGAACAGCCCACAAAGCAGATCTCCGGCCCGTCGGAGGGGAACACCTCCAGCGCGGCCCGGGCCCCCAGATAGGACCCGCCGATGCCGATCACCACCAGCACCTCGGAGTCCCGGCGGATTTTTTCGGCGGCCCTCTGGATGCGGGCGAACTCGTCCTTGTCGTAGTTTTCCGGCAGGCGCACCCAGCCCACAAAATCGGAGCCCAGAGCGGATGCGTCGTAGAGCTTGGCGTGGGCGGCCTCCACCTCGGGGGCCATGGCGCGGATCTGCTCCTGGGAGACCACACCCTCCAGCATGGACAAATCAAGCTTGAGCATAGTGAAATCACTCCTTAATTGTTTTCCTGATTATGGTCTGCAGCCACAAACGCCGTCCGGCGGGGAGTCCTGCGCCATCGGGCATTCAGAGCCGTGGAAACGATTTTTATTCTGCCCCATACCGGGGAGAAAGTCTCGTTATTCCGTGAAAAACAGGGCCGCGCCGCCATAGATGCCCGCGTTGTTGCCCAGCTGGGCCAGGGCAAAGCGCACATCGGAGCAGGCGGACAACACATTGGCCTTGAACGCGGCCTCCACCGGGCCCAGCAGGGCGCTGCCCGCGGCGGACACGCCGCCGCCCAGCAGAATAATCTCCGGGTTGACCACGCAGCTGACCACGGCGGCGGCATAGCCCAGGGCGCTGCCGGCCTCCTTCACCACCGCCTGGGCGTTTTCGTCCCCGGCGGCAGCGGCATCGTACACATCCTTGGCGGTCACCTTGTCCATCTCCTTGAAGGGAGAGAACTGGCGCGCCGCCCGGATGATGCCGGTGGCGGAGGAGGTGACCTCCAGGCAGCCCTTCCGGCCGCAGCAGCACTCCCAGTCCGGGTGGAAGGGCACGGTCATGTGGCCCACCTCGCCGCCGGCGCCGGTCGCCCCGGCCACGATGCGCCCGTCGCAGATGACGCCGCCCCCCACGCCGGTGCCCACGGTGAACAGCACCAGGTTCCGGCAGCCCTTGCCGGTGCCCTGCCACGCCTCGCCCAGGGCGGCCAGGTTGGCGTCGTTGGCCGCCTTCACGGGCACGCCCGCCCGGCTGGACAGCTCCTGGGCCACGTTCAGGTTCTCCCAGCCCAGGTTGACGCACAGCGTCACCAGCGATTGGTTCACCACCGGGCCGGGCACGCCCACCCCCGCGCCCACGCAGATGCAGTCGGGGAAGGACTCCATCACCTGGCGCATGTGGCCGGCGATGTCGTCAAAGGTGGCGTCCACATCCCGGAAGGTGGGGAACTCCCGCTTGTCCAGCAGGTCCCCCTCCCGGCTCACCAACCCCAGCTTGACGGTGGTTCCCCCTACGTCGATGCCAAAACAGACCTCTCTCACACTCCAGACCTCCTTCAAAAATAGAACGTGTGTTTCACGTGAAACATTTGCCGGATGGGCCGCACAACGGCGCGGGTCAGGTCATTTCATGTTCCAGATATTCCGGGCGTACTCCTCCACAGCCCGGTCGGCGGAGAAGAAGCCCGCCTTGGCGATGTTCACCAGGGACATCTTGGTGAACCGGGTCCTGTCGCCATAGATGGCGGCCACATCCCGCTGGGCGCGGACGTAGTCGTGGAAATCGGCCAGGCACATATAGGGATCGGCCGGGCCCCTGTGGTTGGTGTTCAGCGAACGGATAATGTCGTCGAAGTGCATCCCGCCGATGCCGCCCATGAGCAGGTCCATCACCGCCTTGAGCTCCGGGTCGTTGCGCACGTAGTCCAGGGGATTGTAGCCATTGCGCCACAGCTCGTTGACCTCCTCGGTCTTAAGGCCGAAGAGCACAATGTTCTCGTCTCCCACCTGCTCGTGAATCTCCACGTTGGCGCCGTCCAGAGTGCCCAGGGTCACCGCGCCGTTAATCATCAGCTTCATGTTGCCGGTGCCGCTGGCCTCCTTGCCCGCGACGGAAATCTGCTCGGAGATCTCGGCGGCGGGGATGATAACCTCGGCCAGAGAGACGTTGTAGTCCTCCATAAACACCACCTTCAGCTTGTCCTGGACGTCCGGGTCGTGGTTGACCATGTTGGACACGGCCACGATGAGCTGAATGATCTGCTTGGCCATGATATAGCCGGCGGACGCCTTGGCGGCAAACACAAAGGTGCGGGGCTGGAAGGGCGCGCCGGGATTTGCCTTGATCTCCAGGTACATATGGAGAATCTGGAGCACGTTGAGCAGCTGGCGCTTGTACTCGTGCAGGCGCTTGATCTGCACGTCGAACAGGGAGTTGGGGTCCACAATCACGCCGTTGCGCTTGAGGATCAGGTCGGCCAGCCGCTTCTTGTTGTCCAGCTTGATCTCCTGGAGGCGCTGGAGCACCTTGGCGTCGTCCTTATACTTGAGCAGCTTCTCCAGCTGGGTGGAGTCGGTGACAAAGTCGTCGCCGATCAGCTCCTTGAGCAGCGCGGACAGCTCCGGGTTGGCCTGGCACAGCCAGCGGCGGTAGGCGATGCCGTTGGTGACGTTGCAGAAGTGATCGGGCTCCATCTGATAGTAGTCCCGGAAGATGGAGTTGGTCAAGATCTCCGAGTGGAGCTTGGACACGCCGTTCACCTTGTGGCAGGCGGCCAGGCACAGGTTGG
>CAJUEG010000154.1 GCA_910584835.1 uncultured Oscillospiraceae bacterium | reverse complement strand
TAGTGGACGGTGCGCACGGTGGTGCGGGTCTCGGTGCCCACCGAGCGGACGGCGGCAAAATCGTGGGTGCCCACAAACTGCTTTGCGGCCCGGGCCATAATCCGCTCGTCCAGGGGCCTGGGGTAGAACCACACCCGGTTCACATAGAACGGGTCCCGGATGCGGGAGTTGTAAATCTTGTAGGTATACTCCTTTTTCAGACAGGAGCCGATGGCGTTGAATTCATCCGGCACCACTGTGGCCTTGAACACCGAGATGTCGTCGGGCAGGCGGGTGTTCACCGCCAGGGGGAGCCGCTCCACGGGGATGCCGGAGGTGGTGCGGAAGTTGGCCACATACACCTGGGCGTGGACCCCCGCGTCGGTGCGGCCCGCGCCGGTGAGCCTGACGGGATGGCCCACCACCGAGGCCAGGGCCTTTTCCAGCGTCTCCGCCACGGAGACGGCGTTTTTCTGCACCTGCCAGCCGTGGTAGGCGGTGCCGGTGTAGCTCAGCCGCAGGGCGATGTTGCGCCGCTCCATGGCCGGACCTCCTCTGCTGGGCGCGGCCGCCCGGCGCGCCTTGATAATATGGGGATGCGGGCGGGTCAAAGCCCGAAATGTGCCAGCACCCCGATTCCAACCGCCAGGGCCAGCGCGCCCAGGATGAACAGGACGTCAACCGGGCGGTAGCGGAGCTGCTTCATCCGGGTCCTGCCCTCGCCGCCGTGGTAGCAGCGGCACTCCATGGCGGTGGCCAGCTCGTCCGCCCGCCGGAAGGCGGAGATGAACAGCGGCACCAGCAGGGGGATGAGGGCCTTTGCCCGCTGGATCAGGCTGCCCGAGTCGAAGTCCGCGCCCCGGGCCTTTTGGGCGGACATGATCTTGTCCGTCTCCTCAATGAGGGTGGGGATGAACCGCAGGGCGATGGACATCATCATGGACAGCTCATGGACGGGGACGCGGATTTTTTTCAGCGGCCCCATCAGGGATTCCAGCCCATCGGTGAGGGCCAGGGGGGAGGTGGTGTAGGTGAGCAGGAAGGTGCAGGTGATGAGCATGATGATGCGCACCACCATGAAAAAGGCGTGGAGGAGGCCCTCCTTTGTGATGGTGAAAATCCAGAAGGACACCAGCGGCTCGCCAGGGGTGTAAAAAATGTTGAGCACAGCGGTGAACACCAGAATGAAAACCACCGGCTTCAGCCCCCGCACCAGGGCGCGGGGCTTGACGGTGGACACCTTCACCACCGCCGCCAGCACCAGGAGCAAAAGGGCGTAGGTGACAAACCACTTGCCCAGAAACAGGGCCACAATGTAGCAGATCATGGCGATCAGCTTGGCCCGGGGGTCCAGGCGGTGGATGGGGGAGCTTCCCGGGAAATACTGGCCCAGGGTGATGTCGCGCAGCGCCATTAAACCGCCCCCTTTTCGTCAGAAGCAGCCTGCTTCGGATGTTCGGCTCTGCGGGAGCTCTGATGGAGGGCGGCCAAGACCGCCTCCCTGGCCTGGGGGATGGTGTACACCGAGGAGGGGACGTCCACCCCCATGGACCGCAGCCGGGCGAATATCCGGGTCATGGCGGGCACGCCCAGGCCCATGGCCTCCAGCTCCTCCCCGTGGGCAAAGACCTCCTCCGGGGGTCCCGAGAAGGGGATGGCCCCCTGGTGGATGACCACCAGCCGCTCCGCCTCCCGGGCCACCTCCTCCATGGAGTGGGACACCAGGATGATGCAGGCGTTTTTCTCCTGGTGGTAGGTGCGGATGTTATCCAGGATCCGGGCGGAGCCGGAGGGGTCCAGCCCGGCGGTGGGTTCGTCCAGCACCAGCACCTGGGGTTCCATGGCGATGACGCCGGCGATGGCCACCCGGCGCTTCTGTCCGCCGGACAGGTCGAAGGGGGACTTCTCCAAAACGCCGGGTTCCAGCCCCACGAACCGGGCGGACTGCTTCACCCGGCGGTCGATTTCATCGGAATCCAGCCCCATGTTTTTGGGGCCGAAGGCGATGTCCTGATATACCGTCTCCTCGAAGAGCTGGTACTCCGGGTACTGGAACACCAGCCCCACCTGGCACCGGACCTGCCGGGTGCGCTCCTTGGACTCCCAGATATCGGTCCCGTCAAAGAGCACCTGGCCGGAGGTGGGCTTCAAAAGGCCGTTCAGGTGCTGGATCAGGGTGGACTTCCCCGACCCGGTGCGGCCGATGACGGCCAGGTACTCCCCGGGCTGGGCGGAAAAGTCCACACAGTCCAGGGCGGTGTGCTCAAAGGGCGTGCCCTGGCTGTAGGTGTGGGTCAGTTGTTTGGTTTCGATGATAGCTGCCATGGATCAAGCTCCTTGGATGGAGATAATGTGCAAAATGAACATGAAGCTGGGAGTTATCTCTCTGAGGATAACCGGCAGTTCAGCTCATAAAGTGCGGTTTTATTGGAGTCCCACGTCAAGCGGGACATGGCGTCGTGGTAACTCAGCCATTCGCAGCCAAGGTGTTCCCCGGACAGCGCCAGGTCGGCACCGCATTCAAACGCAAAATGATACTCAGGGAGAACAAAGGTGTCCCGGCTCCAATGCTTTTGATGGCGTTCTGAAATAACATCCGCGGGGATATACGCCATGGAAACCAGTTCGGTGATACGGTTTGCCTGTATCCCCGTTTCTTCTGAAATCTCCCGGGCGGCGGCTTCTATCGGCGTTTCGTCATCTTCTCCCCCGCCCGCGACAAACTGCCACTGGTCTATATCCGCGCGGTGGAGAACACAAAACTGCAAAGTAGGACTTTTCCTATATGGAATTGCCAATATCTGAAAGGGCGCTCTCATTCCAATCCCACCTCTCGCAAATTCCGCCCTACGCCAGCAGCTCCTTCAAAACCTGGGCGCACTGGTCCACCGTCAGGGCGGTGAGGGGCACGTCCACCCCCGCCTGCCGCAGCTCGTAGAGCAGGGCCACCGGCTCGGGCACCTCCAGCCCCAGGGAGCGCAGGCCATCCACATTCTGGAACACCAGGGCGGGGCTGTCGTCGGCTACGATGTGGCCGTCGTGCATGACAATCAAACGGTCCGCCTGGGCGGCCTCGTCCATGTGGTGGGTGATGAGCACCACCGTGATCCCCTGCTCCCGATTGAGCCAGCGGATGGTGTCCAGCACCTCCTTGCGGCCCACCGGGTCCAGCATGGCGGTGGGCTCGTCCAGCACGATGCACCTCGGGCGCATGGCCAGCACCCCGGCGATGGCCACCCGCTGTTTCTGCCCGCCGGACAGCAGATGGGGGGCGTGGCGGGCGTACTCGCTCATGCCCACGGCGGCCAGGGCCCCGTCCACCCGTTCCCGGATTTCATCGGAGGGCACCCCCAGGTTCTCCGGGCCGAAGGCCACGTCCTCCTCCACCACGCTGGCCACGATCT
>CAJUEG010000153.1 GCA_910584835.1 uncultured Oscillospiraceae bacterium | reverse complement strand
GCATCGACATGAGCGAGTATATGGAGAAGTTCTCCGTCTCCCGGCTCATCGGGGCTCCTCCGGGATATGTGGGCTACGAGGAGGGCGGCCAGCTCACCGAGGCGGTGCGGCGGCATCCCTACTCCGTCATCCTGTTTGACGAGGTGGAAAAGGCCCACCCGGACGTGTTCAATGTGCTGCTCCAGGTGCTGGACGACGGGCGCATCACCGACAGCCAGGGCCGGACGGTGGACTTCAAGAACACCGTCATCATCCTCACCTCCAACCTGGGCAGCCAGTACCTGCTGGACGGCATTGGGGCGGACGGCGAGGTGAGCCAGGAGGCCCGCTCCCAGGTGGACGAACTGCTCAAGCACTCCTTCCGGCCCGAGTTCCTCAACCGGCTGGACGAGATCGTGTTCTACAAGCCGCTGACCAGGGACAACATCTACCACATCATCGACCTGCTGCTTGCGGGCCTGAACCGCCGCCTGGAGGTCAAGCGCCTCAAGGTGGAGCTGACGGACGCAGCCAAAGCGCTGATTTTGGAGTCCGCCTATGATCCGATGTACGGAGCCCGGCCCCTGCGCCGGTATCTCCAGCACACCGTGGAAAACCTGGTGAGCGGGCAGATCATCGCCGGTGAGGCCGTCCCCGACTCCACCCTCACGGTGGACGCGGCGGACGGCGGGCTGGTCTTGCGGTGACAGCGCCTCTCCCCTCCCCCGCCGTTTATAAAAAACAAGGGCCCGCGTGCACGGCACGCGGGCCCTTTGTTCTCATTTTTACAGCTCTTTCACGAAGGAGTAGGGCACATAGGTCACGCCGTTGATGACCACGGCGCTGCCGTCGGTGGTGGAGACGGTCTTGGTGGCGGAGCCCTTGGTGAGGGTCACGGCCTTGGTCGCGGCGTTCCAGGTCACAGTGTAGCCCTTGGCCTCGGCGGCGGTGCGCAGGGGCACATTGGGCTCAAAGGTCTTGGCCCGGTCGGCCGAGTAGCCGGCGTTCCGGCTCACCAGGGTCAGCAGCTCACCGAACAGGGCCTCGGATTTCTTCATCAGGTCGCTCAGGTTGTCGGCCAGCTGGGTGTTGGCGTACTCAGCCGCCTTGGCGGGGTCGCTCCCGGCCAGCTTCTTCAACTCAGCCATCTGCTGGTCGATGTGCGCGATGTAGACCTCCTCCTGGAGCTTCCAGAACTCCTGGACGCCCTCGCTGTACAGGGCGCGGTTGGTGTCGGCCAGGCCGCAGATCCGCTTGAAGGCCCAGTAGGCGCTGTCGGCGTCGTAGCTCTCGGCGGCCAGCCCCAGGGCCTTGGGCAGCTGGGTAACGCCGGGCAGCTCGGGGAAGAACACGCTGTGCTCGCCGCCGGTCAGGGCCAGCCAGGTGACGGCGGAGTACTCGGCGGGCATATCCGCGAAGAGCTGGATCACGTGGGTGTCGGGGGTGCCGGACACGGCGATGGCCCGGTTACCCTCCTGGCCCTTCAGGCTCAGGTCATAGGGGGTGCCCTCGTAACGGCAGCGGTAGACCTCAAACACGTCCTGAAGGGTTACCTTCTCCGCGTCAGGGGCGTACAGCAGGGGGTAGAAGGTGTCGGTGTCGTACTCGTCCCCGGCCAGGGAGGGGGCCAGCAGATGCATGCCGCCCCAGTTGCGCAGGTTGGAGCCGTCGCTGCGCTTGCCGTCGCACACGGACTGGGCCGCCAGCACCTTGCCGTCGTCGTCCTTTTTCGTCAGCTCAGCCTTGCCCAGCGTCTCCACAAAGCCCTTGGACACCACGAAGTTCTCCGTATCCTCGGGGTCGATGGCGCCGATCATGAACTGGTTGCCAAACACGGCCACCTGGTCATCAGGCAGCTTCATAGCCACGTAATTCTTTCCGCCGTACACTTCCAGAATCCACGCCTCGTTCTGGTCGGCCATCATGACGATGTGGCCGCTCTCAGAGCCGTAGGTATCCACAGCGTTGGTCAGGACGTCCACGGCCTCCTTGGCGGTGGCGGCGGTGGCGGCGGCCAGGCAGGGGATCACGGCCTCGCGAAGGCCCTCCTCCACAAAGGGATCGGCCTCATTCCACGCCTCGCAGCCATAGGCGGTCACGGTGCCGGTGATGGCCACGCCTTTCTCGTTGACGCACACGGCGGCGTACAGGCCGTCCCCGGCGTCAGGATGGTCCTCCATCTGGGTGTAGGCGTAGGTATGGGCGGGCAGAGGATAGGAGAAGCCGTTGATATCATCCATGGTGCGCCCCTCCCCGTCCGCGGCGGGCACATAGGTCTGGAGCTTGTCATACACCGCCCCGATGTCCTCACAGCGGCCGATGATGATGGAGCCGTCGGCGCTCACATCCTTGCCCACGTAGACCCCGGTGCAGGCCAGAGCGCTGCCGACGCTGTTCAGCAGCAGAAAGGCCGCCAGGGCGGTAACCAGGAGCCGGGTAAAATGCTTTTTCATGCGTTTCAACCTCTCTTCATGTTATTTGTGACATTTCCATAAATCCGCCTCTGAATGATGCCGCTTATAGTGTCATATATTCACAAGATAATGGCTAGTACCGGCCAAAATAATTCCTTGTATAAAACGTGAAACTCAGTGATGCGCTCCGCCGCCCGGCGCAGCTCGTCGCAGCCGGCCGAATGGTTGGAGCGAATACGCCGCAAAGCGCGTGTTCATATCCCTCACCCTTTCCAAGACGGATTTCATCCGCTATTATTGCATATTCATTCAGCTTTGTCAAGCAAGTGTGAAAAAATATTCATATCCCGCGGTCACAAGACCCCGACGCTCCCTTCCGCGCCGGGGCTTTCTCAAATATCTTTTACAGAAGCGGCGCGAACAGCCGCAGCAGGTCCCGGAAGGTCCGATGGGGCAGGGAGATGGACCGGCAGTCCTCCAGGGTTACCATGAGGCTCTTGGTCTGTGTGTCCAGGAAGTCGTCCCGGATGGCCTGGACGGAGGGCGTGCCGTAGAGCAGCACCCCGTTTTCAAAATGCAGGAACATGCTGCGGTAGTCCAGGTTTACCGTACCCACGGTGGCCCACAAATCGTCCACCACAAAGTTTTTGGAGTGGATAAACCCCGGTTCGTACTCGAAGATCTGCACCCCCGCCTCCAGCAGCTCCTCGTAGTAGGAGCGCGTCATCTCAAACACCGTCTTCTTGTCCGGGATATGGGGGGTGATGATGCGCACATCCACCCCCGCCTTGGCGGAGCTGGTCAGCGCCATGGTCAGCGAATAGTCGATGACCAGATAGGGGGTGGTGATATAGACATACCGCTTGGCCCGGTAGATGAGGTTCAGGTACACCGACTGCCCCACCGCCTCGTTGTCCCAGGGGCAGTCGTGGTAGGGCTGAACATAGCCCTGGGCGCCGCCCCGGGCCGGCTCGGGGCGGAAGGGGGTGAAG
>CAJUEG010000152.1 GCA_910584835.1 uncultured Oscillospiraceae bacterium | reverse complement strand
CCAGCTCCACAAAGGGGTACAGGTTCTCCTCCAGCTTCCACACCTCGCCGGAGGGGCCACGGCCGTAGGAGGGGGGGTCCATGATGACGGCGTCGTACTTCCGCCCCCGGCGGATCTCCCGCTCCACGAACTTGGCGCAGTCGTCCACAATCCAACGGATGGGCCTGTCCTCCAGCCCGGAGGACCTGGCGTTGTCCCGGGCCCACTGCACCATGCCCTTGGCCGCGTCCACGTGGCACACGCTGGCCCCCGCCGCCGCGCAGGCGACGGTGGCCCCGCCGGTGTAGGCGAACAGGTTGAGCACGCTCACCGGGCGGCCCGCGTTTTGAATCTGCTCCCGGGCAAAATCCCAGTTGGCCGCCTGCTCGGGGAACACGCCGGTGTGCTTGAAGTTCATCAGCCCCACGTTGAAGGTGAGGTCCTGATAGCGCACCTGCCAGCGCTGGGGGACGGCCTTGTCCGCCCACTGGCCCCCGCCGGTGCTGGAGCGGGCGTACCGGGCGTCCGGGCGCCTCCAGCCCCGGTGGGACCGGGGGGTGTCCCAGATGGCCTGGGGGTCGGGCCGCACCAGCAGCTTGTCCCCCCAGCGCTCCAGCTTTTCGCCCCGGCCGCAGTCCAGCAGCTCATAGTCCGTCCAATGCTCAGCGACCCACATCGTCCCACCCCCCAAAGCTGGCAGTGCAGCCCGGGAAAGCGGGCTGCCGGGGGAGCCCCATGGGCCCACCCCCAGAAATAAACAATCAAGGTATTATACAACAGGAACGGCAATTAGTCAAACCCTGCCGGGCACAAAAAACCGCCGGAGCGCGGCAATCGCTCCGGCGGTTTTTACAGGTTAGGTCCCCAGCTGGACCCAGAGCTCGTTGTAAAGGGCCCGGGTGGCGGGGGGGAGGACCAGGTACATCTCGCACCGCTCCAGCACCTGGTCGGGGGCGGCCATGATCTCGTACAGCTCGGGGTCAAGCTCCTCACCGTACAGCTCCTCGTAATAGGCGGGGTACTGTTCCAGCGCCTGGGTGTTGGGGGAGGCGTACCAGATATAGTCCATATTGGCCAGATTGGCCTCGGTGGAGGCGATGAAGTTGATCCACGCCATGGCCTCGTCAAAGTGGGGGGCGTCCTTGAGCACGCACATGGCGTCCACAAACCAGTTGGCCCCCTCCTGGGGGATGACATAGCGCAGGTCCACCCCGTCCGCCTGGTTGTCCAGCATGGACAGGTAGTCCCCGGCGTAGTAGGTGGCGATGGCGGCGTTGCCCCCCTCCATCTTCTGGAACACCTGGTCCATCACCTTGCCCTGGAACACCCCCCGGCGGCTGGCGCCGGAGATGAGGGCAAAGGCTTCCCTGATTTCCCCCTCGTCGGTGGTGTTCACCGAGTAGCCCAGGTGGAGCAGGGCCGCGCCCAGCGCGTCCCGGGAGTTGTTGATGAGCAGCACGCTCCCGGCGTACCGGTCGTCGTACAGCGCCCCCCAGCTGTCAGGCTCCTCCTCCACCATATTGGCGTTGTAGATGAGGCCCAGGGTGCCCCAGGAGTAGGGGACGGTGTACCTGTTGTCCGGGTCGTAGGGCAGGTTGCGGAAGCGGGGGTCAATGAGCTCGAAATTGGGGATGGCGCTGTAGTCCAGCTCCTCCAGCATGCCCTCTTCGATGAGCTGGGAGATCATGTAGTCGGAGGGGACGATGACGTCGTAGTCCGCGCCGCCGCTCTTGAGCAGGGAGTACAGCGCCTCGTTGCTCTCGGCGGTCTGGTAGTTCACCCGGATGCCCGTCTCGTCCTCAAATTGGGTGATGAGCTCCTCGTCGATATACTCCCCCCAGGAGCACACGTTGACCACCGGCTGAGAGGCGGTGGCCCCGGTGAGCAGGGCGACTACCACCACAAAACCGCAGGCCAGGACCCCGGTTACCCCGCGCCGGACCCATTTCCAGGAGGGCTGGCTGAAGCGCATGGACAGCCGCTCAAAAAAGGAGGGCGGGCGCACCTCCTGGCGGGCCTCCCGGCGCTCCTGGCGGATCTCCCGCACGTTGTTGAGCACCAGCAGCACCAGCACCGACAGGAACAGCAGGGTGGACACCGCGTTCACCTCCGGGGTGATGCGCTTTTTGGTCATGGAGTAGATGCGCATGGCCAGGGTGGAGGTGGACGAGCCGGCGGTGAAGTAGGAGATGACAAAGTCGTCAATGGACATGGTGAAGGCGATGAGCGCCCCGGACACGATGCCCGGCTTGATCTCGGGCAGGATCACCTTCCAGAACGCCTGCATCCAGGTGCAGCCCAGGTCCTGGGCCGCGTCCACCAGGTTTTTGTCCATCTGCCGCAGCTTGGGGGCCACGTTGAGGATGACGTAGGGGATGTTGAAGGCGATGTGGGCCAGCAGCATGGTGCCGAAGCCCAGGGTGAGGCGGGTGGGAAGCTCCACCGCGTCCTGCACGCCGTTGAACCACTGAGCGAAGGCCCCCCAGCCCTGGAAGAAGGCCACAAAGAACAGGCACAGGGACACGCCGGTGACGATGTCGGCGTTCATCATGGGGATGTCGTTGACCACCAGCAGGGCGTCCCGCCGGCGCTTGGACAGGGAGTACAGGCCGATGGCGGCGAATGTGCCCGCTGCGGTGGCGATGGCCGTGGCCAGCAGGGACACCAGCAGGGTGGTGTACAGGCTCTCCATGATGAGCCGGTTCTGAAACAGGGCGGCGTACCAGTCCAGGGAGAAGCCCCGCCACACGGCGCTGGAGTCCCCGGCGTTGAAGGAGAATACGATCAGCAGAAAGATGGGCAGGTACAAAAACAGGAACACCAGGCCGATGAACAGGCGGCTTCCGATACGGTTTGATTTCCTCATTACAGCATCACCGCCTGTTCCTCGCCCTCGCCGAAGTGGTTCATGACCACCATGCACACCACCACGATCACCATCATCACCATGGAGATGGCCGCGCCCAGGTGGGGGTTATAGGCCCCGCCCAAAAACTGCAGCTCAATGAGGTCGCCCAGCATCATCTGGTTGCCGCCGCCCAGCAGGTTGGAGATGGCGAAGGTGGACACCGAGGGGACAAACACCATGGTCACCCCGGACAGGATGCCCGGCAGGGACAGGGGGAAGATGACCTTGCGGAACACCCGCACCCCGTCCGCCCCCAGGTCCCGGGCGGCCTCGATGAGGGAGCCGTCCAGCTTGACGATGACGGAGTAGATGGGCAGGATCATGAAGGGCAGGTAATTGTACACCATGCCCAGCACCACCGCGCCGGGGGTGCCGATCATCTGGAAGTGGTCGATGGGCACAAAGGCGGGGTTGGCGGCAAGGTGGACGGCGTTGTAGAGGTCGATAAGCCCGATGGCGCGGAACAGCTGGTTCAAAAGGCCGTTGTTCTCCAGGATGGACATCCAGGAGTAGGTGCGCAGCAGGAAGTTCA
>CAJUEG010000151.1 GCA_910584835.1 uncultured Oscillospiraceae bacterium | reverse complement strand
AGGCCCTGCGCAAGGACGTGCTGGCCAAGTGCTACGGCGGCGACATCACCCGGAAAAAGAAGCTGCTGGAGAAGCAGAAGGAGGGCAAGAAGAAGATGCGCTCCTTGGGCACGGTGCAGATGCCCACGGAGGCGTTCATGGCGGTCCTCAAGCTGGACGACGAGGGTTAGAACAGGCGCGGCTTATTCTTGCCCTCCGTCCGCCAGGGACGGGCCGGCGCGGGTGCGCCGTAAATTCGCAGCCGCGCAGCGGCGGAGAATTTGCGCAGGGCGGGATTCATTCCCGCCCGAGCATTGAAAAGAACAGGGGGCCGCGCGAGCTTAGCTCGCGCGGCCCCCTGTTCTTTCCGTTCCCGCTTTGGCCGCCGGCCTCCCGCAGGGCGGCCCATTCAGCCCACATTGAAGTCAGCCGTTCTTTGAGAGGTATTCCTCCCGCGTAATCATCATCTGGAGAAACCCGTCCTCAGCGCCCAGCTCCTTGAACCCCGCCTTCCGGTGGGTTTCCCAGGCAGAGACCTCATGGCGGGCCGCCTCGAAATCATTATGGATCCGGGTCACACCGCAGCTGCGGAAGGCGTGATCCAGCATCAGCCGCAGCCCCGGTGTCGCATAACCGTTTCCCCGGCAGGGCGCGTAAATCACAATGCCCATATCCCACCAGTCCTTTTCCGGGGTATAGTGGAAGTTAACATCCCCGATCCACGCCCCATCGGAGCCGCGCCTGATATAGGCGTAGAACTGCTCTGGCTCCCGGCTCGCCACCTGGGCGTACCAGCCGGCCCACTCCTCCCGCGGGAAGTCGATGCAGCCGGTATCCCGGTGGTATCCGTCATAGTCAACATCCCAATTCGCGTTGTAGGACATGGCTTCCGGGTCCGCCATCATCTTCTGGTAAAACCAGAGGTCTTCCAGCTTCGGAACGTACAGCTCGATCTTTTCCATATGGTCTGCTCCTTTTTGAAGACTGCGGCCCTTTTTCAGGAAAAGGGTCACAGCTGGCTCTTCAGCTGGTAGAGCAGGTTCATGGCCTCGATGGGGGTGAGGGTTTCCACCGACACCGCCCGCAGCTTGTCCAGCACCGCCGCCCCGGCCATATCCCCCAGGGACACCTGCGCGTCCTCCTCTGCCCTGGGAGCGGGGGAGGATGGGGCCGCGTGGCCCTGGGCCTCCAGCTCGGCCAGAATCTCCCGGGCCCGGTTCACCACCCTGTCCGGCACTCCGGCCAGCTTGGCCACCTCCACGCCGTAGCTCTGGTCCGCCCCGCCGGGGACAATCTTGCGCAGAAACACGATGCCGTCCCCCCGCTTTTTGGCGGCAATCTGGTAGTTGCGCACCCCCTCGATGGCGTGCTCCACCTCGGTGAGCTCGTGGTAGTGGGTGGCGAACAGGGTCTTGGCCCCAAGCCGGCGCTTGTCCGCACAGTACTCCAGCACCGCCCGGGCGATGGACATGCCGTCGTAGGTGGAGGTGCCCCGGCCGATCTCATCCAGGATGAGCAGGGAGCGGGGGGTGGCGTTTTTCAGCATCTGGGCCACCTCGGTCATCTCCACCATGAAGGTGGACTGCCCCGCGCTCAGGTCGTCGGAGGCCCCGATGCGGGTGAACACCCGGTCCACCACCCCGATCCGGGCGGACCTGGCCGGGACAAAGGACCCCATCTGGGCCATGAGCACAATCAGGGCCACCTGCCGCATGTAGGTGGACTTGCCCGCCATGTTGGGCCCCGTGATGATGGCCAGCCGGTCGTCCCCCCCGTCCATATGGGTGTCGTTGGGCACGAAAAGGGAGTCCTTCAGCATCCGCTCCACCACCGGATGGCGGCCCTCCCGTATGTCGATGACGCCGCTGCCGTCCACCTCCGGGCGGACGTAGCCGTTCTCCACCGCCGCGGCGGCAAAGGAGGCCAGCACGTCCAGACGGGCCACGCTGCGGGCCACGTCCTGCACCTGCCGCACCCGCTGGGACGCCGCGTCCCGCAGCTGGCAGAACAGCTGGTACTCCAGGGCGGTGACCCGGCTCTGGGCGGACAGGATCTCGTGCTCCAGGTCCTTCAGCTCCTGGGTAAAGAACCGCTCGCAGTTGACCAGGGTCTGCTTGCGCACATAGTCCTGGGGCACCATGTCGTAGTAGCTCTTGGACACCTCGATGTAGTAGCCGAACACCTTGTTGTAGCGCACCTTCAGGCTCTTGATGCCGGTGCGCTCCTTCTCCCGGCCCTCCAGGGCGGCCACCATGTCCGCCCCGTGGTCGATGACGTCCCGGAGGTGGTCCACCTCCCCGTCGTAGCCCCGGCGGATGAAGTCCCCCTCCCGGATGGTGAAGGGCAGGCGGTGGCCGTCCTCGTCGTCCCGGATGGCCCGCTTCAGCAGGGCCTGGAGGTCGTCAAGGCCGGTAAACCCCTCCAGGAACTCAAACCGCCTGGGGGCCGCCTGGGCCAGGGGGGCGGCCAGCCGGGCCAGCCCGGGGAGCACCGCCAGCCCGTCCGCCAGGGTGAGCATGTCCCGGGCGTTGGCGGAGCCGTACACCACCTTGCCGATAAGCCGCTCCAGGTCGGGCACCCGCCGCAGCTCCCGGGACAGCTCCTCCCGGACCACCCCGTCCGCCGTCAGGGCGGCCACCTGGTCCTGGCGGAAGGAGATGCCGGCGGGGTCGCACAGAGGCTGCTCAATCCAGGAGCGGATCAGCCGGTGGCCCATGGGGGTGCGGGTCTTGTCCAGCACCCACAGCAGCGACCCCTTTTTCTCCCCGCCCCGGATGGTCTCGGTGAGCTCCAGCGTCCGCCGGGCGGTGAGGTCCAGCTCCAGATAGCGCTGGTTCTTGGCCTGGTCGATCACCAGGCGGCTGAGGTGGCCCAGGTCGGTCTTCTGGGTCTCCTTCAGGTAGGCCGCCAGCGCCCCCGCCGCCTGGCAGCACATGCGCGGGCCGTCCTCCTCCGGGAGGGATTCCTCCCCCTCCTCCAGAATCCCCAGGCCGGCGAGGGCGTCCAGCGCCTGGGCGGGGCGGAACCGGGACTCGGGGACGCTCTGGCACAGGCAGCCCAGGCGCAGTTTTAAAAAGTCGGCGAGCTGCCGGTCTGCGGCGGCGGCGTCGGACAAAATGGCCTCGCTGGGGGGCGCGGCGGCCAGAGCGTTGAGCAGATGGGTGAGATAGTCCTTCCCCTGGAAGGGGGCGGCGGTAAACTGCCCGGTGGACAAATCGCACCGGGCCAGGGCCGCCCCGGCGCTGTCGGCGTAGACGGCGCAGATGTAGTTGTTCCGGCTCTCATCCAGCATCTCGTCGGCCATGGCGGTGCCGGGGGTGACGATGCGGATCACGTCCCGGTCCACCAGCCCCTTGGCGGCGGCGGGGTCCTCCATCTGCTCGCAGATGGCCACCTTGTAGCCCCGCTTGATGAGCCGGGCGATGTAACTCTGGGCGGAGTGGTAGGGCACGCCGCACATGGGGGTGCGCTCCTCCTCCGGCTTGC
>CAJUEG010000150.1 GCA_910584835.1 uncultured Oscillospiraceae bacterium | reverse complement strand
AAAACGCCCCCCGGTAAAGTGGACAATCAAACCGCTCAAAATGCCCGAAAGATGGAGACAGGTCGAAATCCATCCCGTGATCGCCGGAAGCAGCATCACCAGCGCGATGCCGCTCAACCCCAAATACAAAACGCGCTTCTTCCTGGAATACGCCCTCTACAGCCCCCGCAGATTCAGCAGGCCGCCCGTGACAAACCCATAGCCCACAGCGGAAACGCCGCACGCCAGCTCATCCTGCCCCCACAGCAGGTTCTTCCCCGGTTCCATCTTCGTCCCCTCCTACAGCAGCGGCGCGAACAGCCGCAGCAGATCCCGGAACGTCCGGTGGAGCACCGAAATGGACCGGCAGTCCTCCAGGGTCACCAGCAGGCTCCTGGTCTGGGTGTCCAGGAAATCGTCCCGGATGTCCGCCACGGAGGGGGTGCCGTACAGCAGCACGCCGTTCTCAAAGTGAAGGAACATACTGCGGTAATCCAGGTTCACCGTCCCCACCGTGGCCCACAGGTCGTCCACCACGAAGTTCTTGGCGTGGATGAACCCCGGCTCGTACTCAAAAATCTGCACACCCGCCTCTATCAGCTCCTCGTAATAGGAGCGGGTCATCTCAAACACGGTTTTCTTGTCCGGGATATGGGGGGTGATGATCCGCACGTCCACCCCCGACTTGGCGGCGGTGGTGAGGGCCATGGTCAGCGAGTAGTCGATCACCAGATAGGGGGTGGTGATATAGACATACCGCTTGGCCCGGTAGATCAGGTGGAGGTACACCGACTGGCCCACCGCCTCGTTGTCCCAGGGGCAGTCGTGGTAGGGCTGGACGTAGCCCACCGCTCCCGCCCGGGCGGGGGCGGGGCGGAAGGGGGTGAACCGCTCCTCCTCGCTGTGGGTGAAGTCCCACATGGACAGGAAGGACACCGTCATGGACCACACCGCGTCCCCCTCCAGCCGGATGGCGGAGTCCTTCCAGTGGCCGAACCGGGGCTTGACGTTGATGTACTCGTCCGCCATGTTGATGCCGCCGGTGAAGGCCACCCGGCCGTCGATAATCATATACTTTCGGTGGTCCCGGTTGTTCTGCCGCAGGGACACCACCGGCACAAAGCGGTTGAACACCCGGCAGTGCACCCCCATCTTCTCCAGCCGGGCGGGGTAGTCCCCCGGCAGGGTGGCCATGGAACCGATATCGTCATAGATCACCCGGACCTCCAGCCCCAGGGCCGCCTTCTCCTTCAGAATGTCCAGCACCGAGTTCCACAGCTTCCCCTCCTCGATGATGAAGTATTCGATGAAGATATACCGCCTGGCCCCCCGCAGCGCCGCCAGGATATCGTCGTAGCAGTTGTCCCCCAGAGGGTAGTATTTGGTGCGGGTATTGCCGTAGACGGGACAGTGGGTGGTCTGCTCCAGGTAGTGGGCCATACAGGCCGCGTCCTCCCCCATCAGCTCGCCGAGGGAGGCGGACCGGCCGCATTCGCCCCCCAGGTTTTTGCGTATTTTCCGCTCCATGGAGCGCAGGCGGCGCTGGTTGAAGGCGGACAGGTGGTTGCCGCCCAGCAGCAGATAGGCCAGCGAGCCGAAGGGCATCAGCCCCAGCACAATAATGAGCCAGCCGATCTTATACCCCGGGTTGCTCCGGCTGCCCACGATCCACATGGCCGCCAGCACCGACAGAATCAGAAACAGCCACTCCACCCGGTCGAAATACACGCTGTCCCGCAGCACCACCAGCCCGGCAGCATACAGCGCGATCTGGGCGATGATAAGCACCGCCACAATGCCCATCCGGTGGAACAGCAGCTTGCCGATTCCGCTTTGAACTCTTCTCTTTTTCATGGCGTCTCCTCGGATATTCCGGGTCTATTTTTCTTTGAGCACAACGTTTTTCTCCCCCAAGGTCTCCCGCAGCTCCGCCAGCAGGGCTTCGTGGAGGACACAGTGGGTCTGGAACTTTTTTTTGCTGTCCGCCAGGTAGACCACGGCGGGATTTTCCCCGGGGAACATGTTCAGCAGCTTTTTGAACCAGTCGAAGGATGCGCCGCCGTCCGCCAGGCGCACCCACAGCACCTGCTCCCCCTCCGCCCGCCGGGGCGCGGCGCCCAGGGGGATCACCCGGTCCACCATCAGCTGGGGGGCTTTCTCGTCCCGGACGGACACCCGGCCCGATACCGCCACGGGGAGGTTGGCCTTCAGATAGGCCCCGCTCTCCGTCAGCGTCCGGGAAAAGACCAGCAGCTCCATGGAGCCCGTGGCGTCCTCCAGCATCACATAGGCCATAAGGGAGTTGTTCTTGGTGGTCTTGGTGCGCACCGACGCCACCACCCCCGCCAGGGTGACGTTGGCCCCGTCGCCGTACCGGGAGGGGCCGCTCTCCTCCCCCGCCGCCATCACCGCGGCAATGGACACCGCGCCGTACCTCTGGGCCTGCCTGCGGTACTCGTCCATGGGGTGGCCGGAGAGATAAAGGCCCGTGGTCTCCTTCTCCATGGCCATCAGCTCCGCCGGGGAGAACTCCGGGATATCCGGGAGGATGACGGTGGGCACGGACAGGCTGTCCCCACCCCCGCCGAACAGGTCGAACTGGCCCTCCAGGTTCTTTCTGCGGTCCCGGGCGATGGAGTCCACCACCGTCTCGTATACTCTCATCAGCTGGGAGCGGCGGCAGCCCAGGCTGTCGAAGCAGCCGGAGCGGATCAGGCTTTCCAGCACCCGCTTGTTCAGGTCGCTGTCGTACATCCGGGCGCAGAACTCGGGGAAGGACGCGAAGGGGCCTCCCTTGTCCCGCTCGGCCAGCACGGCGTTGGTGAAGCCCACCCCCACCCCCTTCAGCGCCGCCAGCCCGAAGCGGATATTCTCTCCCGATACGGTAAAGGCTGCGCCGGACTCGTTGATGTCGGGGGGGAGCAGGGCGATGCCGTTCTCCTTGCACTCGGCGATATACTCCGCCACCTTGTCCTGGGAGTCCAGCACCGAGGTGAGCAGGGCGGCCATGTACTCTCTGGGGTGGCGGCACTTGAACCAGGCCGTCTGATAGGCCACGATGGCGTAGGCCAGGGAGTGGGATTTGTTAAAGGCGTAGTGGGCGAAGTCGTTGATCTCGTCGTAGATGGACTCCGCCACCGCAGCCGGGATGCCGTTGGCCTGGCAGCCGGGGATGTTCCTGTCGGGATCGCCGTGGATGAAGGCGCTGCGCTCCCGCTGGACGTCTTTCTCTTTCTTTTTGCTCATGGCCCGGCGCACCATGTCCGCCTGGCCCAGGGAGTAGCCCGCCAGCTTGCGGAAGATCTCGATGACCTGCTCCTGATACACGATGCAGCCGTAGGTGTTGGACAAAATGGGCTCTAAGGCCGGGTGCTTGTAGGTGACCTTTGTGGGGTCCTGGGCGCAGGCCAGGAATTTGGGGATGGAGTCCATGGGGCCGGGGCGGTACAGGGCGATGATGGCGCAGATGTCCTCAATGCTCTTGGGCTTGA
>CAJUEG010000149.1 GCA_910584835.1 uncultured Oscillospiraceae bacterium | reverse complement strand
GGACGACCCCACCCCCTACCACGTCTGGCTGTCGGAGATCATGCTCCAGCAGACCAGGGTGGCGGCGGTGCTGGACTATTACCGCCGCTTCCTGGAGGAAGCGCCGGATATCGCCGCCCTGGCCGCCCTTCCGGAGGAGCGGCTGATGAAGCTGTGGCAGGGGCTTGGGTACTACTCCCGTGCCAGGAACCTGCAAAGGGCCGCCAAAATCATTGTGGAGGAATACGGCGGGACGTTTCCGTCCGGCTACGCCGCGGTCCGCTCCCTGCCGGGGGTGGGGGACTACACCGCCGGGGCTGTCTGCTCCATCGCCCTGGGCCAGGCGGTCCCCGCCGTGGACGGCAACGTTCTGCGGGTATATGCCCGGCTGTGCGGGGACGCCGGGGACATCTCCACCCCTCAGATGAAAAGAAAGGTGACCGGGGCGCTGGAAAAGGTCATCCCTGTGGACGCGCCGGGGGCCTTTAACCAGGCGCTGATGGAGCTGGGGGCCATGGTGTGCCTGCCCAACGGCGCGCCGCTGTGCGCAAGGTGCCCCGTCAGGGACTTGTGCGCCGCCCTGGCCCAGGGTCGAATAAGCGAACTGCCCTTCAAGGTGCCCAAAAGGCCCCGCCGGGTCCAGCAGCGCACCGTGTGGCTCATTTTCCACCAAAACCGGGTGGCGCTCCGCCGCCGTCCGGCCCGGGGCCTGCTGGCCGGGCTGTGGGAGTTCCCCAACGAGCCGGGGGACGGCCCGATGCCCCGGGACTGGAACATCAAGGCCCCGTCCCAGGCGTATGCCGGACAGGCCAGGCACATCTTCACCCACATCGAGTGGCACATGACCCTGCGCTCGGCCCAGGCGGCGGACGAGGGGCTGCCCGAGGGCTGGGTGTGGGCCGACAGGGTCCAGCTTGAGCAGAAATACGCCGTGCCCAGCGCCTTCGAGGGGGCGCTGCGCGTGGTGAATGAGAGATTGAACGGGGGAATATGACATGGCAAAGCTGTATTTTCGCTACGGCGTGATGGGGTCCAGCAAGTCGGCCAACGCGCTGATGGTGCGGTACAATTACGAGGAGCGGGGCCAGAGCGCCCTGATGGTAAAGCCCGCCATCGACCAGCGGGAGGGGGAGCGGGTGGTCAACTCCCGCATCGGCCTCAGCTTCCCCTGCGTCTGGTTTGAGGAGCTGGAGCAAATGACGCCGGAGGCCATTCAGGCCCATCAGTGCATCATCGTGGACGAGGCCCAGTTCCTCACCCACGCCCAAGTGGACTATCTGACGGAAATTGTGGACGACTTGAACGTGCCGGTCATCTGCTACGGCCTCCGGGCGGACTTCAGCGGGCGGCTGTTTGCCGGCTCCGAGGCCCTGCTGGCCTGCGCCGACATCATCGAGGAGGTCAAGACCATCTGCTGGTGCGGCAAAAAGGCCATCTGCAATGCCCGCTTTGATTCCAGCGGCGTGGTGCTCAAGGAGGGGGAGCAGGTGGTGCTGGGGGCCAACGACTGCTACATCGGGCTGTGCCGCAGGCATTGGAAAGCCGGGAATTTAGGGCCGGAGAGAAGCGCGGAGAAGCGGACAGCGGGGGAGCCTGGAGCGGAGTGAGGACGAAAAGTCAAGAGCTGCAAAGCAAGTCTGTTTTTGATCCGAATGGCAGCGAAAGCGGCCGGGCGCCCTGGCCGCTTCACAGCGTGACAGCATCCGGTGAAGCCATCCTCTGCAACCTCTGCCCCCGGCAGTGCGGAGCTTCGCGGGACGAGGCCCGCGGCGGGGGCTTCTGCCAAATGCCCGCCCTGCCGGTGTGCGCCAGGGCGGCGCTCCACCTCTGGGAGGAGCCCTGCATCTCCGGCCAGACCGGGGCGGGGACGGTGTTCTTCTCCGGCTGCACCCTGGGCTGCGTGTTCTGCCAGAACCGCTCCATCAGCCGGGAGAACTTCGGCAGAGCGCTGACAGAGGACGAGCTGTACGCCGTCTTCCGGCGGCTGGCGGACCAGGGGGCCTCCTGCATCGAGCTGGTCACCCCCACCCAGTTCACTCATGTGCTGGCCCGCGTGCTGGAGCGCCCCGTCCCGGCTGGGCTGCCCGTGGTGTGGAACAGCGGCGGGTACGAGCGGGCAGACGTGCTGAAAGCGCTGGAGGGCAAGGTGGACGTGTATTTGCCGGATCTGAAGTACCTCACCCCCGCCCTGGCCGCAAAATACTCCGGGGCGGAGGATTATCCCCAGGCGGCAAGGGCCGCCATCCAGGAAATGTACCGCCAGCGGGGCCCCGTGCGCCTGGAGGGCGGCCTGCTGAAAAGCGGCGTGCTCATCCGCCACCTCATTCTGCCCGGCCAGGTGAGCGAGGCCAAGCGGGTGATGGACTGGGTAGCGGACGCTTTTCCGCCCGGGTCGGTGCTGTTCTCCCTCATGGCCCAGTACACCCCGGTGGGGGCGCTGGACGGCTTCCCGGAGCTCCGGCGGCCGCTGAGGGCGTCGGAGCTGAAAGCGGCCGGGGCCTATATGGAAAACCTGGGGCTGACGGGCTACGTCCAGGAGCTGGGGTCCTGCGGGGAGGGGTTTATCCCCGCTTTTGACCTGACGGGACTATGAGAAACGGCGCGGGAGCTCTCCCGCGCCGTTTTTTCACGCCTCCCGCCAGCCCTTGCACACGTCCACCCAGGCGGTATAGCCGGAGGTTTGCTCCAGCTCGGGGATGGACAGCTCAATGGCGCTGTTGCTGCTGCCGCAGGCGGGGAACACCGTCTCAAACCGCCTGAGGGACTCATCCAGGTAGACGGCCACGCCCTCGTTGACGGCAAAGGGACACACGCCGCCTACCCGGTGGCCCACCAGGGTTTCCGCCTCCTCGGGGGTGAGCATTTTGGCTTTGGCCCCAAACTGGGCCTTGTATCTGGGGTTGTCCACCTTGGCGTCCCCGGCGGCCACAATGAGGATGGCATGGCCGTCCACCAGGAAGGACAGGGTCTTGGCGATGCGGCAGGGCCTGCACCCCAGGGCCTGGGCCGCCAGCTCCACCGTGGCGCTGGACACGTCGAACTCCAGCACCCGGTCCTCCATGCCAAGGGAACGGAAATATTCCCTCACTTTCTGAATTGACATCGTTTTTCTCCCACTCCTATAGATAAGGGCGGCGGAGGTACCCTCCGCCGCCCCATTGTGTTTGTGCCAGGTAAAATTACTTCAGGTTAAAGAAGGCGTCCTTGCCCAGGTAGATCGCAGCGTCGCCCGCATCGTCGCAAGCTCCATATCCCTCCGCTTCCGCCTGGCGGCGAAAGCTCAGTCATTCCGCTGCTCCTCCTTCCCCCATCGGACCCGCTTCGCTGGGCTCCGACGGGGACCCCGAGCCGGGCTTGTTCAACCCTGCCAGGTGTGTGTTTCTTACTTCAGGTTAAAGAAGGCGTCCTTGCCCAGGTAGATCGCAGCGTCGCCCAGCTCCTCCTCGATGCGCAGCAGCTGGTTGTACTTGGCCACGCGGTCGGTGCGGCTGGGAGCGCCGGTCTTGATCTGGCCGGCGTTGGTGGCCACCACGATGTCGGCGATGGTGGTGTCCTCGGTCTCGCCGGAGCGGTGGGACACGATGGCGGTGTAGCCGGCCCGGTTGGCCATCTGGATGGCGTCCAGGGTCTCGGT
>CAJUEG010000148.1 GCA_910584835.1 uncultured Oscillospiraceae bacterium | reverse complement strand
TGCTGGGCGGCGTGTTCTTCCTGTGCGACGACAAGGCCGCCTCCGCCATCACCGGGGTTGTCCTGCCCATCGACGCGGGCTTCGCCGCCTACTCCGGGGTGTGACAAATCCAAAAAACTGCGGCGGGCCTCCGGGAAGTTCCCGGGGGCCCGTTTTGCGCTGGGAATCATCGCGTTCGCGCAGCGGCGAAAAATAAAACCAGGTCTGTGCAAACATGGCGCACATCTGGTATAATACCCCCGAAGGGAGGGCGTTTTTATGCGCTTACTGTTTAAACAGCGTTTCTTCTCCTGGTTCGACAGCTATGATATCTATGACGAGGACGGCAGCACCGTCTACGTGGTAAAAGGCGAGCTGAGCTGGGGCCACCGCCTCCAGATTTACGACGCCCGCGGCAGCCACCTGGGCACCGTGCAGGAGAAGGTGCTCACCTGGCTGCCTAAATTCGAGCTGTATGCCGGTGAGCGGCAGGTGGGTACACTGGAAAAGGAGTTCACCTTCTTCCGCCCCAGGTTCAACCTGGACTGCAACGGCTGGACGGTGGAGGGGAACTTCTGGGAATGGGATTACACGGTGATGGACGGGCCGCGCACGGTGATGTCCCTGTCCAAGGAGCTTTGGAACTGGACGGACACTTACAGCATGGATATTCCCCGGGCCGAGGACGCCCTGCTGTGCCTGATGATCGTGCTGTCCATCGACGCCGCCAAGTGCTCCTCGGGAAATTGAACGGGGCGGCCTCCAAGGCAGCCCCGCCATTCTCCCGCCGGCCATCATGGCCCCTGGGAAGCGGCGCGCCGCGGAAGCTCCCGCCCGGTGAGGCAGCCGCGCACAGCTATACCAAAATTTACATGCAGAAAGTTTTCTAAACAGGGTAAAGCTCCGGCTTTTTGTGGACGAATTTATAAATTACAGGGAGGCGGGTCCCACGCGGCCCGCCTCCCTTCCCATCCATACCGCCCACAGAAAGGAAGGTCCCTACCATGACAAAACGATTTGCCGCCCTGGCCGCGGCGCTGTGCCTGACGCTCTGCTCCCTCACCGCCCCCGCCGCGGCCGCTTATTTTCCTCGGTACACCGGCGGCAGCCCCTCCATCGCCGAGGCGCTGGGCTCCCTGGGCGCCGATCCCTCCTACTCCAACCGGGCAAAAATTGCCGCCGCCAACGGCATCGCTGGCTACTCCGGCACCGCCGCCCAGAATACCCGGATGCTGGAGCTGCTGCGGCAGGGCGCCCTTGTTGACCCGTCCGCGCCGGACGCATCCGGCAGTCCCTACTTCCCCGCCTATACCGGCTCCTCCCACTCCATCGCGGCCGCGCTGGACGCCCTGGGCGAGGATTCCTCCTATTCCAACCGAATCAAAATCGCCGCCGCCAACGGCGTCGCGGGCTACTCCGGCTCGGCGGCCCAAAACACCGCCCTGCTGGAGCTGCTCAAGCAGGGCCGTCTGCTCAGGCCGGGCAGCGCCGCCCCCGCCCCATACGCCGGGCTCACCGCCGCCAACCTGGACCGGGTGTCTTTTATCCGGCAGAACCCAAACACCTGCAAGGCCACTGCGGCGGCCATGGCCGTCAATGTCGTTTTGGGCCGCGACCGGTACTCCACCGCCGATATGATCTACACCGGCGTGCTGTGCCGGAGCCTTGACGGCGACGTATACTCCGGCTCCGACGGAAACAATTACCGGGTCACCTACAAGACGGACAGCTACGTGGGCAGCCTGGGCGAGCTGGAACGGGCCGTGGACGCCGCTTTGTCCCAGGGCCTGCCCATCGTGGCCGCCGTCCACTCCGCCGCAAGCCGCCACCATTGGATTGTGGTGGTGGGCCGGGACGCCAGCGGCGGCTACCTGGCTGTGGACCCCGCAAGGAGCGGCTCCGGCTCTATGGCCTCCCAGGCCAGGAACATGGCCGCGATGGGCTATTCCTTCGGCCTGGCCGACTATGCCCAGCCCCACTACGGCTACATCAGTTTTCAGCGCGGCTGATCCCGACCCCGCTGGAGCAGACAAGGCGGCGCGTCACCCCTTTGGTGGCGCGCCGCCTCTTTATCATCCGCCGCGGCGGTGTTTTGATTGGACGTTTTTTCCGGGCTGTGATATGATAAGAGCGAAAATTCATATCACGCAGGAGGGAATTTATCCTTGATGGCACAGCAAAACGACTTCTCCCGGGGGAGCGTCCCCCGGAATATTATGAGCCTTGCCCTGCCCATGACGGCAGCCCAGCTGGTAAACGTACTGTACAGCGTGGTGGACCGCATTTACCTGGGCCACCTGCCGGAGAGCGACAGTCTGGCCCTCACCGGGCTGGGGATCACCATGCCCATCGTGTCCATCCTCATGGGCTTTGCCAACCTGTGCGGCACCGGCGGCGCGCCGCTGTGCTCCATCAGCCGGGGACAGGGAGACGACCGGGAGGCGGAGCGGGTGATGGGCAACGCATTTGTACTGCTGCTCATTCTGGGGGCGGCTTCCACCGCCTTTTTCCTGGCGCTGAAGCGGCCCATCCTCTACCTCTTCGGGGCCAGCCCCGACACCTTCCCCTACGCCGACGGCTACATGAGCATCTACCTGTGCGGCACGCTGTTCGTGATGATCAGCCTGGGGATGAACCCCTTCATCAACGCCCAGGGCTTTGGGCGGACGGGGATGATGACCGTACTGCTGGGGGCGGCGGTAAACATCGCGCTGGACCCGGTGCTGATCTTTGTCCTCCGCATGGGAGTGCGGGGGGCGGCGCTGGCCACGGTATTCTCTCAGGCCCTGTCGGCGGCATGGGTGCTGCTGTTTCTCACGGGAAAGCGGGCCATTCTGCGCCTGCGGCGGGAGAACCTGCGGCTGGACAAGGGGCGCACGGTCAAAATCGTCTCCCTGGGCCTGTCCGGCTTCTTCGTAAACATCACCAACAGCCTGGTGCAGGTGGTCTGCAACGCCACCCTTCAGTATTATGGCGGGGATTTATACGTGGGCGTGATGACCATCATTAACTCTATCCGGGAGGTATTCATCATGCCGGTGCAGGGGCTGACCAACGGCTCCCAGCCGGTGGCCGGGTACAATTACGGCGCCAGGCTGTACAGCCGGGTGCGGCAGTCCATCCGGTTCAGCGTGGGGGCAACGGTGGCCTACTCCCTCCTGTTCTGGCTGACCGCCATGGCCCTGCCCGAGCCGCTGATCCGCATTTTCAAGGACGACCCGGCCATCATCCAGGCGGGCGTGCCCGCCCTGCGGGTTTATTTCAGCCTGTTCCTCTTCATGTCCCTGCAAATCGCCGGGCAGGGCGTGTTTGTGGGGCTTGGAAAATCAAGGCAGGCTGTGTTTTTCTCCCTGCTGCGCAAGGCCATTATCAACGCGCCGCTGACGGTTCTGCTGGCCATGTGGATGGGAGCCGAGGGTGTGTTCACGGCGGAGGCCGTCTCCCAGCTGATCGGCGGGCTGGCCTGTTTCACCACCATGTATGTCACCGTTTACCGCCCCCTGGGGCGGCTGGAGGATGGAGCAGAGGCGTTTTGATCCCTTTGCGGCAGCTTGCCAAACCCGGGAAAATCCCCCCTGCCCCCGTGCGGGGACGACGACCGCATGGACTTCTCAAACGGCAGGTCTGTTACCTCCTCCGCGCAGGGG
>CAJUEG010000147.1 GCA_910584835.1 uncultured Oscillospiraceae bacterium | reverse complement strand
GGGTCTGGAGCATGTAGAGCTTGCCGTGCTCCACGGTGAACTCCATGTCCTGCATGTCGCGGTAGTGGTCCTCCAGGGTCTTGCACACCTGCTCAAACTGGGCAAAGGCCTCGGGGAACTTGTCCGCCATCTCGCTGATGGGCATGGGGGTGCGCACGCCGGCCACCACGTCCTCGCCCTGGGCGTTGGTCAGGAACTCGCCGAACAGCTTCTTCTCGCCGGTGGCGGGGTTGCGGGTGAAGGCCACGCCGGTGCCGCAGTCGTCGCCCATGTTGCCGAAGGCCATGGACTGGACGTTGACGGCGGTGCCCCAGGAGTAGGGGATGTCGTTGTCCCGGCGGTAGACGTTGGCGCGGGGGTTGTCCCAGGAGCGGAACACGGCCTTGATGGCGCCCATCAGCTGCTCCTTGGGGTCGGAGGGGAAGTCCTGGCCGATCTTGGCCTTGTACTCGGCCTTGAACTGGCCGGCCAGCTCCTTCAGGTCGTCGGCGGTGAGCTCCACGTCCTGGGTGACGCCCTTCTTCTCCTTCATCTGATCGATGAGCTGCTCAAAGTACTTCTTGCCCACCTCCATGACAACGTCGGAGTACATCTGGATAAAGCGGCGGTAGCAGTCCCAGGCCCAGCGGGGATTGCCGGACTTGCGGGAGAGAACCTCCACCACATCCTCGTTCAGCCCCAGGTTGAGGATGGTGTCCATCATGCCGGGCATGGAGGCCCGGGCGCCGGAGCGGACGGAGACCAGCAGGGGGTTCTCCTTGTCGCCGAACTTCTTGCCGGTGATCTCCTCCATCTTGACGATATACTCCATGATCTGCGCCTGGATCTCGTCGTTGATCTTCTGCCCGTCCTCATAGTACTGGGTGCACGCCTCGGTGGTGATGGTAAAGCCCTGGGGCACGGGCAGGCCGATGTTGGTCATCTCGGCCAGGTTGGCGCCCTTGCCGCCCAGGAGCTCGCGCATGTTGGCGTTGCCCTCGGAGAACAGGTAGACATATTTGTGAGCCATTGTACATTCCTCCAGTTTTTATCGGATGTGCGGGGATAAGCGCGGGATTGGGTTTCAATGACAATATTTTAGCAGAATACACAAGGATGGTCAAGTAAGACTTACCTGTCTTTTCAGATTTTCCCAAGGAATCCCCCTTTCTACATTCAATGTGATAATTAACAAAAAGCGCCCTTCATATACGGCAAAACCTGCTTTCTGCAATGAAATTTTGCAAGGCAGGGAAAAACTGTTGACAAAAGCAGCCTTTGTGCTATGCTGAAAGCGAAAAATGCAAAGCTTCAGAGCGGCGCGGGCCGCATCCGCCGCCGCGGGAAAGGGGAAGGAAGCAATGGGATATACCAAAGAGGACGTCATCCGCATTGTGCGGGAGGAGGACGTGAAGTTCATTCGGATGCAGTTCACCGATATTTTCGGTCAGCTGAAAAACGTGGCCATCACCGCCTCCCAGATTGAGAAGGCGGTAAATAACCAGATCATGCTGGACGGCTCGTCCATCGAGGGCTTTGTCCGCATCAACGAGTCCGACCAGTACCTGTACCCGGACCTGGACAGCTTCGTCATCTTCCCGTGGGAGCCCGCGGAGGCCAAGGTGGCGCGGCTGATCTGCGACGTGCACAATCCGGACGGCTCCCCCTTCGTAGGCGACCCCCGGGGCGTGCTGGAGCGGGTGCTGGAGCGGGCCCGCGCCATGGGCTACGACACCTTTAACGTGGGGCCCGAGGCGGAGTTTTTCCTGTTTCAAACCGACGGGGAGGGCAAGCCCACCACCAAGACCAACGACGAGGCGGGCTATTTCGACCTGGGCCCCCTGGACCACGGCGAGCCCACCCGGCGGCGCATCTGCCTGGCCCTGGAGCAGATGGGATATGAGATCGAGGCGTCCCACCACGAGGTGGCCCCCGGCCAGCACGAGATCGACTTCAAATATACCCCGGCACTGGACTGCGCGGACAAGATCATGACCTTCAAGCTGGCGGTGAAGACCATGGCCCAGCGGGACGGCCTCCACGCCACCTTCATGCCCAAGCCCATCTACGGCCTGGCGGGCAACGGGATGCACACCAACATGTCCCTGTTCCGGGACGGAAAAAACGTGTTTTTTGATGAAAAGGGGGACAAGGGGCTGTCCCGCGAGTGCTATTCCTTCATCGCGGGCATTCTCCGCCACATGAAGGGGATGGCGGCCATCACCAACCCCCTGGTCAACTCCTATAAGCGGCTGGTGCCCGGCTACGAGGCCCCCTGCTATATGGCCTGGTCCGCCTCCAACCGCTCCACCCTCATCCGCATCCCGGCCAGCCGGGGCCAGGGAACCCGGGTGGAGCTGCGCTGCCCCGACCCGGCCTGCAATCCCTACCTGTCCCTGGCGGTGTGCCTGGCGGCGGGGCTGGACGGCATCGCCAAAAACATGACACCGCCGCCGGAGGTCACCGAAAACATCTTTGCCATGACCCCCGCCACCCGGAGGCGCCGGGGCATCGAGGCCCTGCCCGGCTCCCTGGAGGAGGCGCTCATCGCCATGAAGAAGGACAAGCTGGTGATGGCCACCCTGGGCCAGCACGTCACCAGCCAGTATATCGCCGGCAAGGAGGCGGAGTGGGACGAGTACCGCACCCGGGTGTCCTCCTGGGAGCGGGACAAGTATATCATCAACTATTGACGAATCCCCCGCATAACGGCCAGGCCCAGGCGCATAGGCTCCCCTGTAAGGAGGGGAGCCTATGCGCTTTACCAAAATGCACGGACTGGGGAACGACTACATTTTTCTCAACTGCATGTCCGGCACGCCGGACGACCTGCCCGGGCTGGCCCGCCGCCTGTCCGACCGCCACTTCGGCGTGGGGGGCGACGGCATCATCTGCGTATGCCCGGCAGAGCAGGCGGACTTCAAAATGCGGATGTTCAACGCCGACGGCTCCGAGGGGGCCATGTGCGGCAACGGCATCCGCTGCTTCGGCAAGTACGTATATGACAAGGGGCTGACGGACAGGCGCCATCTCACCGTCGAGACCGGCGCGGGTGAGCGGGACCTGTCCCTGCTCATCCAAAACGGCGCGGTGACGGGGGCGGCGGTGGGCATGGGCGTTCCTGTGCTGGACGCGCCCGTGGCGTTATCGCTCGACGGCAGGGAGTACGCCGCCGTCCCCGTGTCCATGGGGAATCCCCACGCGGTGGTGGAGGCGGACGACCCCGCCGCCCTGGACCTGAACGTCCTGGGCCCGCTGGTGGAGCGCCATCCCGCCTTTCCCCGCCGGGTGAACGCGGAGTTTGTCCGGGTGGTGAACCGGCGGGAGCTGGAGATGCGCGTCTGGGAGCGGGGCAGCGGCGAGACCCTGGCCTGCGGCACCGGGGCGTGCGCGTCGGCGGCGGCCATGATCGCCGCCGGGAAGCTGGACCGGGAGGCGGCGGTGCACCTGGCCGGGGGGGATCTGCAGGTGCGCTGGGAGGAAAAATCCGGCCAAATGTTCATGACCGGCCCCGCCGTCACCGTCTTTGATGGCGAAACTGCCGATTGACCGGGGCGGGGGAAATATTATACAATATCGGAAATCGCCGCGTAAAACGCGGCTTGCAGCTATGATACAACAGTTTAATACAATACAGTAAGGAGTGGTCCCCATGGCCCACATCAATCAGAACTTCCGCAAGCTCCCCGGCGGCTACCTGTTCCCGGAGATCGGACGCCGGGTGCGGGCCTTTTCCGCCCAGAACCCGCCCATGCCCCTGATCCGCCTGGGGATCGGCGACGTGACCCAGCCCCTGGCCCCCGCGGTGGTGGACGCCATGGTGAAGGCGTCCAGGGAGATGGGG
>CAJUEG010000146.1 GCA_910584835.1 uncultured Oscillospiraceae bacterium | reverse complement strand
CCAGGTGGAGCTCGCCCATGCCGGCGATGATGGTCTGGCCCGTCTCCTCGTCGGTATAGGTCTTGAAGGTGGGGTCCTCCTCCGCCAGCTTCATCAGGGCGATGCCCATCTTCTCCTGGCCGGCTTTGGTCTTGGGCTCGATGGCCACCCGGATGACGGGCTCGGGGAACTCCATGGATTCCAGAATCACCGGGTGCTTCTCATCGCACAGCGTGTCGCCGGTGGTGGAGTTTTTCAGGCCGATGACGGCGGCGATGTCGCCGGCGTACACGGTCTCAATGTCCTCCCGGTGGTTGGCGTGCATCTGGAGGATGCGCCCGATGCGCTCCTTCTGCTTCTTGGTGGAGTTGAGCACCTGGGTGCCGGTGTTCAGCGTGCCGGAATAGACGCGGATGAAGGACAGCCGGCCCACAAAGGGGTCGGTGGCAATCTTAAACGCCAGGGCGGAGAAGGGCTCGTCGTCAGAGGACGGGCGCTCCTCTTCCTCCTCCGTGTCGGGGTTGACGCCCTTGATGGGGGGGATATCGGTGGGGGCGGGCATATAGTCCACAATCGCGTCCAGCAGCTTCTGCACGCCCTTGTTCTTGTAGGACGTGCCGCACACCACGGGGACAATCAGGTTGTCGATGGTGCCGCGGCGCAATGCCCGGCGGAGCATCTCCTGCGGGATGGGCTGCTCCTCCAGGGCCAGCTCCATGATCTCCTCGTCGATGTCGGCGCAGGCGTCCACCAGCTTGGTGCGATACTCCTGGGCCAGCTCCATCATGTCGGCGGGTATGTCCTCCACCCGCATGTCCTTGCCCATCTCGTCGTAATAGATATCGGCGTTCATCTCCACCAGGTCGATGATCCCCTTGAAGGTCTCCTCTTTCCCGATGGGGAGCTGGATGGGCACGGCGTTGGCCTTGAGCCGGTCGTGGATCATGTGGAGCACGTTGTAGAAATCGGCGCCCATGATGTCCATCTTGTTGACGTAGATCATGCGGGGGACCTTGTAGTGGTCCGCCTGGCGCCAGACGGTCTCGGACTGGGGCTCCACGCCGCCCTTGGCGCACATGACGGTGACAGAGCCGTCCAGCACGCGCAGGGAGCGCTCCACCTCCACGGTGAAGTCCACGTGGCCCGGGGTGTCGATGATGTTGATCCGGGTCTGGGGGAACTGGTTGGCGGTGCCCTGCCAATAGCAGGTGGTGGCGGCGGAGGTGATGGTGATGCCCCGCTCCTGCTCCTGGGCCATCCAGTCCATGGTGGCGGTGCCGTCATGGGTCTCGCCGATCTTGTAGTTCACGCCGGTGTAGTACAAAATGCGCTCCGTCGTGGTGGTCTTGCCGGCGTCGATGTGGGCCATGATGCCGATATTCCGAGTATTTTCCAGAGTAACTTTTCTTGCCATATTGGTTCCGTTTGCCTCCGTCCTTACCAGCGGTAGTGGGCGAACGCCTTGTTGGCCTCGGCCATCTTGTGGGTGTCCTCGCGCTTCTTCACGGCGGAGCCGGTGTTGTTGGCGGCGTCCATGATCTCGCCGGCCAGCCGCTCCTTCATGGTCTTTTCGCCGCGGCCGCGGGAGTAGGTGGTCAGCCAGCGCAGACCCAGGGTCTGACGGCGCTCGGGGCGCACCTCCATGGGGACCTGGTAGGTGGAGCCGCCCACGCGGCGGGACTTGGTCTCCAGGGAAGGCATGATGTTCTCAATAGCGGTGGTAAAGACCTCAAGGGGCTCCTTGCCGGTCTTATCCTTGATGATGTCAAAGGCACCGTAGACGACCTTCTGGGCTACGCCCTTCTTGCCGTCCAGCATGATGCTGTTGACGAGCTTAGTGACTAGGACGGAATTATACAGCGGGTCGGGCAGAATCTCCCGCTTGGGTACGTTTCCTCTTCTGGGCACTTCGCTTCCCTCCTTCTATATAGAATTAGAATTCATAGGTACTCGAAGTTTTTTGAGCACCGTCTCACCCTGCCATGCTTCGCTGCGGGAGCCCTCTCGGCGAGTCGCATGCATTAAAGCACGCTCCCCCTCGTTCAGAACCCCTGCTTCGCGTCCGGCATAATGATGCCTGCTCAAAAACATCTCCGTACAATGCCTGTCCGAGGCCTACCCGCGTCGAAGAAAACCTGCTCCATTCCGCAGGCTGTCTTCTCCTCTCCCCGCAAAAGCTGAAGTCCGCTTCCGCGGGGGCCCCATTTTTATGGGCATATGGTAAACGCTCGGCAAGGCGGTTCGCCTTGCGCGCGTGCGCAAAACTCGTTGTGGGTGAAGAATTACTTCTTCTTGGCAGCCTTGGGCCGCTTGGCGCCGTACTTGGAGCGGGCCTGCATACGGCCGTTGACACCCTGGGTGTCCAGCGTGCCGCGGATGATGTGGTAACGGACGCCGGGCAGGTCCTTGACACGGCCGCCGCGGATCATGACCACGGAGTGCTCCTGCAGGTTGTGGCCCACGCCGGGGATATAGGCGGTGACCTCATAGCCGTTGGTCAGGCGCACACGGGCGATCTTACGCAGCGCGGAGTTCGGCTTCTTCGGAGTGGAAGTACGAACGGCGGTGCACACGCCCCGCTTCTGGGGAGAGGGCAGGTCGGTCTCCTTGTTCTTCAGGGTGTTCAGACCGTGCTGCATGGCGGGAGAGTTGGACTTGTAGGTGCTCTTCTCGCGGCCCTTGCGGACCAGTTGGTTAAAAGTAGGCATGATTTTCCTCCTTTCAATGAATATATATTTTAACGGATAATCCGGGGATTATTCGCTAAAATCGGGAAAAGTTTGGGCGGGGCTCACGACGGCTGCGCAGTTATCATGCTCCGCCTGTTCGCGACGCGCGGCTTCCCTCCGACTCGGGCTGGTCTTGGGGTGCTGCGCACCTCTGCGCTCACCCTCGCTCCGGTCCATCCGCGCTGCTCACGACGGCTGCGCACACAGCTCCCACCGCGATGCCGCAGGCGCGGCCCAGGGCCTTCATGGACTCGGCCCGGACCACCTCCACGCCCCGCTCCTCAGCCAGGAGCTCCAGGGGCCGGATGAGCTGGGGGTCGGCGTCCCTCGCCAGGTAAACGCGCCCGGCCTGGCCGCCTGCCAGCGCCCGGCGGACCTGCTTAGCGCCCACCACCTTGGCCGTGTGTTCCAGTTCCTTCAGCATCGGTCAAGGCCCCTTTCCGCGCACCAGCGCAATTTGAAATTATAGCATATCATTTTATCCCCGTCAAGCGGATTTTCTCCTTTTCTTTCCCAATTTAGGGCCGCTGAAGCGTTTTTTGCCCCGGGGCGCCCTCCCAGGCCAGCAGCCGGCCCCGCCGGGCCCAATAATAGGCCAGCCCGGCGGCGTCCGCCAGCGCCCAGCCGATGGGCACCGACCACCAGATTCCCGTCACCCCCACGGCCGGGACGGCGGAGAGCAGATAGGCCAGCGCCACCCGGGTGCCCAGTGAGATCACCGTCAGCACCACCGACATGCCCGGCCTGCCCAGCGCCCGGTACAGGCCGTAGAGCAGAAACAGGCAGCCGATGCCGCAGTAGAACGCCCCCTCAATGCGCAGGTAGCGCACGCCCTCCAGAATGGCGGCCGTCTCTCCCGGCTCCACAAACAGCCCCATGAGGGGGGCGGCGAACGCCCACACCAGGGCGGATACCGCCGCGCAGAAAATCATGCACGCCGCCACGGCCCCCCGCAGGCCCGCCCGGATGCGCCCCTCCTCCCCGGCCCCGTAGTTCTGGGCGATGAAGGTGGAAAAGGCGTTGCCGAAGTCCTGGACGGGCATATAGGCGAAGGCGTCGATCTTCACCGCCGCGGCGAAGGCGGCCATCACCGTGGGGCCGAAGCTGTTCACCAGCCCCTGCACCA
>CAJUEG010000145.1 GCA_910584835.1 uncultured Oscillospiraceae bacterium | reverse complement strand
ATGAACTGGCACCAGCACAGCAGCTTCAAAATATCAACGTCCCGATGGCTGAAAATCACGCATACCGTGCCTCCTTTCATATTCCTACGCGCGCCGAAAACGCCCTTGCGCCGGTTCCCGACGCAAGAACTTTTTCGGCGCTTTTCCAAACCCCCTATGGGGAGCCAATCTGATGGCTCCCCATAGAAGTCAGCTTTTTTCATGTCCCGCGTTTTTGCCGCCGCCCCGAAAGCCTTTGTTTTCAGCGGCTTGGAGCGGCGGACACCCATCAGATTTTTACAAACCCGCCAACCGACCGGAAATGGCCCAAATCAGCGTGTCATCTGATGGGTGTCCCGGTCACTTTTTGGGGCAATTCAACTCCAGCCGCCATTGTAAAAATGCTTCACCTCATAGTCCCCGGAGTGGAAAGCGAAGAAGTCCGCCGCATCGGACAGATCCAGCAGGGTGATGTGGCACACGTCCAGCTCGCTCTGCCCGGACAGCAGCGCCAGCCCCAGGGTGTGCTGGTCGTCGTCCGGGATGAGCCTGCCTTTGATAGCGTTGCTCACCGCCTTCCACCCCTTATTGTCCTGATCGAAAATGTGGCGGCCCTGGATGCCGGTGAACTCGTCGATCACCAGCAGCGCCCGGTTGAAAAAGGGCAGCTCGCAGCCCTGGGCCTCATAGTCGTCCAGCAGGCGGCGGATGGTGTCGCTGAGCCATTCTGGGGGCTGGAAGCGGCAGTGGGGCAGCAGGGTATTCAGCGTGATGTGGAGCCAGTTGTACCCCAGCAGCTCCACCGATCCGGCAATCTCCATGGGCGGGAGGATAGGCCGGGAACCGTAGCCCCCGATGCCGGTGCTGTACCGCTCGCACAGCTTCCGCACCTCCAGGGCCGCGCTCTCAAACTGTGCCGCCGTCTGCTCCAATGCTTTTTGCAGCTTGTCCGGGTCGGGCGTCCCGCCGTTCGCCAGCGCCACTAAAGTGCCGGTCTGGCAGAAGGCGTTGTTGGCCAGCTTCTGGAGGTGGGCAGCGTCCTGCCGGAAACTCATTTGCCGCCCTCCTTCCGCCGGGTGCGCAGATCGGTGGGGGAGGTGGTGATGGCGTCGTACTCCTTCTCGGTGGCGTGGAACTGCACCGGCACATGGTTGTACCCGATGCACAGCAGGCCCTCCCCCCGGCGGAACCGGGTGATCTGCCGCACCTCATCCTCGGACAGGTTCAGCACGTTTTGAATCAGCCGGGCCTCCTGCTCCTCCATCTGCATCACCAGCTTGATCCGGCTGGAGTCCAGAATCCCCTTGCCATATTTACCGCCGTCCAGCCCAAACAGATCCTGCATCCCCTGGGTGGAGGTGATGGCGATGCCGCCCAGGCCCCGGATCGTTTTCACCATCTCCTGGACGAAGCCCGCCGCCAGGGGGTTGGAGTTGGCCCCCACCAGAGACCACAACTCGTCGGCGATGAGGGCGGACAGGTCGCTGCCCGCATCCATGATGAGGTCGTTGGCGATGTCGGTGGCCCAGAAGATACCGGACAGCAGCAGGTCGTCCGGCATCCCGGAGGTGTCCAGCACGATGTACTTGTTGTCCAGGTCGATCTCGTTGCGCTGGCCCATGGCGGAGGCGGAGCCGGTGACATACCGGGCCAGCACCACCGCTAAATGCTTGGTATCCGGGTTCTGGGAAAGTACATCGTACCAGTCCGGAAGGATGGGCATCTCCACAAACCGGCCATTTTCATCGGTGATGGTGGCGTTATCAAAGGTGATCCCATACCGCCGGTAGCACTCCACCAGGGAGGAATCCAGCAGGTTTTTGTCCTCATCGGAGAGATCCCGCTTTTGCAGGGAGTACCAGATGATGAGCCGGGAGATCTTGTCTGCCAGCACCGAATCATCCCGGGCGGCCATGTCCCGCAGCCCGGCATAGCTGTCCAGCGATTTGCGCCGGATAGCCATGATGTTGGGGCAGTCCTTGGAGGAGGGAGACAGGCGGAGATACAGCCCGCCCAGCAGCTCGCACAGGGGCCGGAACTCGTGGCCCTTCTTGGGCACGATGAAGATGACCCGCCGCCCCTGCTGCCGCAGCCGTCCGCCCAGGCATTGCAGGGTGAAGGTCTTGCCCGCGCCGGAGGAGCCGCCGATCCAGCAGTTGCCGTTGGTGTATTTATAGTCGTCGTAGGGGTCAAGGAACACCGGGGAGCGGTTGTAGAGGTTCAGCCCCAGAAAAATCCCGTTGCGGTCGCTGAGTTCGTAGGAGACGAAGGGGAACGCCGCCGCTACGCCGGAGGTGAGGGCGTTGCGCCGGGATTTGCGCTCCACGTCCGCGTCCAGGGCCAGCAAAGGCAGGGCCGAGAGGAACGCCTGCTCGTTTTGGTAGTCGCAGCGGCGGGCGATCATGTCGATGGACACGCACAGCTTTTCCACCGCCGTCACCCGCTGCTCCAGGGTTTCCGGGTTGTCCGCCGTCACCTCTACCAGGGTGTGCATATAGTAAAAGTCCTCTCCCTGCCTATTCATCACATCTTTGAGATAGAGGCCGGAGTTGATGGCGCTGTCCAGTTCCTCATAGTCCTGGCGGGTGTCCCCCACATCCCGCATCCGGGAGCGGTTCACCATGGTGGTCTGCGAAATCTTGGACAGTATCTTTTCCTTGGACTGCCGCTTGACGGTGAAGCTCAGGCTGACGCCCTCCCCGGCCTCCACCAGGGGGGTCAGCCAGCAGGAACCCACGGTGGTGGAGTAGCCGTACCCCGCCACGTAGAGGTAAGCGTGGTACACCCCGTCCACCAGGATGTAGTCCCGGCTCTTGGTGTCGATGGCGGTGGGAGACAGAATATCCAGGATGGTGGTGGAACCCGCCTCCAGCTCGGACAGGTCGGGTTTTTCCTCGCCAAATAGCAGGCGCTTAATGGGGTTTTGCTTGGGTTCGGCGGTGTCCGTTTTCTTTTTGGCCCGCTTGACTGGGGCCTTTGTTGCTTTCTTTTGCATCGAGTTGCTCCTCACTTAATGAAATTTGAAAACGCTTGCCTAAAATTATCGTGTGCGGTAAGATATTTTTAAAAACAGCCTCATTGCACCACACGCTAAAACGGGGTATGCTTAACGTAGGAGGTGACGAATATGGCGAATGAAGATAAAAAAGATTTCAATGCTATGCTGCATGACAGCAAGGATATGCCAAAATTTCAGACGATCACTGACGCAAAAAGCATTGAAAAATATGGCGGAGACAGAATGTATTTTGCGCCGCCAATCGAGTATGACAAGGTAATGAAGCGAGTCCCGTATGGGAAAATAACCACTGTAGGAAAAATACGGGAATACTTTGCCGCGTTGAGCGGTGCGGATTTTACGGAGCCAATTACAGCAGGGATTTTTGTGTCGATTGCGGCATGGGCGAGCTATCAGCGGACTACCGACGAAACACCTTATTGGAGGACACTGAAAGCGGACGGCGAATTAAACGCAAAGTATCCCGGGGGCGTTGAGGCACAAAAGGCAAAGCTGGAAGCGGAAGGACATATTATTATTCAAAAAGGGCGGAAAAGCATTCGGTACTATGTGAAAGACTACGAAAATGCCGCTTTCGATTTGAATTAAACAACTTCCAGTTCAGCAGGCGGCTGCCAACATCGGACAGCCGCCTGTTTTTGCGCTATTCCTCATAAATCCCGTGGACGGCGGTGGTCATGTCGAACACGCCCTCCGGGAGCTGCACCCGCCGGCTGGTCCGCTTGTTGATGATCTCGTACAGCAGCTTCAAAATGAAGTCGTCGGCAAAGCTGGGCTCCAGCACCTCCAGCTCACATCCGTCCAGATACCGTCGGGCGGTGTCCGCCTCCTCGTTGAGCCGCTGGACGATGGCGGCGGTGGTGCGGC
>CAJUEG010000144.1 GCA_910584835.1 uncultured Oscillospiraceae bacterium | reverse complement strand
CGCGCAGCTCACGGGCCACCGGGCCAAAGATACGGGTGCCCCGGGGGTTCTTGTCCTCGCGGATGAGGACGGCGGCGTTGTCGTCAAAGCGGACGTAGCTGCCATCGGGACGGCGCACGCCCCGGGCGGAGCGGACGATGACGGCCTTGACCACCTCGCCCTTTTTCACCTGGCCGCCGGGGGCGGCCTTGCGCACGGAGGCCACCACCACGTCGCCGATGTTGCCAAACCTGCGGCGGGACCCGCCCAGCACGCGGATGGTCTTGATCTCCTTGGCGCCGGTATTATCGGCCACCTTCAGATAGCTTTCTTCTTGGATCATACTGGCACCTCCTTTTACTTCGCCTTCTCAATGATCTCGACCACGCGCCAGCGCTTGTCCTTGGACAGGGGGCGGGTCTCCATCACGCGCACGCGGTCTCCCACGCCGCACTGGTTGTTCTCGTCATGGGCCTTCAGCTTGTAGGTCCGCTTCACGATCTTCTTGTACAGAGGGTGGGCCACGCGGTCGGCGATGGCGACCACAACGGTCTTGTCCATCTTGTCCGAAACCACCAGGCCGACTCTGGTTTTACGAGAAGAGGTTCTCACTTCACTCATCGTTTACTCCTCCTTATCGGCCCTGCTGCTCACGCAGGATGGTTTTCACGCGGGCGATGTCCTTTTTGACCTCCGCGATGCGGATGGGGTTGTCGAGCTGATTGGTGGCGTGCTGAAGACGGAGGTTGAACAGGTCCTTCTTCAGCTCCACCAGCTTGGCGTCCAGCTCAGCCGCGCTCAGCTTGCGCACTTCGTTTGCCTTCATCTTCACTCACCACCCTTCTCCTCGGTCTCTTTCTTGACGATCTTGCACTTGATGGGCAGCTTGTGTCCGGCCAGACGCAGAGCCTCCCGGGCCACGTCCTCGGACACGCCGGCGATCTCGAACATGACGCGGCCGGGCTTCACCACGGCCACCCATCCCTCGGGTGCGCCCTTACCGGAGCCCATACGGGTGCCCAGCGCCTTTTTGGTGATGGGCTTGTCGGGGAAGATCTTGATCCAGACCTTGCCGCCGCGCTTGGTGTAACGGGTCATGGCCACACGGGCGGACTCGATCTGGTTGCCGGTGATCCAGGCGGGCTCGGCGGCCTGGAGGCCCCACTCGCCGTAGGCGACCTTGTTGCCGCGGCTGGCGGTGCCGGTCATACGGCCGCGGTGGACGCGGCGGTACTTTACTCTCTTAGGCAGCAGCATTACTGGGCGCCTCCTTCCTTAGGAGCGGGAGCGGAGGGACGGGGGCCGCTGGGGCGGGGGCCGCCCTGGCGGTCGCGGTTGAAGCCGCCCTGCCGGCGGTCGCCGCCCTGGCGGTTGAAGCCGCCCCTGCGGTCGCCGTCGCGGCGGCGGGGCCGCTGCTCGCGCTCTTTGTAGTTCTTGGTATCGATGGTGCGGGGGGTGGTGCGCAGGGTCTGGGTGAGCACCTCGCCCTTGTAGATCCACACCTTCACGCCCAGGCGGCCGTAGGTGGTGTGGGCCTCGGCGAAGCCGTACTCGATGTCGGCGCGGATGGTCTGCAGGGGGATGGTGCCGTCGTGGTAGTGCTCGGTGCGGGCGATCTCGGCGCCGTTGAGGCGGCCGGACACCTGGACCTTGATGCCCAGGGCGCCCATGCGCATGGCGCGGCCCATGGCGTTCTTCATGGCCCGGCGGAAGGCGATGCGCTTCTCCAGCTGCTGGGCGATGTTCTCCGCCACCAGCTGGGCGTTGGTGTCCACGTTCTTGACCTCGACGATGTTCAGCGCCACGCTCTTGCCCAGCTTCTTCTCCAGCTCCAGGCGCAGCTTCTCGATGTCCTCGCCGCCCTTGCCGATGACGATGCCGGGACGGGCGCAGTGCACATAGATGCGCACCTTGCCGTTGGCGCCGCTGTCACGCTCGATCTCAATCTTGGGCACGCCGGCGGCGTACAGCTTCTTTTTCAGCTCCTTGCGGAGGTTGTAGTCCTCTACCAGGAGGTCGCCCACCTTTTCGTCACGGGCGTACCAGCGGGAGTCCCAGTCTTTGATGACGCCCACGCGCAGGCCGTGGGGATTCACTTTCTGTCCCATTTATTCTCGACCTCCTTTTCAGCGCTCTTTGACCACGACGGTCATGTGAGAAGTCCGCTTCATGATGTGGTGGGCGCGCCCCTTGGACGCGGGGCGGTACCGCTTGATGATGGGCCCGGGGCAGGCAAAGGCCTCGGCCACATAGAGCTTCTCAGGGTCCATGCCGTGGTTGTTCTCGGCGTTGGCCGCGGCGGAGTGAACCAGCTTGGCCAGGGGGTCGGAGGCCGCCTTGGGGATCAGGGCCAGCACGGCCTCGGCGTCCTTGACGCTCTTGCCGCGGATCTGGTCGCACAGGATGCCCACCTTGCGGGGAGAGATACGGATGTATCTCAGTGTCGCTTTCGCTTCCATTGTCTCTCTCCTCCCTTACTTACCGGTCTTGCTGCCCGCGTGGCCCTTGAAGGTGCGGGTGGGGGCGAACTCGCCCAGCTTGTGGCCCACCATGTCCTCGGTGACATAGACGGGCACGTGCTTGCGGCCGTCATGGACGGCAATGGTGTGGCCCACGAAGGAGGGGAAGATGGTGGAGGCGCGGCTCCAGGTCTTGAGGACCTTCTTCTCGTTCTTCTTGTTCAGCTCATCCACGCGCTTCAGCAGCTCGGGAGCGCAAAACGGGCCCTTCTTGATGCTTCTGCTCATCTGTTACACTCCCTCCTTACTTGCCGTTGCGGCGCCGGACAATGAACTTGTCGGTGCGGTTCTTCTTCTTGCGGGTCTTGTAACCCAGGGCCGGCTTGCCCCAGGGGGTCACGGGGCCGGGACGGCCCACCGGGCTCTTGCCCTCGCCGCCGCCGTGGGGGTGGTCGTTGGGGTTCATGACGGAGCCGCGCACGGT
Source organism: uncultured Oscillospiraceae bacterium (assembly GCA_910584835.1). Taxonomy (GTDB): domain Bacteria; phylum Bacillota; class Clostridia; order Oscillospirales; family Oscillospiraceae; genus Enterenecus. The sequence goes on along the minus strand of CAJUEG010000144.1, from coordinate 977 downwards.
GGGACGCCAGCCCATGTGGCGCTTGCGGCCCGCCTTGCCGATGTGGATGTTGGCCCAGTCGGTGTTGCCCACCTGGCCGATGGTGGCCAGGCAGTTCTCCCGCACCAGCCGGACCTCGCCGGAGGGCAGGCGGACCTGGGCCATGCCGTTCTCCTTGGCCATCAGCTGGGCGGCGGCGCCGGCGGAGCGCACCAGCTGGGCGCCCTTGCCGGGGTAGAGCTCGATGCAGTGGATGGTCTCGCCCACGGGGATCTCCGCGATGGGCAGGGCGTTGCCGGGCAGGATATCCGCGCCGGAGCCGGTCATGATGGTGTGGCCGGCCTTCAGCCCCACAGGGGCCAGGATATACCGCTTCTCGCCGTCCTCATACTGGATGAGGGCGATGTTGGCGGAGCGGTTGGGGTCGTACTGGAGGTTAATCACAGTGGCCTTGCCCGCCTTGTCCCGCTTGAAGTCGATGACGCGGTACTTCTTCTTGTTGCCGCCGCCGCGGTGGCGGACGGTGATGCGGCCATAGCTGTTGCGGCCGGCGTGCTTCTTCAGGCTCTCCAGCAGCGAACGCTCCGGCTTGGCCTTCTTGTCGATGCCCTCGAAGGCGGACACGGTCATGTGGCGGCGGGAGGGCGTCGTGGGCTTATAAGTCTTGATAGCCATTCTCTAATCTCCTCCTTACACCATGCCTTCGAAGAACTCGATGGTCTTGGAATCCTGGGTCAGGGTCACCATGGCCTTCTTCCAGCGGGGACGGCGCCCCTCGGGATAGCGGCCCATGCGCTTGGCCTTGCCCTGCATGTTCAGGGTGTTGACCTTGGCCACCTTCACGCCGAAGATCTCCTCGCAGGCTTTGGCGATCTCAATCTTGTTGGCGTCGCGGGCCACCTCGAAGGTGTACTTCTTCTCGGTGGCGGCGGCCATGGACTGTTCGGTGATGATGGGGCGCTTGATGATGTCGTATGCGGTCTTCATCAGGCGAACAC
>CAJUEG010000143.1 GCA_910584835.1 uncultured Oscillospiraceae bacterium | reverse complement strand
CCAACCTGTGCACCGTGGGGGTGTTCGCCATCTCGGGCACCGCCGCCATCCTCATCGGACAGGAGATCGGCTCGGGCAAGGCGGATCAGGTGTACTCCCTGGGGGCGCTGCTCAACATGCTGGCCTTCCTCTTCGGCCTGGGGGCGGGGCTTTTGTTCCTGGGGCTGCTCCACTGGTTTGTGATCCCGGTGCTCTACCCCCTGTTCGGCCTGTCCCCCGCCGCAGGGGACATCTGCACCATGATGCTCACCGTGGTGTTTACCATGATGCCCCTGCGCTCTTTTGAGTGCACCAACATCGTGGGGGTGCTCCGGGGCGGCGGAGACGTGAAAATGGCCACCCTCATCGACCTCACCCCCCTGTGGGTGGTGGCGCTGCCCCTGGCGGTGCTGTCCGGCCTGGTGTTCAAGGTGGGCATATTCTGGGTGTACCTGTCCATGATGAGCGAAAACGTGGTCAAGGGCATTCTGGGCATCCGCCGCTTCCTCAGCGGGAAGTGGATCAACGACGTCACGGTCTCCCGCACCCAGGCCCGGGCGTAACGCGGGAATTATTTGAAAATGGGTATTGCATTCCAGCGGTGTGCATGCTACAATGACGATGACAATAGTCACATCACATACCAAATTGGGAATTATTTTTGGAGGTAGAACCATCATGTCTCTGAGAAGGCTTCTGATTTCCGCCGCCGCGGCTGTCTGCGCCGCCTCCCTGCTCATCCCCGCCGCCTTTGCCCACGGCGGCTGCCATGGCCGCTCCGCCCGCCGCACTGCCCAGCCCTGCGCGGTGGAGGGCTGCACCGCCGCCGGCTGGCACTACCACAGCCGGACGCTGTACTGCGGCCACACCCACGGTGGCGGCCTGTGCGACGGCTCCTGTGCCCCCCTGTGCCAGGTGGAGGGCTGCGAGCTGGCCGGGCGCCACGACCACGACGGCGTCACCTACTGCGGCAACGCCCATGAGGACGGATACTGCGACGGGGCCTGCCTCGCCCTGTGCCCGGTGGAGGGCTGCACCCTCACCGGCCGTCACGACCACAACGGCATCACCTACTGCGGCAGCAATCACGCCGACGGCTGGTGCGATGGGAGCTGTCCCGTCAATTCCGGCGGCTGTCACGGCTGCCGCCATTGAGAAATCCCCTTGCGCGTGCAAAGGGCGGGCCTTTCCCAAGGCCCGCCCCTTTTTACTCCCCTTTGTACTTTTTCCTGGTGGCGATACCGCCCCGGATGTGGCGTTCCGCCTTGTTTTCGTTCAGGATTTCCTTCACCTGCTGGTACAGCCCCCGGTTGATGACGGGCAGACGTTCGCTTAAATCCTTATGTACGGTTGACTTGCTGATTCCGAAGCGGCTGGCGGCGGCCCGGACGGTGGTCTTGTTCTCAATGATGTACAGCGCCAGCTCCTGGGCGCGCTCTTCCATGTTCCCCTTCACAAAGACAACACTCCCCGTTGTGGTTCTCTCACAGGAAAATGTATATGCGTCAGGCTCAAGCATTATGAAATCGTCCCAAACGTTTGGTATAAAACATTTATTTCTATTCTAAAGCTGTCCGTCCCCTCCGGGGCCTCCCCGCTTTTGCTCCGCTCCGGCCTTAGCCCGCTGTTCGCGACGGCTCCGCGCTTCTTTGTGGTCACGCTCCGCCTGCTCCCGACGCGGTTCTAAGCCCTCCGACTTCGCAAAAGCTGTCCGTCCCCTCCGGGGCCTCCCCGCTTTTGCTCCGCTCCGGCCTTAGCCCGCTGTTCGCGACGGCTCCGCGCTTCTAAATAAAAAATTAAACTCCCAGCCGCTTTACAGCATGGCACAAAAAGTATATAATGACTCTGTTAGTCATTTCTCGGAAGGGGGAGGACCATGGCGGACAGCTACGGCCCCGAAAACAGGGGTCCCCAGAGCGGCGGCCAGCACAATGGCAGCCAGCAGAATCAAAACAACAACTATACCTACCGATATAACTACAGCTTCGGGTCCGGCTCCGGACGGGGCGCCCCTCCGAACCGCCCTCCCAGGCCCCCGAAAAACTCCAGCAGCTGGGGAGACTGGATCGGCATCGGGGTGCTGTTCTGCATTCCCTCCGCCGGCGTTACCCAGATTATCGCCATCATCTGGGCCGTGCGCAAGATTTTAGCCATGGACGCCCGGCAGCGCACCCGCTACCGCCAGGAAGCCCAGCGGGCGGCCCACACCGCCAAGGAGGCCGCCGAAAGCTTCTTCCAGCAGACCGCGGGGACAGGGCAATCGGCGGGGGCTGCCCCGCCGTCCGATCAGGCCCGGGACGCCCAGCAGACCCGGGCGGAGGAGCGGCAGGCTCAGGCCCAGGCGCAAAAACGCCAGTCCAGGCCCCAGCCCGACAGCTGGAACGTGCGGGACCCGGTGGAAAACAAACGCAAGCGGGCCAAAAAGGAGGGCGGCGGCACCGGGCTCATCATCGGCGGCAGCATCCTGGCCGGTATCTTCGGATTGGGTACGCTGGCCTGTATGACCCCTGTGTTTTTAGGTGAATTTGAGTACCCCATCCTCATCCCCATTCTGGCCTGCCTGATGTTCGCGGCGGGCGGCGTGTCCATGCTGTTCTCCGGTATCGGCAAGAACCGCCGCAGTGAGCGCTACCTGAACTACCTGGCCTACATCGGCGCCAACCGGGAGGTGGCCCTTGCCCCCATGGCCGCCAGCTTCGGCGTGCCGGTGGGCAAGCTGTGCAAGGACCTGCGGCGGATGCTGGCCAAGGGCATCCTCCCCACCGGCTATCTGGACCTGGCGGAGGGCAAGCTGTTCCTCACCGAGATGGGCTACCACGCCCAGGTCCGTCAGGAGGAGCCCGCCGAGGAGACCCCCCAGCAGGCTGCCGCCCGGGAGGACGACATCCTTCGGGAAATTCGGCAGGTGAACGACGAGATCCCCGACGAGGTGATGAGCGCCAAAATTGACCGCATTGAGGAGATCACCGGCAAGATTCTGGCCTACCAGAAGTCCCACCCCAACAAGGAGGGCCAGCTGCGCACCTTCCTGAACTACTACCTGCCCACCACCCTGAAAATCCTCCGTGCCTACGCCCAGCTGGACGCCCAGGGCATCGAGGGGCAGAACATCTCCGCCGCCAAAAAGCGCATTGAGGACATGATGGACCAGGTGGTGTCCGGCTTCGAGAAGCAGCTCGACAAGCTGTTCCAGGACGACGCCATGGACATCACCTCCGACGTGGAAGTGCTGGAGAACATGCTCAAGAAGGACGGGCTGTCCGACGAGGGCGGGATCACCATGACGCTGTAAACCGAAACGGAATCTGACTGCGGAGAAATCAAATGAAACGAGAACTGGGAATCGCCCGATGTGGGCTTGCCTGCTGTCTGTGCTCCGAAAATGTGAACTGCGGCGGCTGCCATTCGGACAGCTGCCCTGATTATGCCTGCTGCGAAAACAGGAAGTGTTCGCTTGAAAAAGGGATTTCACATTGCTATGTATGCGAGACGGACTGTAGAAGAGGGATATTAAGCAAGATAAAACCCTATGGATTTACTTTGTTTCTCAAACGATATGGCATGGAAAAACTTCTCGACTGCCTGGAGGAAAACGAAGCGAGAGGAATTCAATATCACCGCCAGGGAATAAACGGGGATTACGACGGCTTTGACGATGTGGAGCGGCTAATTGAGTTTATCTTGACCGGAACGCGTTAAGGCGATTTTTAACGTACAAAGCAGAAGCGGCAGGGTCGTTGACCCTGCCGCTCCTCTTTTTCAGGACTTCCCGCCCTTGAGGGCCTTCATCCGCTTCTCGTGGTTCAAAATCCGCTTGCGCAGGCGCAGGTTTTCCGGCGTGACCTCCAGCAGCTCGTCGTCCGCCAGAAACTCCAGGCACTGCTCCAGGCTGAGCTGCTTGGGGGGCACCAGCCGCAGCGCCTCGTCGCTGCCAGAGGCCCGCATATTGGTGAGCTGCTTCTTCTTGCACACGTTGACGGTGATGTCCTCCATCTTGGG
>CAJUEG010000142.1 GCA_910584835.1 uncultured Oscillospiraceae bacterium | reverse complement strand
AAAACTACAAAATTTCTTCGGCGTTTTCTTACAATTTCAGATTGGCGTTGACACCCACTGGACATCGGCCAGGGTGAGGGTCTTGCCCCCATCCGTGATGGTGGTGGGGATGAGGGACAGGTCGGCATCGGACAGGCTGGGATATGTCCGGGTGGCGGACAGGCTCCGGGAGCTGGTTTTATAGCCCTTGACCTCCACCTTCACGGAGGTGTGGTCCAGAACTAGGGTGCCGGTGTGGCCATCCTCAGTCGTGACCTCCATCTGGGCGTCCAGCCGCTTCAGCACCTCGGCCAGATCGCCGGTGTCGCTGTCCATGGTGATCGTTTCGGTGTGGGGCTGGGTGTCCACCCCCAGCTCATCCTTGCGCACCATGTCCAACAGGTAGTAGTGCCGCCCATTGCGGTCAAAGTCCCCGGTGGGGATGCCGCTGGGATCGTCCGAGAGGGAGAGCTGGTACACCTTATTGATGCGCAGCTCATCCAGCGGGCCGTAGGTGTATTCCTCCACCGACACGGGGTAGTGCTGCTCCGCTGCCAGCGCCGGGAGCGTGGTGCAGGACACCAGGATCATCAACGCACACAGCAGCGGGGCCATATACTTTTTCATGAGAAATGTCTCCTTTCACAGATTTGGGGTATTCGTGCTGTTCAGCCAGATTTTGCAGTTCATATGCGCCCCCGACGCTTGGCCCACCCTCTTTCTGCCCCAGGGCGGCGGCCATGGGCCAGCAGGGACTTGTCCAGTTCTTCAATTAGCTGCCGCTTTGCCTCAATTTCCAATGCTTCACTTCCTCGCAGCTTGATTTTTAGAGATATACCGCTCTAAGGTGGCACGGCCAGGTGGTGTAGGATCAGTTTCACGCACTCTCCGCCTCCTCTCTGGCAAAGCGTTCCTCCAGCCGTGCCACGCTCCAGTTTTGCTTGAACTGCCCCAGGGGACCGGGGCCGAACATGGCCCGCGCCTGGTCGTCCATATCCCGCAGCCGCGTCCACAGCTCCGGGTGGTGGCGGCGCAGTTTGCGCAACTCGTCAATTCTTTGCAGCGGGCAGCACCAGCAGGAGGCACGATGATAGATTTCATACAGTCCGCCCCAGTCAAAGCCCCGGTCATAGCAGATTTGGAGGGCCTGGGCCTCGGTGATCCCCCATTCCACCAGGGGATAACGGTTTTGCGGGTCGGCCTTGCATCGCTGGGCCTCATCGGCGGCGATCCCGATGTAATGCAGGGCGTCCTTCTCCTTTTTGAGCCGGTTGACTTCTTTTGCCATGAGGTGGGTTTTAAGCTGCCCGGTACACCAGCGCACCTTCATTCCCGGCCAGCCGTAGCCGGTCAAGGGCTGGCCCATGGCGATACGGCGCTCAATGGCCCGCTTCTGCTGCTGGGGAACATCGAACATCAGCCACTCAAAGCCATGGGGGTGGCGCAGGGTGGTGATGTGGATGCCCCGCTCCCGGAACAGCAGATCGTTCAGCTTGGCGATGTGGGCCTCCATCTCGGGGAATTCCATCCCGGTGTCGGCGTAGAGAACACAGTCGATGGGCATATCTTTTTCCAGCATCAGAAGCAGTAAAGCCGTGGAATCCTTGCCGCCGGACACCGAGACAGAGCAGAATTTGTTGTGGTTATCGTCTGTTTTTATCAGTGATTTCCTCCTTTACACAAAAAATAAGCCCCGGAAGGAAAAGTCCTTCCGGGGCGGATATGATCTACGGCCTGCTCGCTCTAAGGCGGCACTACCAGATGGCGGAGCAGATGTTGGGCTGTCACCTGCCGCTGCCTCCCTCTGAACCATGCAGGGCAAAATACGCCTGGAACTGCGTCTGCTGGGCAGGAGTGAGGGACGCGAAGTGCTCCCCCTCAAAGCTGCACAGCAGAAAGGTTCCGGCGATGAAGTCTCCGCTGTCTGTGGGGTTCTCCCGATTCGGCATGAGGCCCATGTGCTTTCCCTCGCCGTTGCAGATGAGCATCACTCGCTGGGGCAGGTAGCACCCGGCCTCAATGGGGCCGCCTACGATCTGCTGAAAAGCCTCCAGCGTGTCCTCCACGGTGGCCGGACAGGGTTCCTTCCCCGGTTCTACGATCAGGACATTGATTTTCTGATTCATGCTGATTTTCCTCCGTTTCGATTGATTTCTATAACCATGGGGCGGCTACGCGCCCCCAAAGCCCTGTGCCATGTCGTGGCTGACCTGCGCGGTATAATACTGGCTGATGGTGACGGGGGCATTGTAGAGCGCCGCCAGGGTGTACGCCCGGATATTGACCACCTGGGTGGTGTTCTGCCGCAGGCTGTCCATGACATAGCGGATATGCTCCCCGTCCAGCTTCAAGAGCCGCTTCCGAACCAGCTCAATGGGCACGTCCTCGCCATTGACCCGGATATACTCCCGCCTGCTGGCACAGGTTTCCGCCATCAGTTCCACGTAGCCGTCGATCTCCTCCGCATCATAGGGGCGTTCCAGAAGCAGGAGGTCGTAACCGATGTTTTCTCTGATCCGCTCCCTGTACCCATCCATCTCATCCATCCGCATTCGCCGATGAGCGCCAACGGGCGGTGAGGCGCGTGAGGGGGCAGGGGGAGGGATGGATGATTCAGTATCGTTGGAATCAGTTTTGTTCTTATCAGTCTTATTAGTGGCGGAAGAACCGCAGTCTTGACCGCTTATTTCCAGTGGTGTAGACTGCTCAAAGGGCGCAGTCTTGACGGCGGCACTGTCCAGCGGTCTGGACTGCTGACTTTCCGCAGTCTGGGGGCTCTCGGGCGGTATCTGTGACTGCTGCTGGGGTTGGCCGGGTTCCGAGGGCAGGGTAAAGTTCTTGACGTAGATCCGGGTGGGACGGCCCTGGCCCTGCTTCTTGCGCTCGATCAGGCCGATACCGCCCTGGTCCAGCTCCCGGAACAGCCGGGTCGCCTTGTCCTTGCCGCAGCTCATCAGCGCCATGGCGTCCTCCTGGGTGAAGTAGATATAGACGCGGCGGTCCTTGTCCATCCACCCGTTGCGGACAGACAGGCTCATGCGGTCCAGCAGGAGGCCGTAGAGCACCTTGGCCTCAATGGAAACGCCCTTATAGCGGGGGTCGGTGAGCAGGGTCTTGGGGACGCGGTAAAAGCTGTACTGTTCGGCTTCGGTGCCGTAGTAGTAGTCCAGATTCAGATTTGACGGCATGGTGGTTGCCTCCTATTCGTGATGTGCGGGAAAATAAAAAAGCGCCCCGGCGACTGCATTAGTCACTGGGGCGCTGATGCTCCTGCTGCATTGTTGATTTGTCCAGAAACGCAAAAAAGCCACCCCCGCAACTGAATTTAGTCAGTTGCGGGGGTGGCAATGGTTGGGCCGGGCTAAGCTCTCACGCGCACGGTCAGCCCCTTCATGGAGAGGCCCTTGTACCCAACGAGGTAATAATCCTCGCCGTTGTGCTCCACAACGGTACGGGTCCAGTAGGGTACATCGTGGTATTCATCCGACACAAGAGCCTCAATGCTGCTGCCGCAGTTGTAGAAAACGCCCTGTGCCGTCTGATACTTCCCAGAGGTGCCCTTGCGCAGACGGCAGGTTTCCACAATGGGCCGGGTCAGATATGCAATGCGCTCCTGCGCATCCGCCAGCTTGTCGGTGATGAGCCGCAGCTCCTCCCAGAGAAGAAGCTGCTCCCCATCGGTGCGGTCAATACCATCAAGGCCGCTCAGATCATCATAGTCCGTATAGGTGGAGAATTTGAGGAACTGCGTGATTTGGCGGTTCAGCTTGACAGCTTCTGAAAGCGCTACTTGTAAATCGGCCATGTGAATCCCCCTTTTAAGTAGATATTTTTTAATGGCTAATGACCTTTATTTCTTCCGCTAGAAAATTTGTCGTTAATGAGACATCAGTGTCTATCACCTCCTTCCGTGGCCCTTTTTCTAAAGCCTTTTTGAGTGGAAAAAGAATAAAGACAAACCCGAAACCCGTTGCAGTACAAGGGCTTTCCGATTTGTCTTTATTAT
>CAJUEG010000141.1 GCA_910584835.1 uncultured Oscillospiraceae bacterium | reverse complement strand
CGCTCCGCCGTCATCTTCGGCGGCGTGGGCCAGCAGCCCCAGGTGGACGCCATCCAGCGGGGACTGGACATTCTGGTGGCCACCCCGGGGCGGCTGCTGGACCTCCACGGCCAGGGGCTGCTGGACCTGTCCCACATTGAGATCTTCGTGCTGGACGAGGCGGACCGGATGCTGGACATGGGGTTCATCCACGACGTAAAGCGGATTTTGAAGCTGCTGCCGGAGAAAAAGCAGACCCTGTTCTTCTCCGCCACCATGCCCCCCGAGGTGATGGGACTGGTAAACGACCTGCTCCACGACTACGCGCGGGTGGCCGTGGACCCGGTTTCCTCCCCGGTGGAGGTCATCAGGCAGTCCCTCTATTACGTGGACAAGTCCAACAAGACCAAGCTGCTGGCCCATCTGATGGAGGAGCGGCGCATTCCCTCCGCCCTGGTGTTCTCCCGCACCAAGCACGGGGCCAACCGCATCGCCCAGGACCTCATCAAGCGGGGCATCTCCGCCGCCGCCATCCACGGCAACAAGAGCCAGACCGCCCGGGTGCAGGCCCTGTCCGACTTCAAGGCGGGCCGGGTGCGGGTGCTGGCCGCCACCGACATCGCCGCCCGGGGCATCGACATCGACCAGCTCCCCTTTGTGTTCAACTACAACCTGCCCGACGTGCCCGAGACCTACGTCCACCGCATCGGCCGCACCGGCCGGGCGGGGCACGAGGGGGAGGCGGTCTCCTTCTGCCAGTTCGACGAGAAGGACGAGCTCAAGGCCATTGAAAAGCTGCTGGGCCGGCCCATCCCGGTGGTGGAAAACCACCCCTTCCCCATGGAGAACTTCGACCCGCCCAAGAAGGACAGGAACGGGCGGCCCGTCAATTCCGAGGACGCGGAGGCCCGGGCCGCGGCCAGGGAGCGGAACACCTCAACCGGCGCAAAAGCGCCGGCCAGGGGTCCCATAGATTTAAAATCTTCGGGCGGAATAAATCCGCCCTGCGGGAATCCTTCGGATTCTGCGGTGGACTCCCGCCGTCCCCGCTTCGCGGGTGCCACGGAGCCAGCCCAGGCAAAGGCTGAGCAGGCAGCGGACGAGCCCCACGTCCCCAAAAAGAAAAAGCGCCGCCGCAAAAAATCCGGCGGCGGCCAGGAGCTTCAGCCTGTGGAGGCCGCCCCCGTCCCGGACGAGCCCGCGGCCGTGCGGAACAGTCGCCTGACCGGCGGCCCGCAGGGACCAGCCCCCTCTGGCCAGGCGGGTTCGCCCGGCGGTTTCCCGGCGGACGCACGCCCCACCCGCCCCGCGGGAGGCCGGGGCGTGCGCCAGGGCCGCATCCACGACACCCTGCCCGACGCCCCCTCGGTGCCCGTCACCGACTTCTACAAGCCCAATCCCCTGGACTCCGACGTGATCATGGACGCCACCGCCCGCCTGCTGGCCCCCCGCCGCCCCGCCCCCCGGCCCCAGGTCCGGGAGCAGGTCCGGCCCGAGGGACGGAAAACGCAGGACAAGGCCGCCCGGCCCCAGCAGCAGAAGCCCCGCCGCCAGGGAAAGAAACAGGGCGCTCCGGCCCAGCCCGCCAAGGAGCCTGTCCTGCCCCCCTCCCTGGCCGGCAAGAAACGCCGCCGCCGGGACGACCGACCCCGCCCCATCGAGGCCCCCCTGCGCGCCGACCGGCAGAAGGACTCCACCCAGCACAAGAGCCTGATGCGGCCCTACTACCTCCATGACGGCGACTGAGCGGGAGGGCGCGGCCTACCGCCGCCCCCGGAGGAAGCGCCGCCATCCCCTGCGGTGGCTGGCCGCTCTGCTCATCCTGGCCGCCGCCGGGGCGGTCTGGTTCCACTGGCAGTGCTGGGGGCTTCAGACCACCCGCGCCCAGGCGGAGCTGCCCGGGCTGCCCCAGGGCTTTGACGGCTTTACCATCGTCCACCTCTCCGACCTCCACGGCCACCAATACGGAGAGGGGAGCCGGGACCTGCTGGACCGGGTCCGGGCGGAATCCCCCGACCTCATCGTGGTCACCGGCGACCTCATCGACCAGAAGTCCCAGCTGGAGATGGTCCCCGCCCTGGCCAGGGGCCTGTCCGCCATCGCCCCCGCCTACTATGTCACCGGCAACCACGAGTGGGCCCTGGGCTCGGGGGCGGTGCGGGAGCTGAAGGATGTACTGGCCCAGTGCGGGGTGACGGTGCTGTCCAATCAATACGAAATTTTGGAGCGGGGCGGCTCCCGGCTGGTTCTGGCCGGGGTGGACGACCCCAACGGCCGCGCCGACCAGACCACCCCGGAGGAGCTGCGCGCCCAGATTGAGGCCGGGGCCCCCGGCCTGTTCACCCTGCTGCTGGCCCACCGCAACGACCATTTCGGGCAGTACGCCGCCGCCGGGTACCATTTTGTCATGTCCGGCCATGGCCACGGCGGCATCGTCCGCCTGCCCTTTGTGGGCGGGCTCATGGGCACCAACCGGCAGTTTTTCCCGCCCTGGACCGCCGGAGTATACCGGCTGGGAAACAGCACCCTGTTCGTCTCCCGGGGCCTGGGAAACAACACAGTGCCCTTCCAGGGCTTCCGCGTTTTCAACCGCCCGGAAGTTGCGGTGGTGACCCTGAAGCGGGGCTGAGGCCCCGGTGCCGCCGCCCCGGCGGGTGGGGATGTTACTTTCTCTCCCGCGAGAGAAAGTAACCAAAGAGCGCGCTTAGGGGGATGCCCGCCGGTTCGCCGCCAGCCAAAGGGCGGCTCGCGCTCACAGGCCGGGCCTCCCCCTAAGAACCCCCTTTTTACGGGGGACGCCCTATACGGGGCGCGGGTTGTTACCCTTCCGGCGCGCACGGCTTTCGACGCAGACACCCCTATTTGTGCTGCCGCCGGTGCCCGGGCACCGAAAGGCGGGCAGGGCCCACATGCCGCGCCTCCGGGGGCACCGATTGCGCCGGGGCGGCCTCCGGGCCGGCCCGCCGCCCGCACCTCCGGGCCGAACCCCTTTCACCGGGTCAGCTCCAGCGCCAGCCGGAACCCGGCGCGGAAATAGGCCTCCTCCCGCAGTTCCCCGATGGCAAGCTGTTCCGTCAGCAGGTTATCTACAAGCAATGCGGTATCTTGGTTCAAAACCCCAAGCAGCCGTTTGACCTCGTCATCCTGACGGCTGGTGCGGACAAGGTATTCGCCATCCTCATGTAAGATATCTTCTACGAGAGTTTTGCCGACACGGGTATAAAAAGCGTCCATTCGTTCCGTCATAAAGTTCGCTCCTTTTTTAAGTATACAAAATTTATGCACCCGTTTTGGGTGAATATATTATACCAACCCAAAACGGGTGTGTCAAGGGAAATGATAAAATGGGTACATTTGGAAATCGCTTGAGCGGATTGCGCAAACGGAAAAATTTGAAACAGAAAGATGTCGCAGCACATTTTGGGATGGCTGTTCGCACTTATCAAAATTACGAAGGTGGTCAGCGCGAGCCCAATTTTTCTACCTTGATCGCACTGGCAGACTTTTTCGATGTAACCACAGACTACCTGCTGGGCCGGACGGACGAGCAGAGGTAGAGGGCCGGCGCCCGGCAGTCAGCCCGCCGCAAACAGCCTGCCCCGGAGGCGCGGGAGGTGGACCCTGTCTGCCTGTCAGTGTTTGGGGGCTGGCGGCAGCGCCAATAGGGGGAGGCCAGTCGCAAGGCCGCTGGCGCCGGGAGGGTGTTCACCGGGCCATCGTACCGGGCTCCCCCGTAAAAACGGGGGATTCTTAAGGGGGAGGCCGGCTATGGGGCCGGCCCGCCCTTTGGGCCTGCTCCACTTGGAGGCCTCCCCCTTAAGCGCGCTCTTTGGTTACTTTCTCTCGCGAGAGAGAAAGTAACATCCCCGTCCCGCGCAGGGACAAGAAGGAGGCCGCGTCATGCGCTATGACGCCGGACAATTTGACATCGCCGTCATCGGGGCGGGCCACGCGGGCATCGAGGCCGCCCTGGCCGCCGCCCGGATGGGGCTGAAAACCGTCTGCTTCACCATCAACCTGGACGCGGTGGG
>CAJUEG010000140.1 GCA_910584835.1 uncultured Oscillospiraceae bacterium | reverse complement strand
AGGGCATCGGCCTGCGGGCCTACGGCCAGTCCGACCCGGTGGTGGAGTACAAGCGCGAGGGCTTCGAGATGTTCGAGCAGATGATCGCCGCCATCCAGGAGGAGACGGTGCGCCGCCTGTTCACCGTGCGGGTCAAGACCAACGAGGAGATCCGGCGGGAGCGGGTGGCCAAGATCACCGGCCAGTCCGGCGGCGGGGACGAGGCGGTGAAGAAGCAGCCGGTGAAAAAGGCCGTCAAGATCGGCCGCAACGACCCCTGCCCCTGCGGAAGTGGACTGAAGTGGAAGAAGTGCACCTGCGCGGAGTACCACAGGGATGTATAAAAAACGCCAAAGCCCTCGTCCCCTCGGAGAGCGGAGGGGGGCCTCCGGGGGGAACTGGTTCCCCCCGGAAAGCGCGGCTTGGGCGCAAAGCGCCGCATTTTCCGCAGAAAATGCCCGCGCCGGGAAGAAGTGCACCTGCGCGGAGTATCACAGGGGGGCGTGAAATGCACCTGGAGACGGAGCGCCTGATTGTGCGGGACTTTGCCATGGACGACCTGCCCGCCCTGTGGGACATCTTCCGGGATAAGGAGACCATGGAGCACATGGCCCCCATGACGCGGGCGGGGACGGAGGAGCTGCTGCGCAGCTTCTGCCTGGAGCGCACGCCCCCCGGGGCCTTCGCCGCCCAGCTGCGGGAGGGCGGCGGACTGGCGGGTTGGCTGCTCTTCAGCCAGGTGGATGCCCCCGGCGTCTACGAGCTGGGCTGGGTGCTGCGCCGGGACTGCTGGGGAAAGGGGCTGGCCGGGGAGGCCAGCCGGGCGCTGCTGGACTACGCCTTTTCCGCCCTGGACGCCCACAAGGTGTTTGCCCAGACGGAGGATACCCGCCGGGCCGTCCCCCTGCTGGAGCGGCTGGGCATGGTCCGGGAAGGGGTGCAGCGCCGCCACGCCCTGGGCCGGGACGGAGTGTGGAGGGACATTTATTGGTATGGCCTGCTGCGAGAGGAGTATGCAAATGGAAATCACTGAGCGTACCTGTAACGGCGTGACCTTCCTGGCCGCGGACGGCATGGACGCCGCCGGCGGCGCGGCCCACGGCTTCTCCACCCGGCTGGGGGGCGCGTCGGAGGGCATGTGGGAATCCCTGAACCTGGGGGTGAGCCGGGGGGACGACCCCGACCACGTCCGGGAGAACTGCCGCCGCTTCCTCAAGGCCATCGGCGCCCGGGGGGAGCGCATCGCCATGACCAACCAGGTTCACGGCGGCGCGGTGCGCTGCATCACCACCGCCGATGTAAAGGCGGACCCCTATGACAAGCCGGGATATGAGGCGGACGGGCTGATGACCGATCTGCCGGGGGTGACCCTGATGATCTACACCGCCGACTGCATCCCCATTTTGTTTTACGACCCGGCGCGGCGGGTGATCGCCGCCGTCCACGCGGGCTGGCGGGGCACCGCCGCCGGCATCGCCTCCCAGGCGGTGGAGCGGATGCGGGACGTGTACGGCTGCCGCCCCGGGGATATCCTGGCCGCCGTAGGCCCGGGCATCGGCCCGGACTGCTTCGAGACCCACGAGGACGTGCCCAACGCCATGACCGCCGCCCTGTCCACGGCGGTGCTCCAGCACATCAAAATCAAAGAGAACGGCAAGTTCTCCGTGGATTTAAAGGGCATCAACGCCATGCGTCTGGAGCAGGCGGGGCTGGAGGCGGACCACATCGCCGTCAGCTCCCTGTGCACCTCCTGCCATCCGGAACTGTTCTGGAGCCACCGAAGGCTGGGCACCAGCCGGGGCTCCATGGCCGCCGCCATCCAGCTCAGATGAGGCGGCTTCTTCCCCTGCTGCTGGCGGCGTGGCTGGCGCTGTCGCTGGCGGGCTGCGGGGAGCCGTCCCCCCTGCCCTCCCCGTCCCAGACGCCCGGCCCCACCCCGACCCCGGAGCCGGAGGCGGTGCGCTTCAGCCTGGGGTACGACCCGGCCGCCTCCCTCCACCCCCTCACCGGGGACAGCCAGGTGAACCAGGAGCTGACGGGGCTGGTGTACCAGGGGCTGTACGAGCTGGACAACCAGTTCACGCCCCATCCGGTGCTGGCTGCGTCCGCCGCGCCGGGTGAGGACGGGCTGAGCTGGAGCGTTACATTAAAAACCGATGCGGTGTTTTCCGACGGCACCCCCCTCACCGCCCACCACGCCGCCGCGTCCCTCAACACCGCCCGGGCCGGGGGGCCGTATGCGGCCCGGCTGGCCGGCGTTACCGGGGTGTGGGCGGCGGACGACGCCACCCTGACCATTGCCCTGGCCGCGCCGAACGGGAACCTGCCCGCCCTGCTGGACGTGCCCGTGGTGCTGGAACAGGAGGAGGGGGCGCCCCTGGGCACCGGCTACTATCAATACGAGGCCGCAGGGGAGCGGCTGTACCTCCAGGCCAACCCCCGCCACAGCGGGGCGGCGGCCCTGCCGTACCCCGTCATCCCCCTCGCGGCGGTGTCCGGGGCGGACGCGCGCATCGCCGCCTTTGACAGCGGGGCGGTCACCGCCGTCACCACCCGCTTTTCCTCCCCCTATGCCCTGGGGTATTCCGGCAGCTATGAGACCTGTGACTACCCCACCACCACCCTGCTGTACGTGGGCTTCCGCTGCGCCGGGGGGCCGTGCCAGTCGGCGGCGGTGCGCCGGGCCTTTGCCCGGGCCGTAGACCGGGCGGGGATTGTCCAGACCCTGCTGTCCGGCCACGCCGACCCGGCCTGCCTGCCCATATCCCCCCTCCACAGGGAATACGCCGGGGAGGAGGCCGCCCTGCTGGACTTCGACATGGAGCAGGCCGCCGCCCTGCTGGCCGAGGCGGGCTATGAGCGCAATGAGGAGGACGGCCTGCTCTACCGCCGCCGGGAGGCGCTGGCGGTGACGCTGCTGGTGAACAGCGACAACGAGGCCCGCCAGGGTGCGGCGGACGTTCTGGCCGCGGCCCTGAGGGAGCTGGGGGTGGACGTGACGGTAAGTACCCTGCCCTGGGAGAGCTACGCCGCGGCGCTGGCCGCGGGGCAGTTTGACCTGTACCTGGGGGAGGTATCCCTCACCGGGGACTTCGACCCCGCTCCCCTGCTCACCGGCGCGCTGAACTACGGCGGGTACGAGAACTGGGAGCTGAGCCAGGCGCTGGACGGCTGGAGGGGCGCCCGGGGAGACGCCAGGACACAGGCCGCAGCGGCGCTGTGGGCCCGGTTCGCCCAGGAGGCCCCTGTCGCCCCGGTGTGCTTTCAGCGGGGCTCCCTGCTGGTGCGGTGGGGGATGGCCTCCAACCTCCAGCCCACCCGGGGCAACCCCTTCTACCGCATGGAGGAGTGGACCACCACAGCGGTTTCTAAATAAGTGAGCGCAAGGAGAATGGACCATGGATCAGAGCAAGAGCCAAGTATTTCGCTGCTATGTGCGCAAGCGCCCGGGCTTCGACGTGGAGGCCCGGGGGCTGTGCCGGGACCTGCGGGAGCAGCTGGGAATCCAGGGGCTGGACGGGCTGAGCGTCTTCAACCGCTACGATGTGGAGGGCGTCAGCCCCCAGGTCTACCGGCAGGCCAAGGGGGCGGTGTTCTCCGAACCCCAGGTGGACGCGGTGTTTGACGAGGACTTTCCCCGGCCGCAGGGCTCCTATACCGTGCTGGCGGTGGAGGCCCTGCCGGGCCAGTTCGACCAGCGCTCGGACTCCGCCGCCCAGTGCGTCCAGCTGATGACCGGCGGGGAGCGGCCCCTCATCGCCTACGCCAGGGTGTACGTGCTGGAGGGGGTGCTGTCCGTCCCCGAGCTGGACAGGATCCGGGGCTACCTTATCAACCCCGTGGAGTGCCGGGAGGCGTCCCTGGACAAGCCCGGCACCCTGGCCCGCAGCTATGACGCCCCCGGCCGGGTGGCGGTGCTGGACGGCTTCACCGGCCTGGACGAGGGGGGCCTCAGAGCCGAACTGGACCGGCTGGGGCTGGCCATGGACCTGGACGACCTGAAATTCCTGCAAAACTATTTCCGGGACTGGGAGCGGCGGGACCCCACCATCACCGAGGTGCGGGTGGTGGACACCTACTGGTCCGACCAC
>CAJUEG010000139.1 GCA_910584835.1 uncultured Oscillospiraceae bacterium | reverse complement strand
AACCCCCGACCTGCTGATTACAAATCAGCTGCTCTACCGGCTGAGCTACACCAGCACAGAAGCCTTCCGCTTTCACAGCGGAGCTTATTATAACAGCAGCCGGCGGGCTTGTCAACCATTTTTCAAAAAGAATTCAAAAAGATGAGGAGATGGCCGCACACGGCACAACGAGACCTGCACTTCCCCCAGGAGGAGCGGTGCTCCTTATGCGCGGGGGAGCTCTACCCCGGCGATCCCTACTTCGAGCTGGACGGCCGGGCGGTGTGCGAGGACTGCCTGGGGCGGTACGCCCGGCGGTACTTCGCCGCCCAGCTGCGCCGGGTGGGCCGGGGCCGCGGCAGAAACCGCAACACTGTTTTTTGAGGCAAAGGAGCACGAGAGAGAACCTATGACGTTATACGAACTATCGCTGGAATACGCGCAGACGGCGGCGGACCTGCGCCGCCGCATCGTGGAGCTGGAACACGCCGGGCGGGAGGCGGGCAGCGAGGACCGCCGGCTCCAGCTGGAGGGGCGCGCCCGCCCCCTGCGCTCCATGTACCGGGACGTGCGGGCGGTGGCCCGCCATCTGGAGCACTACTACGAAAAGCACACACCCCGGCAGGCCGGGCCCGGCCCGGCCCCGCAGCGCAAAAGGAGGGCTTGACCATGCGCACCATCTCTTACGACAACACCTTCGGCATGGTGGACCTGGCGGTGTACGCCGAGCTGATGGCCCAGGACAACAAGGACCAGATCAACCGCCTCAAACGCAACCTCACCCACGCCCTGCGTCAGGACATCACCCAGCGGCAGCGGGAGTACATGATCCTCTACTACGGGCAAAACATGAGCATGGAGGACATCGCCAGGCAGTGCGGGGTGAACAAGTCCACCGTGTCCCGCACATTGAAGCGCGGGCGGCAGCGGCTGTACCGCTGTCTGCGGTATGGCGCTGCAAACCTGCTGGAACAGGCGGAAAGTTAGCCATTTTCACAATTGAAAACAGGCCCGGCTTGTGATATGATGCTCTGGGTATTCCAAAGACCGAAAAAATTTAGGATCAGTTGAGGTCAAGTCATGAGGTATCACGGGGTATTTTTCGACTTTGATTACACACTGGGCGACTCCACCGCCGCCATCGCCGAGGGCTACCGGCTGGGCTTTCTGGAGCTGGGGCTGGACCCGCCCACCGTGGAACAGGTGCGCCACACCGTCGGCCTCACTTTGGCCGACGGCTATTCCCTGCTCACCGGCGACCACGACCCGGAGCATCAGGAGACGTTCTGCCTCAGCTTCCAGCACACCGTCGGCGTGAAGGCGGGCGGCGAGGGCCGCCGGCTGATGATTGAGGGCACCACCCTCTTCCCAGGCGCGGAGGACCTGCTGGAGGCGCTGAAAAACGCGGGCGTGCGCACCGCCATCGTCTCCACCAAGCCGGGCTCCACCATCCGGCACATCTTCGAGCACCAGGGGCGGCCGGAGCTGCTGGACCTGGTGGTGGGCGGCGACGAGGTGACCCACACCAAGCCCCACCCCCAGGGGGTGCGGCTGGCCCTGGAGCGGCTGGGGCTCCGCTCGGAGCAGGTGCTGTTCTGCGGTGACACCGTCATCGACGCCGCCACCGCCCAGGCGGGCGGCTGCCAGTTCTGCGCGGTGCTCAACGGGACCACAAGGGCGGACGCCTTCGAGCGCTTCCCCTGCGTACATATCGCCCCGGACCTGGCCGAGCTGAAAAACTGGCTGGACGTGTAAAACAGGCCCCCCGGCACGCGCCGGGGGGCCTTTGCCTATCCAGAAGCCGCGCCGGCAGCCCCTCAAGTCCCGGGGGACGGCTCCGCCGAGGGGGCGTCCGAAGGGGCGTCCAGCGGCTCGGAGGGGGCGTTGGCGCTGAAGGTCACGGTGATGGCGTAGACGTGCTCATAGCCGTGCTTGGCCAGCTCCCGGGGCATCTCAAAATAGTCCGCGTCGTAGGTGCTGAACTCGTTCTGGGTGGTGGCGATCTGGAGGGCCAGGGGGATCTCCTCATCCAGCACAATGTCCCGGCTCTTGGTGAGCACCGAGGTGACGAACACCATACCGGAGGCGTCCGCCGCCTCCATGGCAAATTCCTGGGCAAAGGTGCCGGTTGCGTCCTTATAGGCCATGCGCACCCCCTCGGTCATCTTGCCGAAGGTCAGGGCGATCCGGCCCGCGCCGTCCGCCGCCTCACAGGCGCCGTGCTTCACGCAGTTCCACGCCCCGTCCGTCAGCTCATAGGCCCGCAGGCGGACGGACTTCGCCCCCTCCACCTGGACATCAAAGACCCGGTGGGTGTCCATCCCCACGTCCAGCAGCTCCAGCAGGGCGTTCTCCTCCTCGCTGAGCTGGGCGGGGGCGATGGTCATGGCCCCATCCTTATTTTTGTTTTTATCCTCGCCGGCGCCGCACCCGGCCAGGGCCAGGGCCAGCGCCGCCGCCAGCAGCAGGGCGAGATATCGTTTTGTCCGCATGGGGCCGCACCTCCGAAATGAAAAATCTGTCGAACTAAGGGATATTATACCACACTCCCGCCCCCCTGTCCAGCGCCGCCGGACAGCCCCCGCCGGGGCGGGAAAAGTTTTCGTTGTCACCGGCGGCGGTTTATGGTATCATATCTCAATAAACGTCCGCCGCCCGGCGGTATGTTTGGGAGGGAACGCCGTGAACATCCACGAATCCGCGGAAAACTACCTGGAGGCCATCCTCGCCCTGGGGGAAAAGGGCCCGGTGCGCTCCATCGACGTGGCCCAGCACCTGGGCTTCTCCAAGCCCAGCGTCAGCCGGGCCATGAGCCTGCTGCGGGAGGGGGGCTTTGTGGTCATGGACGAGGGGGGCTTTCTCACCCTCACCGACGACGGGCTGGAGATCGCCGGGCGCATCTACGAGCGTCACCTGCTGCTCACCCGCTGGCTCATCCACCTGGGGGTGCCGGAGGACGTGGCCGCCCAGGACGCCTGTCGGGTGGAGCACGACCTGAGCGTGGAGTCCTTCGACGCGCTGCGGGAGCATATCAACAAGGACCTGGGCCTGGAATGAAGGGGCGGGCCGCCCGCTCCGGCCGCCCCATGGCGGCCGCTTCCAGGATTCATAAAATCTCCTCTTGACTTTCGTACTTAAAAGTGCTAGAGTATTGCCAGCATAAAAAGGAGGGACCGCGCATGAATCGCCGGAGCTATGGGTATGGCTATTACCGCTATTATAATAGCGGCGTTTTGTCATGCCCTTGAGCGGCGGTGCGGCATAGAATCTGTGCGGCGGCCCCAAGAGGGCCGCATTTTTTTATGGAAGCGTGAAGCCGCGCGCCGCGAGCAGGCACAGCGTGCCATCAGAAACTAAGCTGACGAAGGAGCTGGCATATTATGGTAGTCATTATGAAGCGGGAGTTTTCCCCCGAACAGCTGGAATCCGCCATCCGGGCCATGGAGGCAGGGGGCGTGCGGGTGATGGTGTCCAAGGGCAGCGAGACCACCATCCTGGGCGCGGAGGGCGACGCTGGCGGGCTCAACCAGGAACAGCTGGCCCAGCTCCCCGGCGTGGAGCGGGTGATGCGGGTGAGCGAGCCCTACAAAAAGGCCAACCGCAAGTACCACCCGGACAACTCGGTGATCGGCATTGGCGGCGGCGTGACCGTGGGCGGAAGCAAAATCGCCGTCATCGCCGGCCCCTGCTCGGTGGAGAGCGAGGAGCAGATCCTGGAGGTGGCCCGCTCGGTCCAGCAGTCCGGGGCGGCGGCCCTGCGGGGGGGCGCCTATAAGCCCCGCACCTCCCCCTACGCCTTCCAGGGCAAGGGGGTGGAGGGGGTGCTTCTGCTGGACGAGGCGAGGAAGGCCACCGGCCTGCCCATCGTGTCCGAGCTGATGAGCGCCGACCAGCTCCCTCTCTTCGAGGAGGCGGTGGACGTGATCCAGATCGGGGCGCGGAACATGCAGAACTTCGACCTGCTGAAAAAGGTGGGCCACACCAACAAGCCCGTCCTGCTCAAGCGGGGGCTGTCCTCCACCATTGAGGAGTGGCTGATGAGCGCGGAGTATATCATGGCCGGGGGCAACCCCAACGTGATTTTGTGCGAGCGGGGCATCCGCACCTTCGAGACCTACACCCGCAACACCCTGGACCTGTCGGCGGTGCTGGCGGTGAAGCGGCAGAGCCACCTGCCCGTGGTGGTGGACCCCTCCCACGCCTGCGGCAAGGCGTGGATGGTGGAGCGCATGGCCATGGCGGCGGTGGCCGCCGGGGCGGACGGCCT
>CAJUEG010000138.1 GCA_910584835.1 uncultured Oscillospiraceae bacterium | reverse complement strand
AATCGGCTCGTCCCTGTATGCCGAGCTGACGCTGGAACTGACCGGCGATCTCACCAGCGAGGAGCTGGACTGTCTGCTCACCCAAATCGAGGAACAGTGCCGGAATGGATTCGGTGAAGATTTTGAACTGATAGACATTCCTACGGCGCAGGGCGATGTGGTTGCGGCCCGGTTGGGTCATGACGGGCTTGGCTTCTATTCCGATCAGGTACCAGCACCGGAGCAGGCTGATCTGCCAGTGCCTGAACTGAACCAGGGGATGTAGCCAATCACAGCCCCGCCAGCCGGAGCAGTCCCTTTTTGAGGCAGGTGGTCAGCTCAATGCGCTTCACCTCGTCACTGTCCTCGAAGGCGATCAGCGCCACACTGCCCAGACGGCCCAAAATCTCGCCTTTCCCAAATTGCTTATGCACCACCTCGGTCCCGGCCATGAAGTCCTCCTGCTGCCTCGCCAGCTGGGCCGGGGTGGGGCCGTCCTCATAGGCGGGGCGCTTCGCTCTGGCCTTCTTTGGCTTGGGCTGGGGGTTGAACTGGGGCGTGGGCTGGGGTTCTGAAACGGTGACTTCCTTCCCCAGAAGCTGGTCAATAAAGGTGTGGGCGGCGTTGACGGGTTCCCCAAACTTGCCCTCGTAGCACAGCAGATCAAGTTCCCGCTTCGCGCGGGTGGCCCCCACGTAGAACAGCCGCCGCTCCTCCTCCAGTGCTACCCTGCCCTCGTCATCGTGGGGGAGCGGGTCGGAGGGGAACGTGCCGTCCACCGCGTCGATGAGGATGACACGGTCATACTCCAGCCCTTTGCTGGCGTGGATGGTGGACAGCACAAAGGGACAGCTTGGATCAGGCTCCATGCCCTCAATGGTGTCCTTTAGCTCCTGTAACCGCAGAAGGAACGGCCCCGTGGCCGGGGTTTGGTTGGCCAGGGACAGCAGCACATCCAGCTTGGAGGTGTCCGCCTTTTGCTCCCGCAGATAATCCCCGTAGCCCATGAACTTCACCAGCCGCTGGATGGCGGCAAAGCTGGTGAGCTGGGGGAACTTCGAGTAGTGGGTCTGGAGCGCCCTGATCTTCCCGTACTGCCAGGGCTCCAGCCCCTCGTTGACCAGCAGGCGGTCAAACACTGACTCGTCCTCAGCCATTCCCCGGAGCATTCCCGCCAGGACGGGCTTTTTGATCTTCAAATCCAGCTTATAGTAAAACCGGAGGAACTTCTCCCAGTTGGCGTCGTCGAAGGCGAACTCCAGCATATCGGTGATGTCCCGGACAATGGGGCTGGTAAAGAAGAAGCCCTCCCGCTGGCGGCAGGCATAGGGCACCCCCTCCCGCTCCAACAGATCGATGAGGGGCAGGGCGCTGTCGTTGTTGCGGTAGAGAACCGCCGTCTGCTCCTTGCAGTTCTGGGCCACCTTCAGCAGATAGCGGTACTGACGGTTGTAGTCCGCCAGCGGCACCATTTTCACCGGCGCGCCCTGGACATTGTCTGTGTGCATATGCTTGGGGCGGCGGCTCTCGTTGCGCTGGATGAAGGCGTCCGCCGCCTCCACAATGGACCTGGTGGAGCGGTAGTTGGTCTCCATCATCAGCACCTTGGCCCCCGGCCAGACCTGCTCAAACTCCAGCAGGGCCTGGGGCCACGCCGCCCGGAAGCCGTAGATGCTCTGATCCTCGTCCCCCACCATGAAGATGTTGCGGGACTTGGCCGCCAGCAGGCGGAGGATGGCGTGCTGGATTTTGGAGGTGTCCTGGGCCTCGTCCACGCAGAGATAGGGCCAGCGACGCTGGAAGTGGGCCAAAATGTCCGGGTACTGCCGGAAGATGCGGTAGGTGAACACCATCTGATCGTCGAAGTCCATCAGGCGGTTTTTGAGCAGAAACGCCTGGTAGCCCTTGTAGACTGCCGGAAAATCCATGCCGTCCACCTGGTGGGCCTCCACGTCTGCGTCGCTGAACATC
Source organism: uncultured Oscillospiraceae bacterium (assembly GCA_910584835.1). Classification (GTDB taxonomy): domain Bacteria; phylum Bacillota; class Clostridia; order Oscillospirales; family Oscillospiraceae; genus Enterenecus. The sequence goes on along the minus strand of CAJUEG010000138.1, from coordinate 2,379 downwards.
ATATTCTTGCAATAGGTGATATGGGTACGGGCCTCCTTCACCTGCTGATCCGGGGGATAGCCGCCCCCGCCCTTGGACAGAAGCTCCCGGATCACGGCATTCAGGCGGCTTTCATCGTCTGCCAGGGCAAAGGGCTCCGTGCCCTTTTTCCCCGCGTAATAGCGGATCGCCACCGCGCACAGGCCGTTGATGGTGCGGAAAGTGAGCTTGTCCGCGTGTTCCTCCCCGAAAAAGCGGACGAACCGGGCCTTCATGTCCTTTGTGGCGGCGACGGTGTATGTAACGGTGAGGATGTTCTCCGGGCGGATATTTTTGCAGTAGATCATGTAACCCAGGCGGGTGACCAGCACGGTGGTCTTGCCGCTCCCCGGCACCGCCAGGAGCAGGATCGGCCCCTGCACCTGCCGCACTGCCGCCTCCTGTTGGGGGTTGAGCCGGATGTGGTATTGGGTTTTGAACTCGCTGTAGGTCATGGGCCTATTCCACCCAGAACACCCTGTCGGCCTTCCGCTCCACAGCCTGCGGGATCTCGCCGTCGATATACCCCACAGCGCAGTGGCCGATGCCCTCCCATTCGCCGCTGATTCCAAGGCTGGACAAAAGTTCCTTGTATTTCTCCATCTCGAATTCTTCCTTGGCGCGGTGGATCCAAATGCTCCCCAGACCCAGGGCGTGGGCCGCCAGCATCATGTTCCCCATGACCAGGCTCCCATCATAGACGTGGGTTGGCCAGTCTTTCTCAGCCAGGACGATCAAAATGGCTGGAGCGCCATAGAAGGGATCAAAGCCCTCCTCCCAGCCGCCGATCTTGCAGTTGTCGGCGGCGATCTGATCCCGCAGCTCTTGGTTCGTTACTGCAAGGGTGAGCGTGGCCTGTCTGCCCCTGCCGTTGGCGGCATAGCGTCCAGCCTCGATGATTGTTTCCAGATCCTCTTTTGACGGCATATCGGGTTTAAATTTGCGGATGCTCCGCCGCTCCTTCATGGCTGTTAAGATGTCGTTCATGGTCTACTCCTCCTCGTCGATCCGCTCAATTTTGAAGATCACCGGCCTGGTGCCGTCGGAACAGCAGGCGATCATGGTATTCTCCTGTTTCATCCAGCCCCGCATGATGGAGCCGCCCTGCAAGCCGGTGTAAATGTACCGGGAAATCGAATCCCAAAGCTCGGAGCAGTGAGGCATCTTCGGCCCGCCCGCCACGGTATCCGGGTCTGCGCTGGTTTTCACAAGGGTGTTCAAGCCCATATGCCAGAAGTCGTCCCGTTCCTCATCGCGGCAGAAGATAAACTCGTCCCCCACATTGTAGCAGGGGCAGGCCCCGGACTGGGGGACCGCACAGTATGCCGCTTGCAATTCCGGGTACAGCTTTTTGTCGAGCACGGTCAATTTCACTTTATGCTTCAAAACCATTCCCTCCTGTCAGTATTCTGATGGGGCAATTATATCATGGAAAGAAGGGATAAACAATTTTTATTTGGGACTTCGTGGCCTCCACCGTCCTGGACGAGCTGCTGGACTGGGCGTACAGCCAGGCCGTGGGCTTCCTGGGGGCCTTCTTCGCCCTCATGGGCAACATGGGCGTGGAGCTGTTCGACCTGCCCTGGGTGCAGGCCGTGGTGCGGTTCTTCTCCCAACTGGGCTGGGCCCTGTTCGGGGTGAGCCTGGTGGTGGCCTGTTTCGAGTTCGGTATCGAATACTCTTCGGGCCGGGGGAATATCCGCCACACCGCCATCAACTGCCTCAAGGGCTTCCTGGCGGTGAGCCTGTTCTCCGCCGTCCCTGTCCGGCTGTACGCCCTGTCCGTGTCGCTCCAAGCCAGCTTTACCGCGGGCATCACCGGGCTGGGGGATATCGGGTCGCTGGGGCAGAACCTGATCACAAAACTCACCACCCCGGAAGGGCTCATCGCCTCCGGGGTGGATTTCATTTTCGGCGGGCCCGCCTTTAACCCTGTCATGATGCTGTTCTGCGTGATCCTGATGGCCTACGCCGTGCTGAAGGTGTTCTTCGCCAACCTGAAGCGGGGCGGTATCCTGCTCATCCAGATCGCGGTGGGGGCGCTGTATATGTTCAGCGTTCCCCGGGGCTACAGCGACGGCTTCACCCAGTGGTGCAAGCAGATCGTGGGCCTGTGCCTGACGGCGTTCCTCCAATCCACCATCCTGGTGGCGGGGCTGATGGTGTTCAGCGACCACGCCCTGCTGGGGCTTGGGCTGATGCTGTCCGCGGGCGAGGTGCCCCGGATTGCCGGGGCCTTCGGGCTGGATACCTCCACCAAGGCCAGCCTCACCTCGGCCGTCCACACCGCACAAATGGCGGTAAGTACCACCAAGGTCATCGCCAGCGTCGTTGGCGGGAAATAACCTGGAAGGAGAAAAA
>CAJUEG010000137.1 GCA_910584835.1 uncultured Oscillospiraceae bacterium | reverse complement strand
GTGGAGCGGGCGGTGCAGAACCTGTACAGCAACCAGGGGGCCATGCGGGCCATCGAGGAGATGCAGCGGGACCTGCTGGGCGGCCAATACGGCGCCACGTCCGTCGCTGCCGGGGTTCAGAGCCTTGCTGTGGACGAGGATGAGGCGGACGCCGCCCCGGCCATCCGCCTGGTAAACTCCATCATCGACCGGGCGTACACCGAGCGGGCCAGCGATATCCACATGGAGCCGGGCGAGGACCATATGGCCATTCGGATGCGCATTGACGGCGCCCTGCGCACCATCATCCAAGTGCCTCGGGAACTGCAGAACTCCGTGATCTCCCGCATGAAGATCATGGCCCGCATGGACATCGCCCAGAAGCATATCCCCCAGGACGGCCGGGCCAACGTCACCGTCCAGCAGGAGACCATGGACCTGCGTATTTCCACGCTGCCCACCACCCATGGAGAAAAGGTGGTGGTGCGTCTGCTGCGCAAGACGGCCGAGCTGTCCAGCCTGGAGGGCATCGGCCTGCGGGGCGAGAACATGGAGCGCTTCCTGAAGCTGGTGGACAACACCACCGAGGGCGTAATCCTCATGGTTGGCCCCACCGGGTCGGGCAAAACGTCCACCCTGTACGCCATGGTTCAGCGGCTGAAAAGCGAGGAGGTCAATCTGGTGTCCCTGGAGGACCCGGTGGAGTACCACATTGACGGGGTATGCCAGGTGCAGATCAACGAAAAAACCGGGCTGACCTTTGCCAATGTGCTGCGCTCGGTGCTGCGGCAGGACCCGGACATCATTGCCGTAGGCGAGATCCGGGACGGTGAGACCGCCGAAATTGCCATGCGCGCCGCCATGACCGGGCATCTGGTGCTGTCCACCGTCCATACCAACAACGCCGTATCCTCCGTGGACCGCCTGCTGGACATCGGCGTGGAGCCCTACCTCATCGCCGGGGCGGTGAAGGGCATCATCTCTCAGCGGCTGCTGCGGCAGGTCTGCCCCCACTGCCGGAAAAGCTACACCCCCTCCGCCGAAGAGCTGGCCCTCATGGGGCTGCCCCAGGATGCCGCCGACGTGCGCTTCTACCGGGGCGAGGGCTGCAGCGAGTGCTTCCATACCGGCTACCGCGGGCGCACCGGCGTGTTTGAAATTCTGAACATGACCCCCGCCATCCGCCGCGCCATCCATTCCCGCTCCATCGCACAGCTGGAGCAGGCCATCCGGGAGTCTGATTTCCGTCCCATTATGGAGGACTGCCGCCGGCTGGTCACCGGGGGCGTCACCTCCGTTGAGGAGGTCCACCGGGTGCTGGGCGCACAGACCTCATTTGTCAAGGGGGGATTGCCATGACCATTGCTGAGATGATCGAAAAGGCCCGCGCCGACCGGGCGTCCGATATCCATTTGGTGTGCGGGCTGGCCCCGCGCTGCCGGGTGGACGGCTCCATCCGGCAGCTGTGCGGCGGGGTGCTCACCCCGGAGCAGTGCCTGAGCTACGTCCGGGAGCTGGCCGGGGAGCAGTTCGACGCCATGGTGGACACGGGCGAGGCCGACCTTGCCAAAACCATCGCCGGGGTGCGCTGCCGCCTGAACCTGTTCCGGCAGCAGGGGGTGTGGTCCGCCGCCATCCGCCTGCTCAACGAGCACATTCCCGACCTGGACGAGCTGGGCCTGCCCAAGCCCGTCCACGAATTCCCCGGCTACAGCCAGGGGCTGGTGCTGATCACCGGAGAAACCGGGTCGGGCAAGTCCACCACCCTGGCGGCCGTGCTCAACCAAATCAACAAGACCCAGGCCAAGCATATCCTCACCCTGGAGGACCCGGTAGAGTACGTCTACACCCCCGCCCAGTGCGTCATCAACCAGCGGGAGGTGGGCAAGGACACCCGTTCCTTCGCCGCCGGGCTGCGGGCCGCGCTGCGGGAGGACCCCGACGTCATCCTCGTGGGCGAGATGCGCGACCTGGAGACCATTGAGACCGCCCTCACCGCCGCCGAGACAGGGCACCTGGTGTTCGGCACCGTCCACACCAACTCCGCCGCCGATTCCATCGACCGCGTGGTGGACGTGTTCCCCGCCGACCGGCAGCAGCAGATCCGGCTCCAGCTCTCCATGACGCTCAAGGCCGTGCTGTCCCAGCAGCTCCTGCCAAAGGCCTCCGGGACGGGACGGGTGCTGGCCTGCGAGGTAATGAAAACCGACGGGGCGATCCGCAACCTGATCCGGGAGGGCAAGACCCCCCAGATCGTCAACGCCATCCAGACCACCGGCTCCATCGGCAACATCCTTATGGAGCGCGCCCTGCAAAACCTGCTCAACTCCGGCGCCATTACCCGGGAAACCTATGAGCGGGCCCTGCCCGGCGGCGTCGTCCAGGCCAAGGACGCCGGAATGGCCCAGAACCGGCCTCACCGGCCCGGCGGCTTCGGCCTGTAAGGGGGTGCGCCATGCCTACATTTAAATATGAGGCGGCTTACGCCGGCGGCGAAAGGGTGTCCGGCGTGGTGGAGGCCGCCAGCCAGCAGGAAGCCGTGGCCCAGATCCGCCAGACCTGCGAAATCGTGCTCTCCCTCAAGGAGGTGCCCAAGGCCGCCACACGCGCCCCCGCCGCGGCCAGGTTCCAGAGCATCAGCACCAAAAGCCTGGCCCTGACCTGCCAGCAGTTCGCCATTATCCTCCGGGCGGGCCTGCCGCTGGTACAGACCGTGGACCTGGTGGCGGGGCAGTGCAATGACAAGGTCCTTGCCCGGCTGCTGCGGCAGGTCTCGGAGGACGTGTCCAACGGCTGGAGCCTGAGCTACAGCCTGGACCAGCGGGGGCAGAAGCTCCCCGTCACCTTCCGGGAGACCATTCGCGCCGGGGAGGAGTCCGGCGACATGATCTCCGCTTTCGAGCGCATGGGCCGGTACTACGACCGCACCGCCAAAACCAACGCCAAGGCCATCAGCACCATGATGTACCCCGCTTTCACCATTTTGGTGGCGATCATAGTGCTCGGCATTATCATGTTCTACGCCGTGCCCTCCTTTGTCAACACCTTCGCGGACCTGGGCGTGGAGCTGCCCGGCATAACGCTGGCCCTCATCTCCATGTCCAGCTTCTTCTCCCGATACTGGCTGCTGATCATCGCGGTGATTGCCGCCATTGCGCTGGCCGTCTGGCTGTACAGCTGCACCGAAAAGGGCGGACTGACCATCAGCCGCCTGCGGCTGTCCCTGCCCGTCATCGGGGAGATCGGCCGCATGGCCGGGGCCAGCCAGTTCGCCCACACCATGTCCGCCATGCTGGCCTCCGGCATGCCCATCCTGCAGGCCATCGACGTGTCCAGCCGCTCCATATCCAGCCACGTCATGTCCCATGAGGTGCGGGAGACCATCCCCGGCGTGGAGGGCGGGCACAGCCTGGGCGACTGCATGGCAGCCGCCCGGGAGCTGCCCCCCATGCTGGTGCAGATGATCGCTGTGGGCGAGAACGCGGGCGCGCTGGAGTCCACTTTGGCGGTGCTGGCGGACTATTACGACAACGAGGTGGATGTGCGCACGGAGCGGGCGCTGGCCCTGCTGGAGCCGATTATCATCTGTGTGCTGGCGCTGTTTGTAATCTTTATTCTGTTCTCGGTGTACCTGCCGCTATTTAATTTGTACAACTCCATTTGAGGGCAAGGCCATGGCCTTGCCCGTCCCCCCGGGGGGACGGCATTTCCCAGACGGTTATTTTGGGCCAAGCCAACCCACGGCCCCGAATAATAAAAAACAATTCTTATTCAATGGAAAGAGAGGTAACTTCATGAACAACCTGAAGAAAAAGCTGAAGAAACAGCATGGCTTTACCTTGATCGAGATGCTGATCGTGGTAGCCATCATCGCGATTCTGATCGCCGTCTCCATCCCCCTGGTGAGCACTGCCCTGGAGAAGGCCCGCGACGCCACGGACCAGGCCAATGAGCGTGCCGCTAAAGCAGAGGCCGCCCTGTATCTCTTGGAAGTCGCTGATTTGCCGGCCGGTGTGACCGAAGACGCTACCACTGGCAATATTACAATGTTTTACAATGCACAGGATGGGTCCATGGTTGCTTCAGCAGCGGCAGCCAAGGGTTCTGCTTCCACAGGGTATGGGCAGTGCAGAGGCACTGATAAGTGCTATAAGTCTCAGGCCCACGCTACTGCAACAGCCTCCAATGATGGACTTGTCATCCAGGTAATAATAAATAGAGGCGCAGGGACAGTTGCTCTTTCCTGGGTTCCTTCCGTAGATCCCTAACCCCTAATCCCGGCATTGGTTGGAATCCGGGTCGGAGCGCCCGCGCAAAGCGCGGGCGCCCTCCAAAGCCCGCCGCGGGGGCGGCGGGC
>CAJUEG010000136.1 GCA_910584835.1 uncultured Oscillospiraceae bacterium | reverse complement strand
TGAAGGACAAGCGGCTGGAGGGCGTGTCCGGCCTGCGGGACGAGTCCGACGGCAAAAAGGGCATGCGCATCGTCATTGAGCTGAAAAAGGACGCCAACCCCCAGGTGACCCTGAACCGGCTGTTCAATCAGACCCAGATGCAGATCACCTTCGGCGTCATCCTTCTGGCCCTGGTGGACAACCAGATGCAGCCCCGCATCCTCACCCTGCGGCAGATTCTGGACGAGTATATTGCCTTCCAGGAGGAGGTTTTGACCCGGCGCACCCGGTTCGACCTGAAAAAAGCCCGGGAGCGCGCCCACCTGCTGGAGGGCCTGCTCATCGCCCAGGACAACATCGACGAGGTCATCCGCATCATCCGCGCCAGCTACGACAACGCCAAGGAGCGGCTGATGGAGCGCTTCGGGCTGGACGATATCCAGGCCCAGGCCATCTGCGACATGCGCCTCATCGCCCTCCAGGGACTGAACCGGGAGAAGCTGGAGACGGAGTACAAGGAGCTGGAGGAGCGCATCACCTACTTCGAGGGCCTGCTGGCCGACGAGGGCAAGCTCCGGGGCGTGCTCAAGGACGAGCTCATTGAGATTCGGGATAAGTACGGCGACGAGCGCAAGACCGAGATTGGCTTCGCGGAGAACGACATCGACATCGAGGACCTGATCGAGGAGGAGCAGTCCGTCTTTACCATGACGGCCAACGGCTATATCAAGCGTACCTCCGCCAGCGAGTACGCCGCCCAGGGCAAGGGCGGCATGGGCCGCAAGGGGATGACCGCCCGGGAGGAGGACTATGTGAACACCGTGTTCACCGCCTCCACCCACGACTATATCCTGTTCTTCACCGACAAGGGCCGGGTGTTCCGCAAGAAGGGCTACCAGATTCCCGAGGCGGGGCGGACCGCCAAGGGCACCAGCATCGTCAACGTGCTCCAGGTGGACCCGGGGGAGAAGGTGGCCGTCATGATCCACACCCGGGACATCAGCGAGGGGGAGAACCCCCGCTACCTCACCATGTTTACCCGGAAGGGCACGGTCAAGCGGCTGGACGCCTCGGCGCTCCGCAGCCTGCGCAACAACGGCCTGCGTGTCATCACCCTGGATGAGAACGACGAGCTCATTGAGGTGCGGGAGACCGACGGGGATCAGAATTTGCTCATCGCCACCCACGGCGGCATGGCCATGTGCTTCCATGAGAGTCAGGTGCGCCCCATGGGCCGCACCGCCGCCGGCGTGCGTGGCATCCGCCTGCGGGAGGGCGACTATGTGGTGGCCGCCGCCCGGGCCAAGCCGGGCAGGGCGGTGCTCACCATCACCGAGAACGGCTACGGCAAGCGCTCCCCGGTGGAGGACTACCGGGTGACCAACCGGGGCGCCTACGGCATCAAGAACTACGGCCTCACCGACAAGACGGGGCCGGTGGTGGGAGTCAAGGTGGTGGACGGCAGCGAGGACCTGCTGCTGGTCACCCAGTCGGGCACCATCATCCGCACCGATGTGGACGCCATCCGCACCGTGGGCCGGGCCAGCCAGGGCGTCATCGTCATGCGCTTCAAGGACGAGGGGGACCGGGTGATCGCTATGTCCCTGGCGGAGAAGGAGCCGGAGGGAGCCTCGGACGAACCGCCGGAGGAGTGACCGCAGTCATGGTCATGGCGCTGGCCTGCGGCCAGCGGCCGGGGGAGGACCGCTTGGCGCTGAAAGCTGCCGCGGGGGTTTCTGCCCATCGCCCCGTGCGCTGTGCTCGCTGAGCTGCCTTATCCGCTGGAAGAACTGGGGCCCTGGGGCTGCGCCGGCCTTTGCGCCATCACCGTGGTCCCGTTCGGCCTATTCCTGATCCGGCTTATCTGGAAGAAAAGGAACCTTGATTGATGAAAACCGTAACCTTATATACCGACGGCGCCTGTTCCGGCAACCCCGGCCCCGGGGGCTGGGGGGCCATCCTGATGTTCGGCCGGCACAAAAAGGAGCTGAGCGGCGGCGAGAAAAGCACCACCAACAACCGCATGGAGCTCACCGCGGTGATCCGGGGGCTGGAGGCGTTGACCGAGCCCTGCGTGGTGGAGCTCTATTCCGACTCCAAATATGTGATCGACGCCCTGGAAAAGGGCTGGGCCAAGGGGTGGAAGGCCAGGGGCTGGGTCAAGTCGGACAAAAAGCCCGCCCTCAACCCCGACCTGTGGGAGCGGCTGCTGGCGCTGTGCGAAAGGCATACCGTCAAGCTCCATTGGGTAAAGGGCCACGCCGACAACCCCTACAACAACCGCTGCGACGAGCTGGCGGTGGGGGAGTGGCAGAAGCTGAAATAGAGAAAGCGCCGGGTCGCCCCGGCGCTTTTTATTTTGCTTTGGTTTCTAATAATTCAAAATGTTCGCGCAGAATAAGGTTAATGCAGCTGGAGACAGAACGATCCTCATATTCAGCCTGTTCCCTCAGTTTTTCCAAGATAGGGTTATCTATTGTAATACTGATTCTTGTCTTTAGCGGTTTCATAATATCACCCAAGCATAGAATACCACTATTTACGAATTAGTATTGACAGTGGACATAAAAGGACATAAAATATGAAAACAAGGGGGTGATACCATGAATGAACTGGAATTTGACAAAGCCCTGGCCGACTTTCTGGACGACGAGCAATGTGAAACAACCAGCGAGGCCATCTATCAGTTAATCCGGGCCTCGTTCATGGCTGGCTGGAATGCGGCGATGGGTTCGGATATTGGGAAGGTGATGAAGGTGGAGGGGCGGCGGCGGTAGGCAGGGAAAAGTCCCGGGGCAGCCGGTGCGGCCCGCAGGCGCGGTATGTGGGCCGGGGCACGGCGCTGTGTTTGGATACGGGCGGCAGCACAAATAGGGGGCCTGCATCGAAGGCCGCGTGCGCCGGAAGGAAATCGGCCAACCGCCGTATAGGGCGTCCCCCGCATGGGGGGTTCTCAGGGGGAGGGCCGGCTGTGGACATGGCCCGCCTTTGGGGCCTTGTCCACCCGGCGGGCCGCCCCCTGAGCGTGTCTTTGGTTACTTTCTGCACGGGCAGAAAGTAACATCCTCCGTCTGCGCGGGCGGAAAGCAGCCTCCCCGCCTTCCCGAAAGGGGAAGGAAAAGCCCCTCCCGGCCGGGAGGGGCATTCCTTTTACTCTTCCTCTTTCGCGGTGCAGGCGATGTTCAGCTCGTCCAGCTGCTTCTGCTCCACAAAACTGGGCGCGCCCATCATGATGTCCTGGGCCCGCTGATTCATGGGGAAGGGGATGACCTCCCGGATGGATTCCTCCCCGGTGAGCAGCATAATCATGCGGTCCACCCCGGGGGCGGCGCCGGCGTGGGGGGGCGCGCCATAGGTGAAGGCGTTGTACATGGCGGGGAACTTGGCCTTCACATCCTCCTCTCCCAGCCGCACCAGCCGGAAGGCCTCCACCATGATCTCCGGGTCGTGGTTGCGCACCGCGCCGGAGGCGGTTTCATACCCATTGCACACCAGGTCGTACTGGAAGGCGGTGATGGACAGGGGGTCTGCCTCTCCCGCCGCCGCCTTTTTCAGAATCTCCAGCCCGCCGTTTGGCATGGAGAAGGGGTTGTGGCAGAATTCCAGCTCGCCGCTCTCCTCGCCGATCTCGTACATGGGGAAGTCCACAATCCAGCAGAACTGGTACTGCTCCTTGTCCATATGGCCGGGGCAGAAGGCGCCCAGCTTGGAGCGCAGCACCCCCGCAGTTTTCTGGGCCGTGCCCAGCCTGCCCGCGGCCAGCCCCACGAAGCACCCGGGGGTGAGGCCCAACGCCTCCACCGCCTGTTCCTTAATGGGCTGGATAAACTTGGCGATGCCGCCCACGATCTCCTTGTTCTCATCGTAGCGGAACCAGTAGGCCTTTTCCCCCGCCTGCACCTCCACATCGGCGCACAGCTTGTCGATCTGCTTCCGGGTGCCCTCAAAGCCGGTGACTACGACGGCCTTGACGGTATTTCCCTCAAAGGGGCCGAAGCCGCAGCCGGACAGCAGGGAGGTGGCGTCCTGGATCAGCAGGTCGATGCGCAGGTCGGGCTTGTCGGTGCCGTAGAGCTCCATGGCGTCGTTGTAGCGGATGCGGCGGAAGGGGGCGGGGGTGACCCGCTTGTACAGCCCGTACTGCTCAAAGACAGGGACGAGCACCCGTTCCAGGACGCCGAGCACGTCGTCCTGGGTGGCGAAGCTCATCTCCATGTCCAGCTGATAGAACTCGCCGGGGGTGCGGTCTCCCCGGGCGTCCTCGTCCCGGAAGCAGGGGGCGATCTGGAAGTATTTGTCGAAGCCGGAGGTCATCAGCAGCTGCTTGAACTGCTGGGGGGCCTGGGGCAGGGCGTAGAATTTGCC
>CAJUEG010000135.1 GCA_910584835.1 uncultured Oscillospiraceae bacterium | reverse complement strand
AATCGGCTCGTCCCTGTATGCCGAGCTGACGCTGGAACTGACCGGCGATCTCACCGGCGATGAGCTGGACTGCCTGCTCACCCAAATCAAAGACCAGTGCCGGAATGGATTCGGTGAAGATTTTGAACTGTTAGACATTCTTACGGCGCAGGGCGATGTGGTTGCGGCCCGGTTGGGTCATGACGGGCTTGGCTTTTATCCCGATCAGGTGCCAGCACCGGAGCAGGCTAACCTGCCAGTGCCTGAAATGAACCAAGGGATGTAGCTAATCACAGCCCCGCCAGCTGGAGCAGCCCCTTTTTGAGACAGGTGGTCAGCTCGATGCGCTTCACCTCGTCAATGTCCTCGAAGGCGATGAGCGCCACACTGCCCAGACGGCCCAAAATCTCGCCCTTCCCAAATTGCTTATGCACCACCTCGGCCCCGGCCATGAAGTCCGCCTGCTGCCTTGCCAGCTGGGCCGTGGTGGGGCCGTCCTCATAGGCGGGGCGCTTCGCCTTGGCCTTCTTCGGCTTGGGCTGGGGGTTGAATTGAGAAACGGGCTGGGGTTCTGGCGCGGACGGATCCTCGCCTAAAAGCTGGTCGACGAAGGTTCGGCCCACCGCCATGGGCTCCCCGAACCGGCTTTCGTAGCACAAGAACTCCAGCTGCTTTTTGGCCCGGGTGGCCCCCACGTAGAACAGCCGCCGTTCCTCCTCTAATGCCGCCCGGCCCTCGTCATCGTGGGGGAGCGGGTCGGAGGGAAACGTCCCGTCCACCGCGTCGATGAGGATGACGCGGTCATACTCCAGGCCCTTGCTGGCGTGGATGGTAGACAGCACAAAGGGACAGCTCGGATCGGGCTCCATGCCCTCAATGGTGTCCTTCAATTCCTGTAACCGCAGAAGGAACGGCCCCGTGGCCGGGGTTTGGTTGGCCAGAGACAACAGCACGTCCAGCTTGGAGGTGTCCGCCTTCTGTTCCCGCAGATAATCCCCGTAGCCCATGAACTTCACCAGCCGCTGGATGGCGGCAAAGCTGGTGAGCTGGGGGAACTTCGAGTAGTGGGTCTGGAGCGCCCTGATCTTCCCGTACTGCCAGGGCTCCAGCCCCTCGTTGACCAGCAGGCGGTCAAACACTGACTCGTCCTCAGCCATTCCCCGGAGCATTCCCGCCAGGACGGGCTTTTTGATCTTCAAATCCAGCTTATAGTAAAACCGGAGGAACTTCTCCCAGTTGGCGTCGTCGAAGGCGAACTCCAGCATATCGGTGATGTCCCGGACAATGGGGCTGGTAAAGAAGAAGCCCTCCCGCTGGCGGCAGGCATAGGGCACCCCCTCCCGCTCCAACAGATCGATGAGGGGCAGGGCGCTGTCGTTGTTGCGGTAGAGAACCGCCGTCTGCTCCTTGCAGTTCTGGGCCACCTTCAGCAGATAGCGGTACTGACGGTTGTAGTCCGCCAGCGGCACCATTTTCACCGGCGCGCCCTGGACATTGTCTGTGTGCATATGCTTGGGGCGGCGGCTCTCGTTGCGCTGGATGAAGGCGTCCGCCGCCTCCACAATGGACCTGGTGGAGCGGTAGTTGGTCTCCATCATCAGCACCTTGGCCCCCGGCCAGACCTGCTCAAACTCCAGCAGGGCCTGGGGCCACGCCGCCCGGAAGCCGTAGATGCTCTGATCCTCGTCCCCCACCATGAAGATGTTGCGGGACTTGGCCGCCAGCAGGCGGAGGATGGCGTGCTGGATTTTGGAGGTGTCCTGGGCCTCGTCCACGCAGAGATAGGGCCAGCGACGCTGGAAGTGGGCCAAAATGTCCGGGTACTGCCGGAAGATGCGGTAGGTGAACACCATCTGATCGTCGAAGTCCATCAGGCGGTTTTTGAGCAGAAACGCCTGGTAGCCCTTGTAGACTGCCGGAAAATCCATGCCGTCCACCTGGTGGGCCTCCACGTCTGCGTCGCTGAACATCATATTCTTGCAATAGGTGATATGGGTACGGGCCTCCTTCACCTGCTGATCCGGGGGATAGCCGCCCCCGCCCTTGGACAGAAGCTCCCGGATCACGGCATTCAGGCGGCTTTCATCGTCTGCCAGGGCAAAGGGCTCCGTGCCCTTTTTCCCCGCGTAATAGCGGATCGCCACCGCGCACAGGCCGTTGATGGTGCGGAAAGTGAGCTTGTCCGCGTGTTCCTCCCCGAAAAAGCGGACGAACCGGGCCTTCATGTCCTTTGTGGCGGCCACGGTGTATGTAACGGTGAGGATGTTCTCCGGGCGGATATTTTTACAGTAGATCATATACCCCAGGCGGGTGACCAGCACGGTGGTCTTGCCGCTGCCGGGGACAGCCAGGAGCAGAACGGGGCCCTGCACCTGCCGCACCGCCGCCTCCTGCTGGGGGTTCAGGCGGACGTGGTATTGGGTTTTGAACTCGCTGTAGGTCATGGACTCACCCCACCTTGGAACGTCAATCATTAAGGAAGTGGTCAAAATAGAAACGATTCTGCTGGGCGACGCGGCGGAGCAATTGCGCACACTGGACGCGGGCAGCGTCCACTGCTGCGTCACCTCGCCGCCCTACTTCGGACTGCGGGACTATGGCGTGCCCGGGCAGATCGGGCAGGAGGCTGCGCCGGAGGAGTACATCGGCAGGCTGGTAGAGGTCTTCCGCGAGGTACACCGGGTACTGCGCCCCGATGGGACGCTATGGCTCAACGTTGGAGACAGCTACACCAGCGGCGGCAGAAAGACCCGGGATCATGACGAAAAACTCCCCGCACGGGCGGCGAACCAGCGGCCCGGTACGCCGGAGGGCATGAAACCCAAAGACCTGATCGGCATTCCCTGGATGCTGGCCTTCGCCCTGCGCTCGGACGGCTGGTATCTGCGCCAGGACATCATCTGGCACAAGCCCCGGTGCATCCCGGAGAGCGTCCGAGACCGCTGCACCCGAAGCCACGAATACATCTTTTTGCTCTCCAAATCGGAGCGCTATTTTTTTGACGCTAATGCCATTAAAGAACCAGCGGCAGAGAGTACAAAAATTCGGATGGCACAGGATATCCAGCACCAGGCGGGCTCGTTCCGTCAGCCGGGGAAAGCCAACGGCCCGCTGAAACCGGGCGGCGATGGGGAAACCCGAAACAAGCGGAGTGTGTGGAGTATCTGCCCCGCGTATTACAAGGGTGCGCACTTCGCGGTGTACCCGGAAAGGTTGGTGGAACCCTGCGTCCTGGCCGGATGCCCCGAGGGCGGGACCGTGCTGGATCCCTTCACGGGCAGCGGCACCACCGGAGCGGTGGCCAAACGTCTGCGTAGGAACTTCATCGGCATCGAACTCAACCCGGAATACCGGGAAATGGCGCTGGCCCGGATCGGCGCCACGGATATTGAATACGAGCAGATGAAGCTGCAGGCCGGGCCCGGCATATGAACCCGGACTCGGCCATTATATCATAAGGAGAGGTGACTTACCATTTTTATTTGGGACTTCGTGGCCTCCACCGTCCTGGACGAGCTGCTGGACTGGGCGTACAGCCAGGCCGTGGGCTTCCTGGGGGCCTTCTTCGCCCTCATGGGCAACATGGGCGTGGAGCTGTTCGACCTGCCCTGGGTGCAGGCCGTGGTGCGGTTCTTCTCCCAACTGGGCTGGGCCCTGTTCGGGGTGAGCCTGGTGGTGGCCTGTTTCGAGTTCGGTATCGAATACTCTTCGGGCCGGGGGAATATCCGCCACACCGCCATCAACTGCCTCAAGGGCTTCCTGGCGGTGAGCCTGTTCTCCGCCGTCCCTGTCCGGCTGTACGCCCTGTCCGTGTCGCTCCAAGCCAGCTTTACCGCGGGCATCACCGGGCTGGGGGATATCGGGTCGCTGGGGCAGAACCTGATCACAAAACTCACCACCCCGGAAGGGCTCATCGCCTCCGGGGTGGATTTCATTTTCGGCGGGCCCGCCTTTAACCCTGTCATGATGCTGTTCTGCGTGATCCTGATGGCCTACGCCGTGCTGAAGGTGTTCTTCGCCAACCTGAAGCGGGGCGGTATCCTGCTCATCCAGATCGCGGTGGGGGCGCTGTATATGTTCAGCGTTCCCCGGGGCTACAGCGACGGCTTCACCCAGTGGTGCAAGCAGATCGTGGGCCTGTGCCTGACGGCGTTCCTCCAATCCACCATCCTGGTGGCGGGGCTGATGGTGTTCAGCGACCACGCCCTGCTGGGGCTGGGCCTGATGCTGTCCGCGGGCGAGGTGCCCCGGATCGCCGGGGCCTTCGGACTGGACACTTCCACCCGCGCCAGCCTCACCTCCGCCGTCCACACCGCCCAGATGGCGGTGAGCACCACCAAGGTCATCGCCAGCGTCGTTGGCGGGAAATAACCTGGAAGGAGAAAAA
>CAJUEG010000134.1 GCA_910584835.1 uncultured Oscillospiraceae bacterium | reverse complement strand
CAATACGGTTATCCGCTCCCTTTTCCTCAAAGCCGATAGCCAGCCCCAATTCCTTCCCCGGACGGGTGAGCAGGCGCTGCTTCGAGGAAAAGTTCTATGGACTGCGGGAAAATCAGTAAGGAGGGGAGAAAATGCCAGCGTACAAAGACAAGGCCAGGGGAACATGGTATGCGTCCTTTTACTTTGGGAACTGGACAGGGATGGGATGCCCTCCCATTTACACTTGTCAGCAAGTATTTCCGGCGTTATAATATAAGCGATAACATCGTGGTTTGCAGGGGGTGAATGATCGTGAAATATGGAATTATGCAGCACGGAATGTGGATGATTTTCCAAAGTAGTTTTCGGAAACAGCTACCTCTATTACACATTACTGACAAAAGAGCAAAAAGAGATATTATGATAACAGCGTATCAAAAATATCGGGAAATAATCCTCATGATTGAGCCGTTTGGCAAAGATGATGTCTTACTGGTAAATATTTTAAGTGCAGCTGCATTTGCCGCGATTTACTTGAGTTTGCCGACAGAGTATCGCCTGACTCCTGTGGAAAATGCTGCTGTTTTCCCGGAAACAGAGGAATGTGAGTCGCTTGTAAGCGGAAAGTATACCATGAAGGAATTAAGTGACTATTACGAGTCCTCCATGAATGAGAATCTTGTAATGAGATGGTATTTGAAGCGCAGCTGCTTTTCAAAAAGATATTGGCAAGAGCAAAAAGAGCAGGCAGAAAAGAGCCAGAAATCGACAAATCCTTATTCATGGAAATACTCTTTCCATCCCGATAAAAGCGGTCAACATTTTGACGCACTTTTCAGTCATTGCGGCATTTGGTATTTAATGCAAAAGCTCGGTATTCCCGAAATAACGCCTGCAATGTGCCGATATGATTATGGTATGACGAAATATAGCGACGCTATTTTTACACGTAACGGAACACTTGCGGGCGGGGCAGAGCTTTGTGATTGCCATTACGATAAAAAGCAAAAATAAAATTCCGTTTTATCGAGGACTTTTCTATAGATGACCGATTCGGCAAAGGGCGGGGAATGTGGTTGCATTTTCCCGCTTTTTGTGATACTATTCTGATACTGAGAAAATGAGTGGCCAAAAATAACAGGCAGAATATTAACAAATTTGCGAAAGTTATGCCTGTGAAAACACAGAAAATACACCCCATATAGTAGGATTTGCCGAGTGAGAACAGCATTCGGTCCTGCTCTTCCCGCAAACGTGTTCCGGGGTCGTTCGGTATAAGCGCCGGGCCGTCTTGCTTCCGCGCCCTGTGATAAAGCATAGGGAAAAGGCTGGCAGCCGGGGTTATCCCGCTGCCAGCCTTTTGTGCCGCTCAGGCCATGGCCTTACCGCGGAGGGGCTTTTTCGCTCAGATGTGTTTGTCCAGCCAGGCAAGCACGTCGGCGTATACCTCGCCCTTGTTGATCTCGTTGAGCATCTCGTGCCGACCGCCGGGGTAGAGCTTCATGGACAGGTCGGCGGTGCCGTGGTCCTTGAAAAAGCCGTACACCTTTTTCACGCCCTCCCCGTTGGTGCCCACCGGGTCCTGGTCGCCGGAGAACAGGTAGACCGGGGTGGACGGGTCCATCCGGGACAGGGCGTCCTCGCTGGCGATGTATTGGAGGCCGCCCATCATGTCCCGGAACATGCCGGCGGTGGGCTTGAAGGAGCAGAAGGGGTCCTTCAGGTAGGCGTCCACCACCGCCTCGTCCCGGCAGATCCAGTCCGCCGTGGTGCGGTTGGGCTTGAACTGCTCGTTGTAGGCCCCCAGGGACAGCTTGTCGACCAGGGCGCTCACCGCCTCCGGCCCCTTGAGGGCGCACACCGCGTTGGCCACCGCCCTGCCCGCCGCCACCAGGGCGGGCTTCTCCTGGCCGGTGCCGGACAGGATGCAGCCGTCCACCGTGCCGGGGAACTGGCACAGGTAGGTCCGGGCCAGGAAGGAGCCCATGGAGTGGCCCAGCAGGAAGTAGGGCACGCCGGGGAATTTCTCCCCCATCAGGACGCGAAGCTGCCGTACGTCGGCGGTCACCAGCGTCCAGCCGTCCTTTTTGCCGAAGTAGCCGTACTTGCCGTCGTCCACCGTCTTGCCGTGGCCCAGGTGATCCCCGCCGCACACGGCCAGGCCGTGGTCCGCCAGGTACCGGGCAAAATGGTCGTACCGCCCGGCGTACTCCGCCACGCCGTGGACGATCTGGACCACCGCCCGGGGCGCGCCCTCCGGCTCCCAGAGGCTTGCGTGGCAGTGGTGGACGCCGTCCTTGGAGGGAAATGTAAATTCTGTAAATTTCGTCATATTTTGTTCACCCCTATTTCGTAATGTTGTGATATAATCAGTTTAATATGTCCCGGGCCGTTTGTCAATTTACAAAACGGCGGGAACGCACAAAGGAGAACCGCTATGAAAAAATTGATTGCCCGTTTTGCCTGCGCCGCGCTGGCGCTGACGCTGCTGGCGGCCCCCGCCTCCGCCCTCACGGTGCCCGAGGCGCTGGAGCTGCTGGAGGAGCGGTATTATTTCGACATACCCGAGAGCGCCTATGAGGCGGGAAGCCTGGACGAGCTGTTCCAGCAGCTGGGCGACCCCTACACCTTCTACATGAGCGAGGAGGAGTACGAGGCGTTCCTGGACGCGGTGGAGGGCGAGGTGAATACGGTGGGCATCGGCGCCATGATCCGCTTTACCGAGGAGGGCCTGCTGGTAGACAGCGTGGTGTCCGGCGGCAGCGCCCAGGAGGCGGGCCTCCAGGCCGGCGACCTGATTGTGGCGGCGGACGGCGTCTCCTGCGTCCCGGCCCAGCAGAGCCACCGGGACCTGCTGGTGGGGGAGGAGGGCACCACGGTGAAGGTGTCCGTGCTCCGGGACGGCCAGACCAGGGAGTACACCCTCACCCGCCGGGCGCTGCACATCCCCAACACCGAGATCACCCTGCTGGAGAGCGGCGTGGGCTACATCGACTGCAACAGCTTCGGCACCGACACCGGCAAGACCTTCGTCCAGATCCTGGAGGAGAACGACGGCAAGGTGGACGCCTGGGT
Organism: uncultured Oscillospiraceae bacterium; assembly: GCA_910584835.1. Classification (GTDB taxonomy): domain Bacteria; phylum Bacillota; class Clostridia; order Oscillospirales; family Oscillospiraceae; genus Enterenecus. Next base: position 1,456 of record CAJUEG010000134.1, on the reverse strand, counting down.
GGTGGACCTGCGGGACAACACCGGCGGCTACACCGACTCCGCCATGGACATGCTGGAGGGACTGAGCGGGCCGGGCCACTACTTTTACTACCAGGTGAGGGGCGGCGGCGTGGGCAGCTATGAGCGCAAAGGGGAGGCCGTTACCAAAAAGCCGCTGATCGTGCTGGTGAACGGGGAGAGCGCCAGCGCCTCCGAGGCCGTGGCCGCCGGCATCCGGGACACCGGGCGGGGCGTGGTGATCGGCAGCCGCACCTTCGGCAAGGGGGTGGGCCAGAACATGCTGGACGAGACCACCAACCCGGAGTATTTTGACGGCGACGGGCTGAAGGTGACTACCGCCCGGTTCTACACCGCCGGGGGCAGCACCACCGATAAAATCGGGGTAATCCCCACCCTGCTGGTGGACGACGCCTATGTGGAGGCGGTGACCGCGGCCCTCACCGGGGGAGACAAGGAGACCTCCACCCTGTGCATCATGCCTGAGGCCCAGCCCTTCTATGTGGACCCGAACGCGGACAGCGAGGTGCTGGCCGCCCTGATGGAGGCCATTCCCCCCCAGGTGAGGGTGTACTACAGGGGCGGGGCGTTCCAGGAGTGCTCCGCCGCCGAGGCGGCGGCCAAGATGGGCCTTGACTACGACAGCCGCTGGTTCAGCGACGTGGCGGACAGCCGCTACGCCCGGGCCATCAACGCCATGGGCACCTACCGCCTGCTGGGCGGCACCGCCCCCGGCGTGTTCAGCCCCAAGGAGCAGCTCACCCGGGCCCAGCTGTGCGTGATGCTCTCCCGGGTGCTCAACGTGACCTGGAACGGCCCCAGCCGGTTTGACGACGTGGCCCAGGACGCCTGGTACGCCGGCGCGGTGAACGCCATGGCGGAGCTGGGGCTGGTGGACGGCATGGGCGGCGGCCGGTTTGAGCCCGGCAGGCCCCTCACCCAGGAGCAGTTTTTGACCATCATGGGCCGGATGGCCCGGTATCTCAACTTCGCCGTGGATAGTTTCGGCGCGGTGTTCGAGGAGGAGGACGTGTCCCTGCCCCTGTCCAAGTGGACGGCGCTGGAGCCCTATTCCGACTGGGCCAGGTCCGGCGTGGCTGTGCTGGCCTGGGGGCGGGAGTACGCCTTGGGCGAGCAGTCGGGGGATATGCTTTTTGCCCCGCTGGACGAGATGAACCCCTCCGCCCCCATCCTCCGGGAGGAGGCCGCCGCCGGGATGTACGAGGTGCTGTGGGGGCTGGGCATCCTGCCCTGAACCCGCCGGCAGCCAAGACCCTCCGGTCTTGGCTGCCTTACGTTACGAGAGAAAGGAGGCGGGCCCATGCGCCTGCTGCTCCACATCTGCTGTGCGCCCTGCTCGGTGGCCTGCGTCAAAATGCTGCGGGAGGAGGGGACGGAGCCCGCGGGGTTCTGGTATAACCCCAACATTCACCCCTTTTTGGAGTACAAGGCCCGCCGG
>CAJUEG010000133.1 GCA_910584835.1 uncultured Oscillospiraceae bacterium | reverse complement strand
CACTCCGCCAGACAACGGCGCGGCCCCACCGCCAGCAGGCGGCACTTCACCCGGGAGCCCTCCCGGCACAGGTCGGGCCGGTGGGCGAAGAAATACCGCTGGGCCCGGGACGCCTGCCGCCGGGACGCGATGGCGTAGCCCCCTTCCCGATCCACCTTGGTGATGATGAAGTCGATGTTGGCGCCCATCATGTTCTGGAGCACGTAGTCCGGCCGGGCCTCCCCCATCCACATCTCGGTGGCGGGGATGTATACCGGCACCCGGTAGACCAGCACCACCACGCAGTACATGGTGCGCCGCTCCACCCGGCCGGTTTCCCTGCTGCGCACGTTCATGGAGTGGGGATCCGCGCCGATGACCGTGCCGGTCAGTGCGCTGTGGCCGCGGAAGGAGGCATAGATAGAGCTCCACGCCTGCCTCTCCTCTGCGGTAAGGCCTCGGTCCAGCTCGTGAAAGTCCAGGGCGAAAAAGCTCTGGCGCTCCGTCAGGGCTGGCGCGGGGGGCGCATCTCCGTCCGGCGGTTCCTGGGGCGGGGCATCGTCCCCGGCCTGGGCAGGAATGGCACCGGCGGGCAGATCATCCCCCGTGGGTACGTCACCATCGGGCCCCAGTTCCTGCGCATCCAAAAGCTGCCCATTCCCCGGCACGATGCCGGGCGGCTCCATGGGGGGAGCGTCCTCCGGGCTGCTGTCCGGCGGAGCAGGGGGCGTGGCCGCGCCCACCGCCATCACCTCCGGGGTATCCCCTTCCCCGTCCTCCGGCGGGCCGGGGTTATCGCCGGAAATGGGCAGGGCACCGTCGGGCGCACCCGTGTCCTGGGGCGGCTCCCCCGGCGGAGCGGGGAGTTCTTCTCCGGCCTGTCCCATCAGCCCGGTGGTCTGCTCGGGTTCCTCTGTGGGATTGACTTTCTTTTTAGGCATACTGGTTTCCTCCGAAAATGTATTTTTTACGGCCCGTTAGAGCCATAAAAGCGATGTGTCCCGTCCGGCTGGCGGGCGGCGAAAAAGTGCTTGGGCGGCAGCGTCAGCCCTTTGGGGGGCACGCCGTTGTCTGCAATCCAGACGATACGTTCCGCCTTGCCCCGTTTCAGCAGCTCGGCGGGCGCGGCGTCCAGCGAGGCTACGGTGAAGGGCCGGAGCCCATCATCCCCGTAGGCAAAGCGCAGCAGCCGGGGCGGCTCCCGGCTGGGGCCGAACTCCTGGGGTTTGCCTCCGGTGAGCTCGATCATCACATCGACGGCCTCCAAACGGCGGCTATCCGGCTGGGCATTGGACAGCCACACCAGCCCATCGTCCATCCGCATATCGGCTGTACCCGCACGCAGCTGTCGCAGCATGGCGTCCATACGGGCCTGGGTGACCTCAAAGCCCTCTTGCTGGAACTGTCCCCGTACCAGGGCGTGGAGTTGCCGCCGCCGGACACAGTTCAGCTTTTTCAGCGTATTCAGGATGAATCTCTGCTGTATGGACAAAAACATAGCCGTCACCTCCCAGGCGGTTGTCGCAGCCCGTTCAGATACGGGTCTACCATCAGGTCGCTCTCGCTTTCCGCGATGCAGTTGAAAATGGTGGCCATGGCATAGGCGGTGGAGTTCTTCACCGGTCTGTCCAGGTTGGCGTGGAGCTTGGCCTCGGCGGCCTGCAAGATCGTGTAGTCCAACAGCTTCAGCCTGGCCCGCACCCGGCTCTGGGGGAGCGTAGCGTTGCCGACCCGGAAGCTGTCCGCGTAAAAAAGCCGCTCAATGGCGTTTTCAAACACCCGGGCGGTTTCGCTGGGGAAACACTGGAGCTCACAGGCGTCCAAAATGCCCGTGAGCTCCGCTTCCCCGTCCGTCGGCCCGTCCCCGCGCGGAACGGACAGACTGACATCAGGTTGACTGAGGTAAGTATGACTAAGATCTTTATAACTTGGCCGCGCTTTCTGCGGTTCTGGAACCTCCGATTCTGCGGTTTTAGAAGCGCAGTCTTTGCGGTTCTTGCCGCCCTGATCCTGCGGTTCTTGGGAGGGCGTGGGAAAATCCGAACCGTCAAGAACCTCGGAATCGGCGGTTCTGGAGGCACCGTCAGCCGGGCCTACAAAGGGGGCGCTGGTGTAGTCCGGGTCGTCCTGGGGCTCCACGGCAGCCAGGTAAATTTGGTTGGCGTCGCCCCGACCGCACCGCTTTTCCCAGATCAGGTTCAGCTCCTTCAGTGTGCGGAAGGCCGCCGTCACCCGCTGCTCGCATACCCGCAGCTCCCGCGCCAGCTCCTTCCGAGGGAAGATGACGAATACCTCCCCGAAATCATTCACCCAGCCGTTCCTGCGGGAGAGCTGGAAGCGGTTGAGCAAGAAGGTGTAGGACACCTTGGCGTCCAGGCTCATATCCGCATAGCGGGGATCTGAAAACAGCCAGCGGGGCATCTGCATATGGTAAATGGTCTGCACGTCCGTCTGCCGCATCAGCGGGAAGGACGGGCGCTCTTTCATGGTCGCGGCCCTCATGAAAATACCTCCATTCGGCGGGCCAACTGGCCCTTGATATTTTGATAAAATTCTGATAAAATAACGGCAGTAAAAAGGAGGGGTTCCTATGATGCACATTCGTCCCGTTTCAGATTTGAGAAACAAGTTTCCCGAAATTGAACAGACCGTATTGAAGAACGGGGAAGCCGTTTACTTGACAAAAAACGGCTACGGCTCTATGGTGCTTCTCAGCTTGGAACAGTACGCCGCGCTGACTGATGATGTGGAACTGGCGTTGGATGAGGCGGATAAGGCGGCGGAGCTGTCCGACGTGCGCTATTCCGGGCAGGAAGTATTCAGCCGGGTAAGGGGGCGTATCCGTGAACGGAAGGCGCTATAAGCTGAGTATCCTCCCCCTGTTTGAGGATGACTTGAATGAGATCGTGGATTATATCACCTACCGTTTGAGGAATCCGCTGGCGGCGGAGCACCTGGTGGATGAGGTGGAACGGGCTATTGAAGACCGGCTGGACTGTGCGGAATCTTTTGAACCGTACCGTTCCAGCCGCGAGCACAAATACCCTTATTACCGCATCCAGGTCAAGAATTTCTCCATCTTTTACGTTGTGATCGGCAATACCATGGAAGTGCGCCGCATGATTTACAGTCGGCGCAATTTGAAAGATCTGATTTGAAGCGGCCCGCCGGGATTTACCTCCCCGGCGGGATTTCTTCGTCCTCAACATCCCCGCCCACCACGCCGTCAGGTCCCAGCTCCACCATACCCAGGCCCTGGCCCTGGTCGGTGAGCTGATATTCCAAACCCTGGGATGGGTTGGGTTCATCCTCTTGCTTTGGCTGCTTCGGTGGCGCGGGCGGTTCCCGTCCGGGCACATCCGGCGGGGCCGCCTTTTTTGCTGTTTTGACCTGCTCTTGTTCCTCCCTTAGCCTCCACTCTGGCGTGTAGTCCGCTACCCGGCAGGACTTCAACTCGCCGTACCCCGGCAGTTCTTCCGGTGTCAGCTTATAGAGCAGCGCCGGCTTCCTGCCCTGGAACAGGGCAATGCACTGGCGGCGATCCAGGCGGAGGATCTCATCCGGCTGCATCAGCTCCCGCTGGCTGTTGCTGCGGGTCTGGGCGTAGGGACGGGTGTTGCCGTAGACGAGGCCATACAGCGGCGGCTGGGGCTTGGATTGGCTGGTGAGGGCAATGGTCACCTTGCCGCACTTCTTGGAGATGTAGTCCGCCGAGGTCCAGTCGTTGCAGCCCATGTAGAGCGTCTGATCGAAGGTGGCCAGCTGGTTCTCCCATTCCTTGCCCGGATATTTTTCCTGCCACTGGGACAGGCTCTGCACCACCACCTGGCAGCTCATGTTGAAGCCCCGGATGCTGTTGAGGGCGTCGGCGATGCCGTCCATGTAGCCGATGTTGCAGTATTCGTCCAGGCAGAAGTTCACCAGCACCGGCAGGCGTCCGCCCTTCCCCTCCAGCCGGGCGTAGTCAGACAGCCGGGGCAGGGCCAGGGAGAAGAACAGCGAGCTGAGAAAGCGGTAGGCGCTGTCCTGGGCGGAGATAATGACGAAGTAGGCACAGGGCTTCTGTCCCGGCAGCAGCAGGTCCACATCGTGGTTGCGGGTGATGGCGTCCACCAGCTTGTTCTGGAAGATGGCAAGCCGGTTGCCCAGGCCGATGGCGATGCTGCCCCACAGGTTCTCCTTGGCCTTGAGGAACAGGCCGTGGTGGCCCTTGGCCGGATGATCCGGAGGAAGCTGGGCCAGGGTGCGGTTGATGTCCTGGATGCTCTGATGGGCCAGCATTTGATATACGTCGCCAAGCCCCCGCTTCTCGATGGGCAGCAGCTCGCCCTTGCCGTCCTTTAGGTTCACCACATAATGGATCAGCGCCATGAGTAGGTTCAGCTCCGCACGGCTCCAGAAGTCGTCCGCCTCCCGTGGGCCAGAGGTATTCTGAATGATGGTGTTGGCCACCGTCTGGGCCAGCTGGGGCTCCTTGTCCAGCCCATACAGGCAGTTCCAGCCGTCCGAGTGGGCCATGTCCAGGAAGTTCACCGCCTTGACGTAGTGGCCGTGCTCTTTGA
>CAJUEG010000132.1 GCA_910584835.1 uncultured Oscillospiraceae bacterium | reverse complement strand
GAGTCGATGGCCTCCATCACCAGCAGCAGGGTCATCACCTTGGTCACCGAGGCGGGCTCGTATTGGGTTTCGGCGTCCTGCTCGTAGAGCACCCTGCCGGTGGTCTTTTCCATTAAAATGGCGGAGGGGGCGGTCACCTGGGCGGGGGCGGCGTAGGCCGGAAGGGGCAGCAGGCACAGCAGCGCCAGCGCCAGGGCGGTTATTCGTTTCATGGCGTGAACCTCTTTTCCATTTGGCTTCTGTGGGAAAGGATGTGAAAAAAAACCCGGTCCTATGCGTGGAAAAAGCAGGGCGGACATTTTTTTCGCTTGAAGGGGCGGCAATGCGGGCATACTCTTATAGGAAGCATCGACTTTTGAAAAAGGAGCTGACAAACATGGGCGGCATGGACAAATATCTGTGCGTGTGCGGCTGGGTATACGACCCGGAGGTGGGCGACCCGGAGGGCGGCATCGCCCCGGGCACCCCCTTCGAGGATATCCCGGACGACTGGGTGTGCCCGGTGTGCCTGCTGGGTAAGGACGCGTTTTCCCCCATGTGAGGGGAGAGGAGACAGCCGGGGCCGGGACGCCCCGGCTGTCCCGCTTGTTTGACAGCCCAGGGGGGCTGTGGTATAATGAAACGCCATAATTACGGAAAGAAGGAGGGGACTGAAATGCCGCTGCTGAGCATCATTGTCCCCTGTTACAACGAGGAGGCCGCCGTGGAGGCCTTCTTTGCCCGCGCCTCGGCGGTGTGCGCCGCCCTGGACGGCGTGGAGACGGAGTACATCTTTGTGGACGACGGCTCCACCGACGGTACATTGGATATAGTCAGGCGGCTGGCGGCGGACCATCCGGGGGTGCGCTGGCTGTCCTTTTCCCGGAACTTCGGCAAGGAGGCCGCCATGTTCGCCGGGCTGGAGCACGCGAAGGGGGACTACGCGGCGGTGATGGACGCCGACCTCCAGGACCCGCCGGAGCTGCTGCCCGAGCTGCTGGAGGCGGTGCGCGGCGGGGAGTGGGACTGCGCCGCCGTCCGGCGGGTGGACCGCAGGGGGGAGCCCCCTATCCGCTCCTGGTTTGCCCGGCAGTTTTACAAGCTCATCAATAAAATGAGCAGGACGGAGATCGTGGACGGGGCCCGGGACTTCCGGCTGATGAAGAGGCAGATGGTGGACGCCATCCTGCGGGTGGGGGAGTATAACCGCTTCTCCAAGGGCATTTTCTCCTGGGTGGGGTTCCGCACCAAGTGGGTGGAGACCGTCAATGTGGAGCGGTCCGCCGGGGAGAGCAAGTGGTCCTTCTTCAAGCTGCTCGTCTACGCCCTGGACGGCATCATCGCCTTTTCCACCGCGCCGCTGGCCATTGCGTCGGTGCTGGGGCTGCTGCTGTGCGCGGTGTCCTTCTTCGCCATCCTCTTTGTCATCGTGCGGCAGCTTTTGTGGGGCGGCAGCGCCTTCGGCTGGCCCTCCCTGGTGTGCATCATCCTGCTCCTGGCCGGGGTGCAGCTGTTCTGCATCGGCATTTTGGGCCAGTACCTGGCCAAGACCTATTTAGAGGTAAAAAAGCGGCCCATTTACATTCTGCGGGAAAGCGGGGGAGGGGACGGACATGAAGGGAAAACGTGAGCAATACCTGGTCCCCGCCCTGTCCTTTGCGATTCCGGCGGCGGTGATGCTGTGGGTTTACGCCTCGCTGGGCATCGCGCCCTTCGGGGACAACACCGTATTGGTGTCCGATATGTCCAGCCAGTATGTGGATTTCTTCTGCGCGCTGAAGCACGGGGACCTGTTTTTTTCCTGGTCCAAGGCCCTGGGGACGGGGTACATCGGGGTGATCTCCTACTATGTGTCCAGCCCCCTGTCCCTGCTCACCCTGCTGGTGCCCAACGAGGCCATGCCGGTGGGGCTGGCGCTGCTGACGGTGCTGAAGATCGGGCTGGCGGGGCTGTCCTTCTCAATCTTTGCCCAGCGCCGCTTCCCCGGCTGCGGGACAGCGGCGCTGATCTGCGCGGTGTGCTACGCGCTGATGTCCTATAACGCCGCCTACTCCCTGTGCATCATGTGGCTGGACGGGGTGATCTGGCTGCCCCTCATCCTGCTGGCGCTGGAGCGCATCCTGGCGGGCCGGGGGGCGGGGCCGTACATCGCCGCGCTGACGGTGTGCTTCCTGTCCACCTGGTACATCTCCTATATGATCGGACTGTTCTGCGTGCTGTACCTGGGCGTCCGCCTGGCGGGCCTGCGCCCGGGCAGAAAGGCGCTGGCCGGGATTGTGGGGCGGTTTTTGGGCGGCGCGGCCTGCGCCCTGGGGCTGACGGCCTGGATGTGGTTGCCCACCTTCCTGGCCATGTTCAACGGAAAATTCGGCGGCGGTAATGTGGACTATGGCGGTCTGGTTATCTGTACGCCTTTGGATCTGCTGAAGCAGCTGCGGGGCGGGCAGTTCGCCTCCATCGGCTACGACGCGCCGCCGTACGTTTTCTGTGGGACGGCGGCGCTGGTTTGCGCCGCCGCTTACTTTTTTCTGCGCCGGTTTCCCCTCCGGGAAAGGCTGGCCGGCGGAGCGCTGCTGGGGGTGCTCACGGCCTCCTTTCTGCTGGCTCCCCTGGACCGAATGTGGCACCTGTTCCAGCGGCCCAACTGGTTCCCCTTCCGGTATGCGTTTTTGTTCTCCTTCTTTCTGCTGTACCTGGCCGTCCAGACCCTGCCCCGGGCGCTGGAGAGGCTGAAAAAACGGGGTGGACACCGGCTGGAGCGGGGGGCGGCGATGGCCCTGGCGGTGCTCACGGTGGTGGAGATGGGGTGGAACGCCAGGAGTGTGGTGTCCGGTATGCAGACACGGTATGGCTCCGACTCCTACCAGGGCTACCGGGCCAACTACACCGCCGGGGCCCAGCTGGCGGCGGCGTCCAGGCTGGACGCCGGTCCGCGGTTCGCCCGGATGGGCTCCACCGCGGACCGGGGCCAGAATAACCCGTTAGCGCTGGGCTACCCGGGCATCACCCACTACAGCAGTCTGTACCACTACGGGGTGAACCGCCTGCTCAAGGAGCTGGGGTTTGCCCAGTCCTGGTATTGGTGCAGCTACCGGGGCTCCACCCCCGTCACCGACGCGGTGCTGGATATCGGTTATGTGATCGGGAAGGGCGCGCCGGACTATACCCCGCTGGCCCAGGCGGGCGGACTGACGCTGTGGGAAAACCCGGATACGGCGCCGCTGGCCTTTTTGGCGGCGGAGTGCGGGGAGGGTCTGGAGGGGGACAACCCCTTTGAGCGGCAGAATAACCTGCTGGGCGGCATTCTGGGCCGGGAGGCCGAAGCGTTTTCCCCCGCGGCTGCTGGGACGGACAGCGGGGCAGGGGAGACCGTGTTTACCTTTGTGGGGGAGGGCAGGCCCATCTATGCCGACCTGTCCGCCGGGGGGCTGACGCAGGTGCTGGTGAACGGCGAACGGGTGCTGTCGCTGGGCGGGGATATGTCGGCCCGGGTCCAATGCCTGGGCGCCCCGGCCCCCGGCGAGGGGTGGACGGTCACGGTGCTGCACCCCGGCACGTTCTGGGAGGGGACGCTGTGGAGCTTTGACCGGGGCGTGCTGCGCCAGGCCGTGGAGCAGATGAACAACGTGGAGATCACGTCGGTGGACAAGAACGGCCGGGTGCGGCTGACCGCCTCGCCCCGCGGGGGTGAGACCCTGGTCACCACCATCCCCGCGGAAGACGGCTGGACGGCCTATGTGGACGGGGAGAAGGCGGACATGGGGACCTGGCTGGGCACGTTCCTGGCGCTGGAGCTGCCCCCGGGGACCCATGAGGTGGAGCTGCGCTACACCGCGCCGGGGCTGGTCCCCGGAATCGCGCTGGGGGCGGTCTCCCTGGCGGGGTTGGCCCTCGCCCTGGCGAGACGCCGGCGCAGACAGTAAAAAACGGCTCCCAGCCAGCGGCTGGGAGCCGTTCGTTTATGTTTCGTCCTCTTCCGGGACGGGCAGGATAACCACCCTGATCTCCAGGACCCGGTGGTGTTCGGCGCGGGTCACCGTCACGTCCAGATTTTCCCAGGTGAAGCGGTCCCCCGGCTCGGGCACCCGGCCCAGCTGCTCCAGAACCCAGCCGGACACGGTGGCCGCGTCGCACTCGCCGGTGACCTGGAACAGGTCGTACATGTCGTCCAGATCGGCGGAGCAGGCGATGAGGTAGCTGCCGTCGGGCTGCTTGCGGAATTCCTCCACCACCTCGTCGTGCTCGTCCCAGATCTCGCCCACCAGCTCCTCCACAATGTCCTCCATGGTGAGGATGCCCTCGGTGCCGCCGTACTCGTCCACCACCACCGCCATCTGGGTCTTGGTGCGCTGGAACTGGCGCATCAGGTCGTCGATCTTGGTGAGCGCGGTGATGTGCAGCACCGGGCGCACCAGGGGGGAGAGCTGGTCCCGGCCATGGTAGCGGGCGGAAAACAGGTCCTTCTGGTGGATGACCCCCACCACGTCGTCGATGCTCTCGTGGTACACCGGCAGGCGGGAATAGCCCTCGGCGGCGAACACCGACGCCACCTCCTCCAGGGTGGAGCCCTCCTCCACCGCCACCACGTCCACCCGGGGGGTGAGGATGTCCCCGGCCTCCAGGT
>CAJUEG010000131.1 GCA_910584835.1 uncultured Oscillospiraceae bacterium | reverse complement strand
CAGGACGGAGCCGCTGGTGTGCAGCGTGTGGATCTTCACATCCACCTGCATGGGGATGGCCCCGCTCTTGGGGATCTGATTCATGGACTGGTTCATTTGACATTCCTCGTTTCCTTTTTATTTTGATCAACGCGCTCCTTGGAGCGCTGGATCAACAGGTGGAATTCCCACGGGGTCACTTGCAGGGCCTTGTAATTGCCCCGGCCGTCCATCCCGTGGGCCCCGATGTGGACCACCAGGGGGTATTGGACGGAGTTGCTAAAGGGGTCCCCGCAAAGCCGTCCGTCAGGCTTTGTGGGGAGAGGAGGCGCAGCGGAGGGAACGAACTCTCCCGCTTGCGGGGGAGTGAGCGATACGGAGCCTGCGCCGACGAAATAGCGGCGCTTGAATTCAAGCGCAGACAGCCTGCCCGCCCCGGCTACGTAGATCCACTGGGCAGCGGTGGCGAAGTCGCCGGGCTCATCGGGCCACAGGTACTTTCCCCGGAGGGCGCGGGGCAGCTTGTCCCGATCCGGGACGGGGATGATGCAGCGCCGGAACAGGCAGTATCGGATGTGCAGCCGGGATGCCAGTTCCTGGGCCGCCTCCATGATCTGGGGGTCGGACTTCCACAGGGGGTATTCCAGGAAGCGCAGCACCATCACGTCCTCGCCCTCCCGGTCACTGGGGAACAGGGGAAGGCACTGCACCAGGTCGATGGCGTCAACGCCGCGCTGGATGCCCAGCGCCTTACGGTTGGCGGCGGGAAGCTCCCGGTATGCCCGGACGGCGTCGGGGAGGCAGTGGAAGTGGGCGGTGTTCAACGTCCCCTGCCACAGGTTGTCCACCACGTAGAATTGGAACATCGCCCTCACCCCATTTCCATGCCGCCCTGGGTGGGGCCTTCCGCCTGTTCTTGAACGGGTTCGCTCGGTTCCTGGGCAGTGCTGCGAAGTTCGGCTAACCGCTTCATGGCCCAGTCCGGCAGGTACTGCTCGTCCAGCACGCCCATGAAGTCCTCCCGGTTCCAGCGGGCCTCCTCACCGTCCCCCAGGCAGGTGGCGTACACCGCCCGCCCCCTGGAGGCAGGGGAGCAGCCAAAGCCGCACTCCCCGTACCACAACTGGTTTTGGGCGGACCAGCACTCCTCCCTCAGCCTGTCCGGGCGCAGAACCAGCACCTTCCCGGCGTAGTCCTGGTCAGCCCCGCCGCAATGCTCCGGGCCGAACATCCCCAGCGCCTGGTACTCGTCATAGGTCTGCCGGAGGAACTGGGCCAGCAGCGCGCTGTCCGCTTGAATCTTGAACTCGCCGTTGGCTTTTTCATACGGGACATGGGATGTCCGCGCCCAGTGGAGGGCATCCGGGTCGAACTCCTGGCCGCTGGCGCCGCGCAGGGTGTTGGACAGTACGAACTGCACCCGGGGGAAGCCCCACCAGTCCAGCGCCGTTCGGGCGCAGCCCGCCTCCAGCTGGCCGTCCCGGGCGTGGGAGGCGATCAGGTTTTTGATGTCCCGGGCGCATTTGACGTTGGCCTGGTGGCTCCGCTTCCATCGGGCCAGCTCGCCCCGCCCCTTGGCCTCCTGCCGGGAATAGGGGTAGAGGGCCTCAGCCATGGCGGATCACCTCGTTGTTCATCACCGCCTCGTCCAGCCGCCCCCGGCACACGCCGGCGTAATCCAGCGCGGCCAGCACCTGGGCGGGGATATCGGTGATGTCGTGGTCGTAGTCCGCGGCGCACACCAGCCCCTCGCCCACATCGGGGAGAAGCATCAGTTTGGCGTCCTTCGGGATCCCCAGCTCCTCCCGGGCGCTGTCCGACAGCGTTACCTCCGGCTCCGCGTCCCAGTAGGGGCACTTGCCCGGTTCCTCCAGGGGGCCGTAAGGACAGCTATCGGCGCAGCGCCGCTCCTGGCACTTGCCGCAGGTTTTCCTGATGCCGCCGATGAGCGTACACGCCACCTCGATCAGCGACCTGGTGGCCAGGGCGACCTGCAGGACGGTCATCTCCTTGGGTGTCACCATCAGCACATTCTCCCCGGCGTGGATCGTGACCTCGCCGTCCGGAGTGAGGCCGCAGTACTCCGCGTCCTCCACAGGGATGGATATGGTTACATTTTTCTGCTTGTTCATGGGAATTCCTCCTTATTTTTGATGGGTTCGTGGATGAGCCGGTATGTCCCTCCGCCGTCCTCCGGGCGCTGGAACAGGCTGATCTGCCAGCCCCGGTCCGCCCCCAGGACGCGGGGGTCGTAGTTGGTCATCACCACCTCCTCGTACTCGCTGCCCACGGTCTGGGACATACTGTTGGGCCGCGTGGTATGGAAGATGTAAAAATCCTGGTACAGCTCGCAGATGTTGGGGCAATAGTTGTAGGACACCATCACCAGCCCTTTGCATCGGGCCAGCGCGTCGTGGAGCCGGATGTGATCGTCCTTGGGGAAGGCCACCTCGTAGCACTCGGCGTCATAGTAGGGCGGATCGCAGTAGAAAAAGGTGTTTTCCCGGTCGTACTGCTCAATGAGCTTCTCAAAGTCCTTGTTTTCGATCACCACGTTCTTCAGCCTGCGGGAACACTCCCAGACGAGGTGGAAGAAGCGGCGGATGTCGCAGGGGCGGCCCGCAAAGGCGCTGGCCCCGCCGCTGAAGCTGTACCGCACCAGCTTGAAGTAGTCCGCCGCCCGGCGCAAATCGCCCCGGGGGGCGCGCTCCAGCATCAGGCGGCGGACAGCTTCCCTGTGGGGTGGATCAAGAAAAACCTGCGTCAGCTCCAGTTCCTCCTCCAGATAGTCGTCGGTGAACTCCTGGCGGGAGAAAAATTTGTACAGGACATCGAAATCGTCCCGGGAATTCAGCGGCAGAAAGCCCAGCTCCCGGAGCAGGGCCATAGTGCGCTCCTTCACGCAGCAGAACAGGTTGGTGAGGTTGCTGTTGAAATCGTTGTAGATCTCAATGCAGCCCCGGCGCAGGGGACGGCCCAGGGTGACGGTGCCGCTGCCGCCGAATACGTCCACAAACCGGGCGTACCGGGCGGGGGCCAGTTTATTGATCAGCCACAGCAGCCTGCCCTTGCCGCCCACCCAGGGGATGAAGCTTCTCAGGAACCATCACCCCCACCGCCATCATCCACGGGCCCGAAGGACTCCATAGCCTTCACCAGTCCGTCGATGGACTTCAGCAGGGTACGCACCATCTTCTCCAGCCAGCGGATGGTGGCGTGGAGTTCCCCGGCGTTCTGGGCGTAGAAGTATCCCAGTGGCCCGCCCGCGATGGGCAGGCCCTTGCAGCGCATCCGATGAACCATGTTGGTGAGCTGGTCTTTGCTGAGTCCCAGCTTCCGCTGGAGCTGGCCCCGGGTCTGGCTCTTTTTCCGCCCGAAGCAATTGGCCTTCAGATAGGCCAGGAGCTGTTCTTCTTTCATGACGTCCTCCTTTTTCGGGGGCGTTTTCCCGGAAAAGGGGTGACGAAAGCGCAAAAAAGAGGGGCCGCTGTCCCCATCGGGAAAACGGCCCCTGTAAATGTATTATTGCATTGTCATCCCAGGCTCCTCCTGGGGCTGGGCGGGGGTGCTGAACTGGTAGTAGAACTCGTTGGCGTTGCGGCGGATATAACCCCAGCCGTCCGGGGTGGGCGTGTACCCTTCCTTCTCCGGAAGGTGGGCTTTGTAGCCAGCCAGGTCGATGCCGCTGGCCCGGATCTGCTCCTCCGTCATGCCGGCGTCCAGCAGCCTGCACCTGCCGGACTCCTCCAGATCGGCGCACTGCATCCAGTCGTAGCAGTTGAGGTTTTGGGAAATGTCCAGCGCCAGCTTTAGGTTTTGGCAGCCCTCCAGCGCCAGCGCGGCGGCATACCGCTCCATGAAGTGCGGGGAGCCCTGGCCTCTCTCGTTTAGCACACAGCCCAGGTTGTGCGCATCGTAAAACAGGCCCTCAATATCGCTGCTGTATTGGGCCACCAAATCCCCGGCTTCGGGTAAAACGCATTGGGCATCCATCAAAGTGCATTCGGCCCCAAAACGCACACGCAGCTCCCGCAGGGCCATCCCTACCTCCAGTTCTTCCTTCACCACATCCTCACTGCCGTCCTCGAACGGCCCAGGCAGGCGCAGCCACACCCCCTCGGGCACAGCGGGGGAGACCAGCTTCATCTTGACGCTCCACCCGTCGTCGGCGGGGAGGGCCATGCCGCGCCGGTAGACCGGCTCGGGGGGCGTTCCCGGGTACTGGACATAGTAGCTGCCGATGAACAGGCCGGGGTGCCTGTCCTCATACTGCCGCCCCGCCGCCTCCAGGTCGGCGAAGGCCAGGGCATCCATCGGCATGGCGGTGTCGTTGATCAGGTGCCGCCTGCCCAGCGCCTCATAGCTGCCCGCGTCCAGGCACACCCTGTATTCGTCCAGGGCCTGGAGCTGGTTGATGGCCTGGACGGCGTTCTCAGGCGGGTCGGCCTGGGCAGCGGCGGCCAGGATGATGCCCTCCCGCACACTCAGCGTTTTCAGCCGCGTCCTGATCCAATTCTGCTCCAGCTCCTCGCCGGGGAGCTGGGCCAGGTAGTCAAAATCGTTCATTGCATCTCCATTTCTCCGGGGCCGAATACGGCGTCCTCCAGCCGGTCCAGCCATGTCATGTCCGCTTCCTCCGCCGTACAGTGGATTCCCGTCAGTTTACAGCCGAAGGATTCCAAGTCCACCCTCCGGCCATCAAATTGGAATGTCAAATCGCCCTGAACATAGCTTCCGAGCGTA
>CAJUEG010000130.1 GCA_910584835.1 uncultured Oscillospiraceae bacterium | reverse complement strand
TATAGGTGAATTTGCCGTCGATGCCGATGCGCTCGCACAGGCCCTTGGCCAGCACGTCTTGGCTGTCGGTGTCCAGCAGCTGATACTTCAGGGACGAGCTGCCGGCGTTGATGACGAGAACTTTCATGTTCCGCACTCCTTTAGTCACGATTTCCAGCGTTGGGGATGGGACATAACTGGGTATTTACTTTGCCCCGCCTTTAGGCGTATAATTACAAAAGACGGGGTTTATAACGGACATATTATACTACGATGGACGGCATACCGCAAGCGGTTTTCGCGATTTTGCCGAAAAATAGTGGGAGGAGGGGGTTCATGACCGTTGCGGGTGTGGTGGCGGAGTACAATCCGTTCCACCCGGGCCACGCCCTCCACCTGCGGGAGACCCGCCGGGCGCTGGGGGAATGTGCCGTGGTGGCTGTGATGAGCGGGAATTTTGTGCAGCGGGGAGAGTGCGCCGTCTTTGACAAGTGGAGCCGGGCAGGGGCCGCCCTGGAGGGGGGCGCGGACCTGGTGCTGGAGCTGCCCACGGTGTGGGCGGCGTCCTCGGCGGAGACCTTCGCCCGGGGGGCAGCGGAGCTGCTGGCGTCCACAGGGGTGGTGACCCACCTGTCCTTTGGCAGCGAGTGCGGGGCGGCGGGGGAGCTTGAGCGGCTGGCCCTGTGTCTGGACAGCCCGGCGTACCAGACCGCCCTGCGGCGGTTTTTGGACCGGGGGCTGCCCTTCGCCGCCTGCCGCCAGAGGGCGGCGGAGGAGCTGGTGGGGACGGAGGCGGCGGCCCTGCTCTCCCGCCCAAACAACAACCTGGGGGTGGAGTATATCCGGGCGCTCCATGCCCTGAACAGCGAAATCCAGCCCGTCACCGTGCTCCGGGCGGGGGCGGGACACGATCAGGGGGCGCACCCGCGGTACCCCTCCGCCTCTTTTCTGCGGGAGCAGATTTTGGCGGGGGCGCTGCCAGCAGAAAACCCCGCCGGCCTCCCATATGGGGAACGGGCTGTGCTGGCCGCCCTGCGGGCCATGGACGAAGGGGACTTCGCCGCCCTGCCCGACTGCGGGGAGGGGCTGTCCCACCGGCTGTACCGGGCGGTGCGCCGGGGGAGGACGCTGGAGGAGGTCTATGCCTTGGCCAAGACCAAGCGCTATGCCCACGCCCGCATACGGCGCGCCCTGCTGTGGGGGGCGCTGGGCCTGCGGGCGGCCCACCGGCCCGCCCATCCGCCCTATCTCCGGGTGCTGGGGGCCAACGGGGCGGGCCGGGTTCTGCTGCGGGAGATGAAGGACAAAGCCGCCCTGCCCGTCATCACCAAGCCCGCCCACGGCAGGGGGCAGCCCCTGCTGGAGCTGGAGGCCCGCTGCACCGACTTTTACCAATTGTGCAGGGAAGCCCCCGGCCCCTGCGGGCTGGAGTGGACAAGCGATCCGATTATCATTTGACGGACATTCGGCCTAATTCCATTCCAAACTCCAGAGCGGCTTCAAATATCATCTGTTCACGCAGTTTCTGTCGTTCCCCATCCAGTGATGCGTATACGTCTAACAGAGGAATGATGTCTTTTTCGGTCAACTGCTCCAGCTCATCCCCAATAGCCATTTTGGCGATTGCCAGAGCATGAATTTTTTCTTGATGATTCGGTGTGGTGGAGATTCGTTCGCAGATAAGCGCATAAAGCTCCGCTATAGTCCTGTTCATTTCTAGGTCCCTCCAAATCGAGACAGGAAATTTAAGTCCTGCTTGTGTTATAGAGGAAAAATAAATCCTTGTCAAGGGGGTTATTATGCGAGATTTCAGCGAAGTGCTTCGAGAGCTGCGCTCGGAGAAAAAAGTGTCCCAAAGGGCCCTGGGCGAGGTCCTGGGGGTCAGTGACCGGAACATCCGGTTTTATGAGACAGGGGAACACCGCCCTGATTTCGACGGCCTGGTGACATTGGCCGACTATTTCCAGGTATCCCTGGATTACTTGGTCGGCAGAAGTGAAGAAAGGAAGTAATGGTTATGCGCGCCTATGAACGTCTGATCAAGTATGTCCAAATCCACACCGCCTCCTCCGAGGAGACGGGGGTGACCCCCTCCACCCCCGGCCAGTGGGACCTGGCCCGGGTGCTGGTGGACGAGCTCAAGGAGCTGGGGCTGGAAAACCCCGGCGTCAACGAGCGCTGCGTCGTCACCGCCTGGCTGCCCGCCTCCCCCGGCTGTGAGAACGCCCCCGCCCTGGGCCTGCTGGCCCACATGGACACCGCCCCCGCCTTCTCCGGGGAGAACGTGAAGCCCATCCTCCACGAGAACTATGACGGCGGGGACATCGCCCTGCCCCAGGGGGGACGGGTAATCAAGGCGGCGGACTTCCCCTTCCTGGCGGGACTGAAGGGCAAGACCCTCATCACCGCCGACGGCTCCACCCTGCTGGGGGCGGACGACAAGGCGGGGGTGGCGGAGATCATGACCCTGTGCGAGCGGCTCATCGCGGAAAACCTGCCCCACGGGCGGCTGTGCGTGGCCTTCACCCCCGACGAGGAGATCGGCGAGGGCCCCGACCACTTCGACGTGGCCGCCTTCGGCGCGAAGTACGCCTACACCGTGGACGGCTCCGCGGCGGGGTCCATCGAGTACGAGAACTTCAACGCCGCCTCCGCCAAGGTGGACATCACCGGCGTGTCCGTCCACCCCGGCACCGCCAAGGACGTGATGGAGAATGCCCTGCTCATCGCCCAGGAGCTCAACGCCCTGCTGCCCCGGTCTGCCATCCCCGCCAAAACCGAGGGGTACGAGGGCTTCTTCCATCTGGACGCGCTCGCCGGCACCACCGCGTCGGCCCATATGGAGTATATCATCCGGGACCATGACCGGGAGAAGTTCCAGGAGAAGAAGGCGCTGATGGAGCGGGCCGCCGCCCAGGTGGGGGCCGCCCACCCCACGGCGAAGGTGGAGCTGACCATGAAGGACAGCTACTATAACATGAAGGAGAAGCTGGCGGACTGCATGCACCTGGTGGAAAACGCCAAGCGGGCGGCGGAGCTGGCGGGGCTCACCCCGGCGGTGGAGCCCATCCGGGGGGGCACCGACGGGGCGCGGCTGTCCTATATGGGGCTGCCCTGCCCCAACTTGGGCACCGGCGGCTACAATTTCCACGGCCCGCTGGAGCTGGCCTGTGTGGAGGAGATGGACGCGGTGGTGGAGGTGCTGCGCCACATCGCGGCGTTCTACAGCAAATGATTCACAGTTTATTGATTATTTTCCAGTCCGGTTGGGGTAGAATGGTGTCAACAGACCCGAAAAGGAGACTTGTCCATGATGTACCGCAACGATCACTACGGTCCCATTGACCGTTTTTGCGCCAAGCACCCCCGGTTCGGCATCCCCAACCTGGCCATGTACATCGCCATCGGCCAGGTGATCGTGGGGGTGCTCAGCCTTCTGCCCGCGCTGCGGCAGCTGCCCGCTTGGCTGATATTCAGCAGGTCGGCCATTCTCCACGGGGAGGTGTGGCGGCTGGTCACCTTTTTGCTCATCCCCAGCTCGTTCAACCCCTTCTACCTGCTGCTGGGCTGCTACGTGGTCTACTGGACGGGCCAGATGCTGGAGCGGGAGTGGGGGACGGCCAGATTCAGCCTGTTCTACCTGTGCGGTGTGGCGCTGTCCATCCTGGGCGGTATGGCGCTGGGAAGCACCAGCATCTATTACATCCATCTGTCCTTCTTCCTGGCCATCGCCACCATGTACAGCGAGATGCAGGTGCTGTTCATGTTTGTGCTCCCCATCAAAATGAAGTGGCTGGCCCTGCTGGACGTGGCCCTCATTCTGCTGGAGGGGCTGGAGAGCGGCCCGTTTGTGATACTGCTGGCCCTGCCCAGCTTTATCAACTACTTCATCTTCACCTGGCCCTTCTGGTCCATGAAGCTGGGCTTTGCCCGGCGGCGGGCGGACCCCCAGGTCATCAATTTCAAGAAGGCCCAGCGGCAGGCCCAGAAAAAGGCCAAAGAGACCGGCGGCTATCTGCACAAGTGCGCGGTGTGCGGCCTCACCGACCAGGACGACCCCAATATGGAGTTCCGATACTGCTCCAAGTGCGACGGGTACTACTGCTACTGCGCCAACCATATCAACAACCACATTCATATCAGGAATGATTGAGGACACACCCCCGCCGGCCGCGGGGGTGTGTCCGTTATCCGCGGGAGACAGCCGCATTCACATTTGAAGCGATTAGAAGGAGCCCTCTGCCGATGGCGGGGGCTTCCATATTTCACCATTCGCCCCGTCCCGCCATAGGATAGCTTGCGGACCGTCCGCGGGGCGGTCCGCGCGGGAAAGGAGCTGTCTATTATGTATGAAGCGCTGCGCTTATCCGCCCTCCGGGAGGGGGAGAGCGCCTATGTGACCGAGGTGAGCGCGGGGCCCGCCATGGACCGGCGGCTCACCGACCTGGGACTGGTGCGGGGCACCCGGGTGACCTGTGTGCTGCGCAGCCCCGCCGGCGACCCCTGCGCCTATCTGATCCGGGGGGCGCTGATCGCCCTGCGCCGGACGGACGCCGAAGGCGTGGCCCTGGAGCGGCGGGTTGAGGAGGTTCCCGCCGGGGCGGTGGCCACATGAACCGGGTGGCGTTGGCGGGAAACCCCAACGTGGGCAAGTCCACCCTGTTCAACGCCTTGACCGGGCTGCGTCAGCACACAGGGAACTGGGCGGGGAAGACGGTGGCCACCGCCCGGGGGGAGTACATCTTCGAGGGGCAGGAGTACCAGCTCATCGACCTGCCCGGGACCTACTCTTTGGCGGCCCACTCCCAGGAGGAGGCGGTGGCCCGGGACTACATCGAGAGCGGCCAGGCGGACG
>CAJUEG010000129.1 GCA_910584835.1 uncultured Oscillospiraceae bacterium | reverse complement strand
TGAACAAGAAGTCCGTGTGGATCTTCGGCGGCGACGGCTGGGCCTACGACATCGGTTACGGCGGGTTGGACCACGTGCTGGCCTCCGGCGAGGACGTGAACATCTT
This sequence comes from uncultured Oscillospiraceae bacterium, assembly GCA_910584835.1. Classification (GTDB taxonomy): domain Bacteria; phylum Bacillota; class Clostridia; order Oscillospirales; family Oscillospiraceae; genus Enterenecus. Next base: position 4,832 of record CAJUEG010000129.1, on the reverse strand, counting down.
CGTGTTCGACACCGAGGTGTACTCCAACACCGGCGGGCAGGCCTCCAAGTCCTCCAACATCGGCCAGGTGGCGCAGTTCGCCGCCGCCGGCAAGACCATCGCCAAGAAGTCCCTGGCTGAGATCGTCATGCAGTACGGTTACGTCTACGTGGCCCAGGTGGCCATGGGCGCCAACCCCAACCAGACCCTCCAGGCCATCCGGGAGGCCGAGGCCTACCACGGCCCGTCCCTGGTCATCGGCTACAGCCCCTGCGAGATGCACTCCATCAAGGGCGGCATGGCCAACTGCCAGAGCGAGATGAAGAAGGCCGTGGCCTGCGGCTACTGGAACCTGTTCCGTTACAACCCCGCTCTGAAGGCCGAGGGCAAGAATCCGTTCACTCTGGACTCCAAGGCCCCCGCGGGCGGCTATCAGGACTTCCTGAAGAACGAGGCCCGCTACTCCTCCCTCACCCGCTCCTTCCCGGAGCGCGCCGAAAAGCTCTTCAAGGAGAACGAGGAAGCGGCTATGGAGCGCTGGGAGCATCTCCAGAAGCTCATCGAGCTGTACAAGTAAACCAGCGCTCCCCCGCCGAAGGCGGGCGGCGCGAGTGCGCCGTAAATTCGGAGCACAGCGGAGAATTGCGCAGGGCGAATTTACTTCGCCCGAGCATTGAAATTCAAAGGGGCCCCCGGCGCGTCCGCAGGACGCGTTGGGGTGCGCTGGGAGCACCTGCAGAAGCTCATTGAGCTGTACAAGTAAACCCCCTTTTCACAGCGTCAAAGCGGTCCCCCTCATGGGGGACCGCTTTTTGCCCTCATCTGCCCGGGGCAAAGTACTCCGCCACCACCGCCCGCTCCGAAAAGGGACGGCGGACGCCGTTTTCCTCAATGTACTCCTCGTGGCCCTTGCCCAGCAGGGCCACCACGTCCCCCGGCCCGGCCATGTCCAGCGCCCGGAAAATGGCGGCGCGGCGGTCCGGCACCGTCTCGTGGGGGAACGCCCCCAGGGCGGCGGAGATGTCGGCGCAGATATCCTCCACGCGCTCGGAGCGGGGGTTGTCGGCGGTGACTACGGCGCAGTCCGCCCAGCGGATGGCGGAGCGGGCCATGTCCGTTCGGCGCAGCCTGGGGCGGTCCCCGCCCGCGCCGAACACGGCGATGATGCGCCGGGGATGGTGGGAGCGCAGGGCGGACAGCACCGCGTCAAAGCTGGCGCCGTTGTGGGCGTAGTCGACGACCACCTCAAAAGGGGCGGGGACCCGCAGGCGCTGGGCACGCCCCGGCACCGCGACGTGGGCCAGCCCCGCCCGCACCGCGCCGTCGTCCAGCCCCAGGGCCCGGGCGAGGGCCACGGCGGCCAGGGCGTCGGCCCCGTTGAAGTCCCCCGGCAGGGGGATGTGGTAGCGGGGCGCGCCCGCCACGGTGAGCCGGACGGACAGGGGGCGGTCCGGGTCGGGCTCCACGGCCAGGGCGCGGACGTCCGCCTTCGGAGTAAATCCGAAGGTGACGGCGGGGGCGTCCGGGGGGAGCTGGGCGGCCATGGCGGGCCAGGCGGGGTCGTCCCCGTTGCCCACGGCCCGGCGGCACTGGCGGAACAGGGCGGCCTTGCAGGCCCGGTACTCGTCAAAGCCGGCGTGTTCCCCGGGGCCGATGTGGTCCGGGGAGAGGTTGAGGAACACCCCGGCGGCAAAGGTGAGGCCGCAGAGGCGGCGCAGCTTCATGGCCTGGGAGGACGCCTCCAGCACCACATAGGAGCACCCGGCGTCCGCCATCTGCCGCAGAATGCGGTGGAGGGCGATGGGCTCCGGGGTGGTGTTGGCGGTATCGCACAGCTTTTCCCGGCCGATGTACGCCCCCAGGGTGCCGATCATGCCGGTTTTGTACCCGGCGGCGGACAGGATGTCCCGGATCATGTGGGCGGTGGTGGTTTTGCCCTTGGTGCCGGTGACGGCGATGAGGGTGAGGCTGTCGGCTGGGCGGCCGTAAAATTCCGCCGCCAGCAGGGCCAGGGCGGCCCGGGGGTCGTCCACAGCGGTGCCCGGAACACCGTCCGGCAGGGGCGGGGCGCACACCACGGCGGCGGCGCCCCGGTACAGGGCCTCGGGGATGTGGGCGCGGCCATCGGTCCGGTGGCCGGGGAGGGCGGCGAACAGCGCCCCGGGGACCACCTCCCGGGAGTCGCAGGTGAGGGCGGTGACCTCCGCATCCTGGGGGCAGCGCGCCCCCAGGGCGGACAGCAGCTGGGACAGCTTCATGGGGAAACCTCCTGTGGCGTTTTCCCCAATCTATGAAATCAGGCGGAGAAATGCCCCTCCCAGCGGATGGGAGGGGCATTTTGTCGATTATTCGGTTGTGGAGAGCAGCTCGTCCACCGACAGGCCGTACAGCCTGGCCAGGGCCATCAGGTTGGCGGTGCTGGGCTCCGAGGCGCCGTTCTCCCACTTGGAGACCGCCTGGCGGCTGACCCCCAGGGCCTCGGCCACGTACTCCTGGGTGTAACCGGCGGCGGTGCGCCGGGCTTTCAGGGCTTCGCCCAGGTTCCAGGCCTGCTCCGGCGAACCTCTGCGGCCCTTATCGGAGCGCAGGTATTTCAGCAGGGCGCGGATGAGCAGCACGATCACACAGAGGAAGAGGGCCCAAAGCGCGATGTTGATAAGCAATACAACCAGCGTACGGACTGGAAGCGTATGGGATGGCGTCATAGTGATTACCTCCTTTACATGGGCCCATCCTACCAAAAAGGAGCGGTTGCGTCCACCATTTATCGCGCAACTTTAGGTTGCGGAGCCGTCGCGAGCAGCGCGGATGGACCGGAGCGAGGGGAAAAGCCCAAGGAGGGCCAGAGGCCCGGATGGGGTTTGCCCGAGACGGAGGGAAGCCGCGCGTCGCGAGCAGGCGCAGCACGACTACATACAGGTTGCGGAGAAGCCGGGAGCAGGGGACTAAGGCCAGAGTGGAGCGAAAATCAGGAGGGGCTGAAAGTCCCGGATGATTTTTGCGCAATCGGCGGACTTAGGCCCCATCGCGGAGGCTTCGCAGCACGACTACAGGGTGCGCATGACAATGAGGAGGTTTTCTCCGCTTTACTTACCGATGCCCCCGGTTGGCGTCCAGCTCCCGCAGGAACGCCTGGGCGTACTCCACGTCGGAGGGCGTGTCGATATACTCCAGCCCCCGCTTCTGCCGGGTCTCCGCCCCCTTGCCGGTGATGAGGAGGAGGGAGGGCGTCTTGCAGCTGAGCACCGCCTGCCGGATGGCCTCCCCCCGGTTGGGCTCGATGCGGCACTCGCAGGCCACATGGGAGGCGATCTCCCTACAGATGGACAGGGTGTCCTCCTCGCCGGAGTCCTCCTCGGTGAGTACCACCAGGTCGGAATATGCCCCGGCCACCTCCCCCAGGTCCCGTCGGCGGTCAAAGGCCTTTTTGCCCGGGCAGCCAAACACGGCCACGATCCGCCGCCCGGGGTATTCCTGCCTGGCCGAGCGGAACAGGGTCTCGAAGCTCATGCGGTTGTGGGCGTAGTCCACAATGGCGGTGACGTCCCCCAGGGCGTTGGAGTACACCTCCATCCGGCCGGGCACCCTGGCCTTGGCGAGGCCCGCCCGGACGTATTCCGCCGGAATTCCCAGCCCCAGGCAGACGGTGATGGCCGCCAGGGCGTTCTCCACGTTGAACAGCCCGGGCATGGTCAGGCGGTACTGGCCGCTCAGCGCCCCGGCGCTTACCTCGAACAGGATGTCGTCGCCGAATTTGTGGGCGTCATGGCCGTATACCGCGGCGGCGGGGTCCCGCCGGGAGAAGGTGAGCACGCGTCCACAGGCGGCGCGGGCGGCGGACAGGGTCTCCGCCCCGTGATCGCAGTCCAGGTTGACGCAGGACAGCGCCGCCTGGGAGAAAATTTTCAGCTTGGAGTGGAAATAGTCGTCGAAGTCCGGGTGCTCAATGGGGGAGATGTGGTCGGAGCCGATGTTCAAAAAGGCGGCGGCGGCAAACTGGACGCCCAGGGTGCGGTGGTACTTCAGCGCCTGGCTGGACACCTCCATCACCACATACTCCATCCCGGAGGAGAGGGCGTGGGCGAAGTGCCGCTGAAGCTCCAGGGGCTCGGGGGTGGTGAGGTGGGATTCAAACTTTTCCACCCCGTCCCAGGTGTCGATGGAGGAGATCACCCCGCAGCTCCTGCCCTGGGGGGCCAGATACTCGTCCAGGATATATTTCAGGTAATAGGCGGTGGACGATTTCCCCTTGGTGCCGGTGAGGCCGATGATTTTCAGATGCCGGGCGGGGTCGTTGTAGTATTTTGCCGCCAGCGGGGCCATCACCCGGCGCATGTCCTTTACCAGGATGCAGGGCAGATCCGTTTCCGGGTAGGGGACTTCGCTGACGTAGGCGAAAGCGCCCCGGCGCCAGGCGTCCGCCAGGTAGTCCGCCTTAAAGTGGGCGCCCTTGCAGAGGAACAGGGTACCGGGGACCGTTTCCCGGGAGTTGCAGGACACCAGCTCCACCACCCGCCCCAAATCAAGCCCCTGGGGCAGGGGGGCGGCCAGCTGGCCCAGCCCGTCCAACAGGGCGCAGTAGTCCCCCAGGGGAAATCGGGTTAAATCCATAGCGATGACCTCCCAATTAAATGGTGCGCAGGGGGTAGCCGCACAGCTCCACCGCCCGCTCCGCCATGACCATCATGGCGTCCAGGTAGAAGGGGGGCAGGGGGTGGTAGGTGGAGAACACCGACAGCTCGGTGCAGGCCAGGATGGCGCAGTCGCACCCGGATTTGCGGATGGCCCGGTCGATCTTGGCGAACTTGTCCCGGCTGCCCTTCTCCCCCTGCTTGATCTCGTCGTAGATGATG
>CAJUEG010000128.1 GCA_910584835.1 uncultured Oscillospiraceae bacterium | reverse complement strand
TATACTCCTTGGCCTGGGCCACGGTGACGTGGATGTCCTCCGACAGGGAGTAGGCCGAGATGCCGTACACGATGCCGAAGTTCACCGCCTTGGCCGCCCGGCGCAGCTCCGGGGGCACCGCGTCCTGGGGCAGCCCGAACACCTGGGAGGCGGTGACGGTGTGGATATCCACCCCGCTGTTGAAGCCCGCGATCATGGCCTGGTCCCCGGACATGTGGGCCAGCAGCCTCAGCTCGATCTGGGAGTAGTCCGCGTCTACCAGAACCTTTCCCCGCGGGGCTGTGAACATTTTCCGCATCTCCGCCCCCAGGGGGGTGCGCACGGGGATATTTTGAAGATTGGGCTCTGTGGAGGACAGCCGCCCGGTGGCGGTGACGGTGTTCTGGAAGCTGGTGTGGATGCGCCCGTCGGCCCCGATGACCTTGCCCAGCCCCTCCACATAGGTGGAGTTGAGCTTGGTGAGCTGGCGGTAGTCCAGCACCCTCCCCACAATCTCGTGGCGGGGGCGCAGCTTCTCCAGCACGTCCACGTTGGTGGACCAGCCGGTCTTGGTCTTTTTCACCGGCGGCAGGCCCAGCTTGTCGAACAGGATATGGCCCAGCTGCTTGGGGGAGAGGATATTGAACTCCTCCCCGGCCAGGCCGTAGATCTCCGCGGTCAGCGTGTCGATGCCCAGCTGGAGCTGTTTGCCGAAGTCGGCCAGCGCCTGGCCGTCCACCAGCACCCCTGCCTTCTCCATCCGGGCCAGCACCGGGCACAGGGGCAGCTCGATGTCCGTCAGCAGGTCAAGCAGGCCCAGCTCCTCCAGCCTGGGTTTGAACAGGCTGTAAAAGGCGTCAATCCACGCCGCGTCCTCATACCAGGCGGTCTGCGCTTTCAAATCGTCGTCGAGGAGGGAAAACTGCTCCCCCTCCTTGAACGCGGTGTTCTGCTCCACCGCCTTTTTAAAGTAGGACGCGGCCAGCTTCCTGATCTCGTAGCTCCCCGCGGTGGGGTCGAGGAGGTAGGCCGCCAGCTCGGTGTCGAATACGAAGCCCTCCGGCTCCACCCCCTCGTCCAGCAGGGCGCGGCACAGCTCCTTGACCCCATGGGCCGCCTTTTTCACCCGCCCGGAAAACAGCGCCTCCAGCACGGCGCGGTAGTCCCCCTCATAGCTCCCCCAGCGGACGTCGTAGTGATATATATGGCCGCCGTCCTCCGGCGCCACCACCGACACCCCCTCCAGCCCGGGCAGGGGGTGGACGGTGACGTGTTCCGCCGCCTCCCATCTGGCGCGGGCCTCCTCAAACTCCCGAACCGTGCGCAGCGCCACGATGTCCACCCGGACCTCCTCCGGCTCCCCCTCGGGGGCGGCGGCCGCGGGGCCGGGGGTGAGCTTCAGCTTATCGATGAGCTTGCTGAACTCCAGGTTCAGCAGCTTTTCATACAAAATGGGTTCGTTGAAGGGCTTTCGCGCCGCGTCCTCCGGGCAAAAGCCCATGGGCGCGTCGGTGCGGATGACCGCCAGGTCATAGCTCAGCCGGGCGTCCGCCTCCCCCTCGGCGAGCTTTTTGATGACGCCGGGCTTGGCGTCGATGTCCGGCAGCTTCTCATAGACGGCGTCCACCGTCTGGTACTGCCGGATCAGGGCCAGGGCGGTCTTCTCCCCCACCCCCTTCACGCCGGGGTAGTTGTCCGAGGAATCCCCCATCAGCGCCTTCAGGTCGATCATGTGGATGGGGTCGAAGCCGTACTCCGCCCGGAACTCCTCCGGCGTGACGTTGCGGGTGGTGGTCTGGCCCATGCGGGTGGACACCAGCTTGACCGTGGTGCGGCCGTCAATCAATTGCAGGGCGTCCTTGTCCCCGGTGACGATCACCGTGTCCCCGCCCTGGTCCCCATTCACCCGGGCCATGGTGCCCAGAAGGTCGTCCGCCTCCCAGCCCTCCAGCTCGCAGCGGCGGATGTTCATGGCGTCCAGCACCTCCTTCAGCACCGGCATCTGGACGGCCAGCTCCTCCGGCATCCCCTTGCGCTGGGCCTTGTACCCGGCAAACGCCTTGTGGCGGAAGGTGGGGGCGCGCATATCGAAGGCCACCGCCAGCCCTTCGGGCTGTTCCTCGTCCAGCAGCTTGAACAGGATGTTGAGGAAGCCGAAAATGGCGTTGGTGGGCAGGCCCTCCCGGGTGGTCAGGTTCTGGCTGACGCCGTAAAAGGCCCGGTTGACGATGGAATTGCCGTCGATGACCATTAGCTTCATAGGGGACACCTCACAGTTTGATTGAACGCGGCGGATGACAGCGTTTGATTATACCATTATTTTTAAGCGGGCGCAAGGGCGGGGCCGCCGTTCCCATACCCGGGCCGGCTTGTGTCCGGCGGCAGACCGTGCTATACTGTTGGGCAGAGCCCGTATTTCCGGCAAGGAGGAACCGCCATGAATACGCTGAACATCGCCCTTTTGCAGCTCGCCCCCTGCTCCGCCCTGGAGGGCAACCTGGAAAAGGGGCTGGCCGCCTGCAAAAAGGCCAAGGAGCTGGGGGCCGACATCGCCCTGTTCCCTGAGATGTGGAGCTGCGGCTACCAGATCTGCGGCCGGCCCGCGCAGGAGTGGACCGCCCGCGCCATTCCCGCCGGCGGCGGCTTTGCCCGCGCCTTTCAGGCCCTGGCCCGGGACCTGTCCATGGCCATTGCCGTCACCCTGCTGGAGGAGCACGAGGGCGGCCCCCGCAACACCCTGCTCCTCTTTGACCGCTTTGGCCGGCAGCGGCTTGCCTACGCCAAGGTGCACACCTGCGACTTCGACGCGGAGCGCCATCTGACCCCCGGCGAGGACTTCTTTGTGTCCGAGCTGGACACCGCCTGCGGCCCGGTGAAGGTGGGGGCCATGATCTGCTATGACCGGGAGTTCCCTGAGAGCGCCCGCATCCTCATGCTCAAGGGCGCCGAGCTCATCCTGGTCCCCAACGCCTGCCCCATGGAGATCAACCGCCTCTCCCAGCTGCGCGCCAGGGCCTTTGAGAATATGCTGGCCGTCGCCACCTGTAATTATCCCCAGGGCGTGCCCGACTGCAACGGAATTTCCACCGTATTTGACGGCGTGGCCTACCTGCCCGAATTGGATGACTCCCGGGACACCTGCATTTTGCAGGCGGGCGGGGCGGAGGGCGTCTATCTGGCCCGGCTCGACCTGGAGCGGCTGCGCCGGTACCGGGAGACCGAGGTCCACGGCAACGCCTACCGCCGCCCCTCCCGGTATGCCCCGCTCACCGCCGCGGAAATCGCCCCGCCCTTTGTCCGCGACGGCTACCGGCCCTGATCTCCTCCCTTTCCGGAGCGAAAGCCGGGAAAAATTTTCGCGCGGGGGGTTGCAATCCGCCGCTGTGCGTGGTAGAATGACTTGAATGTTAAAGTAAGAAAGGAGTGAGGCGCGCGCCTCACTCTTTCTTTTGGAAGGGAGCGCGGAGCCGTCGTGAGCAGCGCGGATGGAGCGCAGCGAGGACAAAAGCCCAAGGTCCGCGAAGCGGGACTGGGCTTTGCCTGAGCTGGAGCGAAGCCGCGCGCTGAGAACAGGCGGAGCGTGACAATCGGAAGCGAGGAAGAATACACAGCAGCACTGGAAAGGAGCCTCATCATGGCAAAGGTGACCGACGCGGTGGCCGCCCTGGCCCTTCCCATTGTGGAGGGGGCCGGCTGCACGCTCTGGGACGTGGAATACGTCAAGGAGGCCGGGGAATGGTTTCTCCGTGTTTATATTGACCGGGAGGGCGGCGTGGACATCGACTGCTGCGAGGCGGTCTCCCGCCCGCTGTCCGATGCGCTGGACGACGCCGACCCCATCCAGGGCAGCTATACCTTTGAGGTGTCCTCCGCCGGACTGGACCGGGTCCTGAAAAAGCCGGAGCACTTTGCCCGGTGCATGGGACAGCAGGTGGATGTGAAGCTCTACCGCCCCGTGGACGGCCGGAAGGAGGTCTCCGGCGTTCTCGCCGGATATGAGGGCGGGGCCGTCGTGGTGGACGGCGCCCGCTTTGACAAGAAAGATGTGGCCCAGGTGCGGCTGCACGTCGAGTTTTGAAGGAGTTAAACGACATGGCTAAGAAAAAAATCGCCGCAAAGAGCACGGAGCTGGACGCCAAGGAATTTTTCGCCGCCATCTCCGATATTGAAAAGGAAAAGGGCATCCCCAAATCTTACATGCTGGAGAAGATCACCCAGGCCCTGGTGGCCGCCTACAAGCGGGATCACGAGGGCATCACCGACAACGTGGTGGTGGACGCCAACGAGGAACTGGAGACCGTGCGCATGTTCGTCAAAAAGGACGTGGTGGAGGCGGTGGACAATCCCCACACCGAAATCAGCCTGGACGACGCCCAGAAGGCCCTGCCCAGGGCTCAGCTGGGGGACGTGCTGCGCATTGAGATCAAGCCCAAGAATTTTGGCCGCATCGCCGCCCAGACCGCCCGCCAGGTCATCATCCAGGGCATGCGGGAGGCGGAGCGGGGGATGATTTTCGACGAGTTCTCCGCCAAGGAGCACGAAATTCTCACCGGCACCGTCACCCGGGTGGACGAGCGCAACGGCTCGGTGGCCATCCGCCTCACCTCCGGCTCCGAGTTCACCGACGCGTTTTTGTCCGCCGGCGAGCAGGTCAAGGGCGAGGTCATTCACGAGGGCGACCGGGTGCGGGTATACGTGGTGGAGGTGCGCCGCTCCACCCGGGGGCCCCAGGTGCTCATCTCCCGCACCCACCCGGGGCTGGTCAAGCGCCTGTTTGAGCTGGAGGTGCCCGAGATCTACGACGGCACCGTTCAGGTCATGTCCATCGCCCGGGAGGCGGGCAGCCGCACCAAGCTGGCCGTGTGGAGCGACGACGAGAACGTGGACCCCATCGGCGCCTGCGTGGGCCCCCGGGGCCAGCGGGTCAACGCCGTGGTGGAGGAGCTGCGCGGCGAGAAGGTGGACATCATCAAGTGGTCCGACGACCCCGGGCAGTACGTGGCCGCCGCCCTGGCCCCCGCCGACGTGGTCAGCGTCACCGAGCTGGAGGAGGGCAAGAGCTGCCGGGTGGTGGTGCCCGACGA
>CAJUEG010000127.1 GCA_910584835.1 uncultured Oscillospiraceae bacterium | reverse complement strand
GCCCCACCTGCGGCTCCTGCTCCGGCATGTATACCGCCAACTCCATGAACTGCCTGACGGAGGCCATCGGCATGGGCCTGAAGGGCAACGGCACCATCCCCGCCGTATGGTCCGCCCGGCTGCGGCTGGCCAAGCACGCGGGCATGCAGATCATGGAGCTGGTGAAGAAGGACATCAAACCCCGGGACATCATGACCGAGGCCGCCTTCCACAACGCGGAGACGGTGGACATGGCCCTGGGCTGCTCCACCAACACCATGCTCCACCTGCCCGCCATTGCCCACGAGTGCGGCATAGAGCTGGACCTGGATATGTCCAACGAGATCTCCTCCAAAACCCCCAACCTGTGCCACCTGGCCCCCGCCGGGGACACCTACATGGAGGACCTGGAGAGCGCGGGGGGCGTCCACGCCGTCATGATGGAGCTGACCCGCAAGGGCCTGCTGGACACCTCCGTCATGACCTGCACCGGCAAGACCCTGGGCGAAAACCTGGAGGGGGTGGTCAACCGGGACCACAGCCTGATCCGGCCCATCGACAATCCCTACTCCCCCGACGGCGGCATCGCCGTCCTCAAGGGCAACCTGGCCCCGGAGGGCTGCGTGGTGAAGCGCTCCGCCGTGGCCCCGGAGATGATGCGCCACCAGGGCCCCGCCCGGGTGTTCGACTCCGAGGAGGAGGCCATCGACGCCATCTATGGCGGAAAGATTCAAAAGGGGGACGTGGTGGTCATCCGCTACGAGGGCCCCAAGGGCGGGCCGGGGATGCGGGAGATGCTCAAGCCCACCTCCGCCATCTGCGGCATGACCATGGGCTCGGACGTGGCCCTCATCACCGACGGGCGGTTCTCCGGGGCCACCCGGGGGGCGGCCATCGGCCACGTCTGCCCCGAGGCCGCCCAGGGCGGGCCCATCGCCCTGGTGGAGGAGGGCGACCCGATCTCCATCGACATACCCGCCTGCAAAATTGAGCTGCTGGTGGACGAGGCCACCCTGGCCAAGCGGCGCGCCGCCTGGGTGTGCCCGGAGCCCAAGATCAAGACGGGTTATCTGGCCCGGTACGCCAAGCTGGTCACCTCCGCCGCCCGGGGGGCGGTGCTGGAGTAAACCAAACACCAAAAAGGAGCCGCCCGGCCAGCGCCGGGCGGCTCAACGCGTTTATTGGGGATTGATGGTGTAGTTGGGCGCTTCCTTGGTGATATAGATATCGTGGGGATGGGACTCCTTCAGGCCCGCGGCGGTAATCTGGGTGAACCGGGCATTGGCGCGCAGCTCCTCGATGGTGGCGCAGCCGCAGTAGCCCATGCCGGAGCGCAGGCCGCCCATCATCTGGTAAATGGTCTCGGACACCGGCCCCTTGTAGGGGACGCGGCCCTCCACGCCCTCGGGCACCAGCTTCTTGTTGTCCTGCTGGAAGTAGCGGTCCTTGGAGCCCTTCGCCATGGCCCCCAGGGAACCCATGCCCCGGTAGACCTTGAACTGCCGGCCCTGGTACACCTCGGTGTCGCCCGGGGACTCCTCGCAGCCCGCCAGCAGGGAGCCCAGCATCACCACATTGCCCCCCGCTGCGATGGCCTTGGCGATGTCGCCGGAGTACTTGATGCCGCCGTCGGCAATGATGGGCACGCCGTACTCCGCGGCCACCTGGGCCGCGTCGAACACGGCGGTGATCTGAGGCACGCCGATGCCCGCCACCACCCGGGTGGTGCAGATGGAGCCGGGGCCAATGCCGATCTTCACGCAGTCCGCCCCCGCCTCAATGAGGGCGCGGGTGCCCTCGGCGGTGGCCACGTTGCCGGCCACCAGCTGCACGTCGGGGTACAGGGATTTGATGCGCATGACGCACTCCAGAATGTTCCGGGAGTGGCCGTGGGCGGAGTCCAGGCACAGCACGTCCGCCCCCGCCTCCACCAGGGCGGCCACCCGGTCCAGCACGTCGGGGGTGACGCCGATGGCGGCGCCCACCAGCAGCCGACCCTTCTCGTCACGGGCGGAGTTGGGGTACACCTGGGCCTTCTCAATGTCCTTGATGGTGATAAGCCCCTTCAGGCGGAACTGGTCGTCCACAATGGGCAGCTTCTCAATCTTGTGCTTGCGGAGGATTTCCCTGGCCTGGTCCAGGGTGGTGCCCTCGGGCGCAGTGACCAGATGGTCCTTGGTCATCACGTTGTCGATGAGCTTGCTCATGTCGGTCTCAAACTTCATATCCCGGTTGGTGATGATGCCGATGAGCCTGCCGTTTTCGCAGATGGGCACGCCGGAAATTTTGTACTTGGCGCACAGCTCGTCCGCCTCCGCCAGGGTGTGGCCGGGGCCCAGCCAGAAGGGGTTGGTGATGACACCGTTCTCGCTGCGCTTCACCATGTCCACCTGCTCGGCCTGCTGGCCGATGGACATATTCTTATGGATCACGCCGATGCCGCCCTCCCGGGCCAGGGCGATGGCCATGCGGGACTCGGTCACCGTGTCCATGGCCGCGCTCATCACCGGGATGTTCAGGGTAATCTTCTTGGTCAGCTGAGTGTGCAGGTCCACATCCGCCGGGAGCACGTTGCTCTCCGCCGGAATGAGCAGCACATCGTCAAAGGTGAGGCCGCGCTTGCCGAACTTGTCGTTCCAATCCATCTGCGCCATATTCCATCCTCCTACGATTTAATTTTTTCCATTTTACGCTTCGCACCCGTCGATGTCAAGGTGTACAAACCACAACGTCGCTTTTCAGCACTTTTGCCCAGGAGAACTGGCGGGCAAGCTCTTGGGCTGTCACTTTTTCCGGCGTGTCCAGCAGCCCCGCGTAAAAGGCCAGCAGCCCCGTGAGCTCCTGCGGCGTGTACCGCTCCCGCAGCGCACCCATGTCCAGGTCCCGGTCCCGCTTGGCCAGCCGCCGGCCGTCCGGGGCCAGCAGCAGCGGCGTGTGGAAAAACCTGGGCGGCGCATATCCCAGCACCTCATGGAGCCACGCCTGCCGGGGGGCGGAGCACAGCAGGTCCCGCCCCCGGACCACGTGGTTCACCCCCATGAGCGCGTCGTCCACCACCACCGCCAGCTGGTAGGCAAACACCCCGTCGGACCGCCGGACGATAAAATCCCCGCAGTCCCGGGCCAGGTTTTCGGCGTAAGGCCCGCAGTTCCCGTCCTCCAGCGCCACGGTGATATCGGGGCACCGCACCCGCCAGGCCGGGCGGCGGCCCTGCCGCTCCAGCTCCGCCCGCTCCAGCCCCGTCAGGCGGAAGCACTTCCCGGAGTACACCACCGCGCCGTCGTCCCGGTGGGGGGCGGAGGCCGCCATCCGCTCCGTCCGGGAGCAGTAGCAGGGGTAGACCAGCCCCTTCTCCTCCAAAACGTGAAACGCTTCCTCATAGAAGGCCGTCCGGCGGCTCTGCATATAGGCCGGCTCCAGCCCGCCCTCGTCCCAGTCCAGCCCCAGCCAGCGCAGGTCGTCCATGAGCTGCCGGGCAAATTCCGGGCTGGTCCGCTGTGTGTCCAGGTCCTCAATGCGCAGCACCAGCTCCCCCCCGCCGCTGCGCGCATCCAGCCAGGCCAGCAGCGCCGAGAGCAGGTTCCCCAGGTGCATCCGCCCGCTGGGAGTGGGGGCAAACCGTCCTCTCACTTTCATGGATTCTCCCCCCGTCAGTCAAAAAAGGTGAGCTGCCGGTCCCTGCCGGCCAGGGTAGCCGCCCGGATGATGGACTTCATATCGTATAAAACGCCCCGCTCCCGGCAGGCGGCGGCAAACGCCTTCCACAGCGTCTTCACCCGGGGGCTGACGCACTGATAGCGGTCCCCAAACTGCCGCAGGTAGCGCTCTTTCAGACCCTGACCGGGAAAGGCACGCTCCAGAGCGTCCAGGAAATACTCCCGCTGGCCCTGCCGCATGGTGACCCCCAGGGCGGGATAGACAAATTTCGCCCCCGCCCTCGCCGCGCCCTCCACCACCGAGAGCACATTTTCCTCGCTGTCCTCCAAAAAGGGCAGCACCGGCATGAGCAGCACCCCGGCAAACAGCCCCGCCCCGGACAGCTCCCCCAGCGCCGCCAGCCGGCGGCTGGGGGGCGGCGCGTTTGGCTCCAGCTTGGCCGCCAGGGCGTCGTCCGCCGTGGTGACGGTGAGCTTGCAGATCACCGGGGAGTGGGTTTGAATGGAGGCCAGGATATCAATATCCCGGACGATCAGGTCGCTTTTGGTTGCCACAGCCACGCCGCAGCTGTAGGCGTCGATGAGCTCCAGGGCGTACCGGGTGAGCTCCAGCTCCCTCTCAAAGGGGTTGTAGGGGTCGCTCATGGCCCCGGTGCAGATGAAGGCAGGCCGCACCTTCCGGGCCAGGTCGTCCCGGAGGATGCGCAGGGCGTCCGCCTTGGCCCTCACCCGGTCAAATTCCCCGATCTGGTAGCAGTCGCTGCGGCTGTCGCAGTACAGGCAGCCGTGGCAGCATCCCCGGTAGATGTTCATGGTGTGGTCGGTGCCGAACCACTGGGTATCCCGGCTGCGGTGGAGCAGATGCTTGGCGGGTATGGTCTCCACGGCTCCTTCTCCCCTCCTCCGGGTGGCGCAAACCCCTCCCGGCGGCCGGCCGGGAGGGGCATTGTTCAGCGTTTGTTAAAAATACGGAAAATATCGTCAAAGGGGTCGGCCTCCACCTGCTCGGCGGCGGTCTCGGACAGGGGCTTGGGCGGCATGACGGGCCCCACTCCGGCGGGAACGCACTTGGGCTTGTCCTCCGCAGGGGCCTTGGCCCGGGCGGAGGTCTGGGCGGTCTGCTCCTCCTTCTCCGGGACGGGGTTGTCCACGGCGCCGAAGCCGGTGGCGATGACGGTGACCCGCAGCTCATCCTCCAGCGTGTCGTCGAAGGCGGTGCCCATCATAAACAGCGCGTCGGGGTCGGCCACCTGCTTGACCATCTCGGCGGCCTGCTCCACCTCCTCCAGGCCCATGTCCATGGGGCCGGTGATATTGACGATGATGCCCTTGGCCCCCTGGATAGAGGTCTCCAGCAGGGGGCTGTTGATGGCGATGCGGGTGGCCTCCTCCGCCTTGTTCTTGCCGGCGGCCCGGCCCACGCCCATGTGGGCCAGCCCCGCGTCCTTCATCACGGCGGTGACGTCGGCGAAATCCAGGTTGATGAGGCCCGTGGTCTTAATGAGGTCGGAAATAGACTGCACCGCCTGGCGCAGCACGTCGTCGGCGATGGCAAAGGCGTTGGCAAAGGTGAT
>CAJUEG010000126.1 GCA_910584835.1 uncultured Oscillospiraceae bacterium | reverse complement strand
CCCAGCCGCTGATGGCGGTGAGGGGGGTGCGCAGCTCGTGGGACACGGAGGAGATGAACTCCGACTGGGTGCGCTCGGCCTGGTCGATTTTCATGGACATGTCGTTGATGCTGTCCACCAGCTCGCCCATCTCGTCGTCGGACTTTTTCTCCATCTGCACGCCGTAGCTGCCCGCGGCGATGCGCTTGGCGGTCTCCGTCACCCGGATCACCGGGTCCAGCACCGAGCGGATGAAGTAGGAGGCGATAAGCCCCATTATCAGCAGGATCGCCAGGCCGATGGCGGAGGTGACCAGCAGGATGCGCACCATCTGGGCGTGCACCCGCCGCAGCGAAGTGGCCATGCGCACCACCCCCACCACCGTGTTGTTATAGATCACGGGAGCGGAGGCGGAGATCACCTCGTCCTCGGTGTCCGGGTCCTGGCCGATATGGGTTCGAACCCGCTTCTCGCTGATGGCGGCGGCCACATCGGGGCTGTGGGCGGAGGCGCCGGATATATCCATCATGGAGGACAGGAGCACCCGGCCCCCGGCGCTGAGTATCTGCACTTCGATGTCGTTTTTCTCCTCAAACTGATTGATAAACTGCCTGGCGGTGGACAGATAGGCGGTTTCGGTATAGTTGCGGAACATTCCGGCCGCCGTCTGCGCCTTGCTCTCCAGGGTGGCCAGAATGGTGGAGGTGTAATAGCTGTACATGGCCAGGGAAAAAGCGCTCACCGCTACGGCCACCACCACCAGGGTCACCGTCAGGGTGTTGAGCAGCCAGCGGCGGCGCAGGCGGCCCCGGCGGTGCTTCTGGACGGGGGCCTCAGACGGGCCGTCCTCTGCGGGCGTCCTCTCCCGCTTGGGTCCCATGGGCAGCGGCCTGCGCCGCTTCTGCCGGTTTTCCTGGTCCATCCTTACTCCCCCCTCTGCCTGGCTCCCGCCCTGTTCCGGGAAACCGCTGATTTAATGCCGCCGCGGCGGGATGACGGCCCCTCGGCCTGCTCAGGTCTCCCACTCGTACCCGTATCCCCACACCGTGCTGATGTGGGCGGGGTTCTGCGGGTCGTCCTCCAGTTTGATGCGCAGGCGGCGGATATTCACGTCCACGATCTTCAGCTCGCCCAGATACTCCTTGCCCCAGACCGCCTCCAGGATCTCCTCCCGGGACAAAGCTTTGCCCGCGTTCTCCATGAACAGCTTCACGATGGAGTACTCCACCTGGGTGAGCTTGACGCGCTTGCCGTTTTTCTCCAGGGTGCGGTTGCGGGTGTTGAGCAGGAAGGGCGGCTGGCTCAGCTCGTCCGCGTCCCGCACGGGCACGCCCCCCGTGCGGCGGAACAGCGCGTCCACCCGGGCGGTGAGCTCCGCCGGGGAGAAGGGCTTGGTCACATAGTCGTCCGCCCCGGTCATCAGGCCGCTCACCTTGTCCATCTCCTGGGTGCGGGCGGTGAGCATGATGATGCCCATCTGGGGGTTGCCCGCCCGGATGCGGCGGCACACCTCAAAGCCGTCCATCTCCCCGGGGAGCATGATGTCCAGCAGGGCCACCTGTACGTCGGGATTTTTCTGGATCAGGGCCAGCGCCTCCTCGCCGGTGCCGGCCTCAATGGTATCGTAGCCCGCCCGCTTCAGGTTGATGACCACAAAGCTGCGGATGTTGGTCTCGTCCTCCAGGACCAATACCTTGCGCATGATGTTCGATTCCCTACTTTCTGTTTCATCTTTCTGCCGCGCTGCTCACCACGGCTCAGCGCTTGTCTGTTGTCACGCTTCGCCTGTTCGCGACGCGCGGCTTCGCTCCGTCTCGGCCAAAACCCGCCCCCGCTCCGCGGCGGCTGGGCTTTTGGTCTCGCTCCGCTCCATCCGCGCTGCTCACCACGGCTCGGCGCTCATCTGTTTGACCACGCCGCCGTGATCAGCTTAAACCGCTGGGCCAGCTCCCCCTCGTCCAGACCGCAGTCCCACACCCGGGTGTCCAGCGAGGCGCAGTAGATGGCGCTGCTGTCGCTGGCCAGCACCGTGCGGCCGGGCAGCTTGGACCGGGCGGTCCGGTTGCTCCCGGTGAGGTAATAGATGGTGAGGAATTTTTTCGGCTCTTCCTCCTCTTCCTGGTCGGGCCGGTAGTAGAAAGACACCGCCCGCTCCCCCCGGCTGCTGGAGCTGTCGTCCCGCGCCACAGCGATGTTGCCCGCGTTCCAGCCGTTGGGCAGGGTGAGGTACCACCCGTCGGTAAAGGCATGGTAGGTGATGAGGCTGGTGGCCCCGGCCCCCGTGGAGTCAAACTGCTGCCAGTAGATCAGATACTGGGCCGCGGCGCTCTCCTCGCCGACGGAGGCCAGCCGCTGGGGCCGGGGGATCTCCGGCACCCCGTCGCCGTTGATGTCCGTGGTGGACGCCTCCGTCCCCGACCAGCAGGTGGTCGCGCTCACCCCGCTCTCCGGGTCCCGGGTCACGTTGACCAGGCCCCCCGGCTCCAGCGTGAGCACGTCGGTGAGCCAGCCCGTCTCGATCTCCAGCGTGACGTATACCCCCAGCCGCCCGTCGGACAGCCGGCCGGCCTCCGAGCGCACCACATCCTTCAGCCCGTCGGACAGGGTTCCCGTGGACGAGAGCACCATCACCCCGCCCTGGTAGTCGTAGTATTCCGCCACATTGTAGCCCTCGCCGGTGATGTCCCGCTGGAACACGATCAGCTCCTGGCTGCCGTCCTCGTCCAGGTCCACCGTCATATAGCCCTCGTTATAGGTAGCGCTCATCAGCTCGTTGGCGCCGCTGACGCCGAAGCTGTATGCGGACAGGCTGTGCACGCCGGTGCTCAGCTGCCAGCTGACGATGAGCTCCCGGCTGCCGTCGCCGGTCAAATCCTCATAAGCCACCGAGTTGATGGATGTGCCCGCCCCCTCCAGGATGGCGGACTGCCGGTAAATTTGATCGCTCCCCTGCCGGAACAGGCACACCCGCATGGGCTTCTCCTCGGCGGAGGCCACCACCCGGAGGAACACCGCCGCCGTCTCCTGCCTGCCGTCGCCGTCCATGTCCAGCAGCTGGATGGTGGAGGTATTGCTGCCGTAATTGATGGTGGCGTACTCCGCCCCCAGCTTGCTCATGGTGGCGTCGATGGTGGCCTGGAGGTCCTTATACTCCTGGGGCAGGGCGGGCAGGGCGTACAGCTTGTCCACCGGGTCAAAAATGCACCCGCTGAGGCACAGCCCCAGCCCGGCGGCCAGCCCCGCCAGCAGCATACGCTTTCTCACAGCTCCTCCCCCTTCCCGCATGTTCGCAGTTAGAGGGTATTATATCACAGATTTCCCGCTCTGCCTATGGAATTTTTGTAAATGCGAAAATTTTCTGTGCGCCCTCTCCTCCGTCCCCGATGTTTTTATCGTTTTCCCTTGACGGCGGCGGGCACTTTGTGCTAAAATAACCCTCGTCCCACTTCAGGCGCTGGTATAGCTCAGTCGGTAGAGCAGCTGATTCGTAATCAGCAGGTCGTGTGTTCGAGTCACATTACCAGCTCCAAAGAAGCCCTTAGGGCCGCAGCGGCCCTAAGGGCTTCTCCATGCCGAACGGCTTCTGGTTTGTCAACAGCGTGTTGGCAGCAATCACAACTTATTGGGCAAAACGAGCCGCCGGGAGGTCCCCGGCGGCTCGTTTCCTCAAAACTGCCCGGACAGCAGCATGCTCAGCACGCATACGACAGCCCCGGCCGTCAAGAACAGCAGCCCAGCCCCGAACCGCTTTTTACGCCGTTCGATCAGGCTCCTCTGCCCCTCCGTCATGGACAGAACGGGGTATTTCCTCCTCCCGATGAGGTACAGGAGAAGCCCCGACTGCCCGTTTCCTGTGACGGCAAACAGCCCCCACAGCTTTGGGTGCTTCAGCCCCCGGCACTCCGCGTCCACCCGAACCAGCAGGTAGAGCTGGTACACGCAGAAAAAACTGCCCACGATAACCGCCGCCGCGCCGGCGGCCACAAATACGATGTATAATCTGCCCATTTTCATCCCTCAAATCTTTTTTACGATCTGGTACAGCAGAAACGCCACGCTCACCACCGCCAGGCAAAACACGCAGGCCACCATAAACACGCTCTCCGGCAGAAACGCCGCCATGACCAGGCAGGCCAGAAACACCACGATATTGGCCGCCGCCGCCAGGATCAGCTTTTGATTGCTTTTCACCACATCGGTGCTCTCTTCCAAATGCTCCAGCATCTCGGCATCCCCTTTCAACAGTTCGTCCAGACTGATGGAGTACAGGTCGGACAGCCTGACGACGCTGGCGATGTCGGGGTAGGTTTTTTCGTTTTCCCAATTTGAAATGGTCTGGCGGGACACGAACAACCGCTCCGCCGCCTGCTCCTGGGTCAGCTTCGCCCCCAGCCGCGCCTGCTTCAGCTTCTTCCCGATCTCCATGGCACGTCCTCCTTTCAAGGGTCATTGTCCCAAAATGCCCCGCTCTTGTCCATCAAAGGCCGTTGGCAAACCGGCTTTCGCGGCTGTCAAAGGGTTTTGACAGGATGTTTGACCTACTATAATACGGCTCACACCCCTGTGTCAACCCGCCCTTCCGGCACAAAAAACAGATTTTTCGGATTTTCCCTTGACAAGCGGAGACGCCGGCTATATAATATCCCACGTGTTCAAAGACAGCGAGTGGCTTATGCCATAAATCTCGCCGAGAATGCAGCCGATACGTTATGATTGCGCTGTTTTCGTGTGGACACGAAAGCGGCTTTTTCTTTTTTGAAACGCCGCCATCCAATCAATTCGGAGGTGAATTCGAACAATGCCTAACGCAAAGGTTCTCAGTGAGAAGCAGGCCGTCGTGGCCGCCCTGGTGGACGACCTGAAGGCCGCCAGTTCCGGCGTCCTGGTGGACTACAAGGGCATCACCGTGGCCGAGGACACCGCCCTGCGCCATGAGCTGCGTGAGAATGGCGTGGAGTACGCCGTGGTGAAGAACACCCTGCTGCGCCGCGCTCTGGACGATGTGGATCTGGGCGAGCTGGACGGGGTGCTCAACGGCACCACTTCCATGGCCATCTCCAAGGAAGACCCCATCGCCCCCATGCGCATCGTCAACAAGTACGCCAAGCAGATGGGCGACCGTTTCAACATCAAGGCCGGTTTCATGGACGGCAAGGTTCTCCCCCTGGACGACGTGTTCGCCCTGGCCGAGCTGCCCTCCAAGGACGCCCTGCTGGGCCAGGTCCTGGGCATGATGCTGGC
>CAJUEG010000125.1:3200-5232 GCA_910584835.1 uncultured Oscillospiraceae bacterium | reverse complement strand
CTCCTAATTACATCGTTTGCATCTCCATGCCGGAAGATGCGGGACTTTCAAACAGCGGCTGATAGGGCTTGCTGGAGAACATATCCTGCAAAAACTGTTGACCGCCCAGCTCTATGGCCCTTTGAAACGCCTGGTCAAAGCCATCACAGGCCACCACCGCTTTTCGGGTGAAGCACGCTTCCCCAATATGGGGGAATGCCCCTTCATAAGTGCCCACGGAAAGCTCTCCCTCTGGCTGAATCCGGATATAGATCCCGTCCTCTCCGCCGAAATAGTAGAGCGCACCCCGGCCATTGAGCCGGGTGACCTTATCCTCTGTCCATTGATACCTGCTGTTCGTGGTGACAGCCAGCCATTGTTTCAGTTCTAAATCAGTCATCTGCTTGCATCCTCCATTCAAAATGCTGCTGTTTCAAAAACAGGAAGCACACGGCATAGCGCAAAAAATCCAGAATGCTGGAATCCTCCAGCCGGATGCTGAGAAAGGCGTACAGCACCGTGGCGATGAGCGGCGGCACCAGGCCCAGTTCCACCAGGGCCAAAACGGACAGAACCAGGCCCACGCCGATCACCGCCACGTCCCGCAGCGCCCACAGCCACAGGGTGGGCTTCGCCTTCAGGTTATTGGGGTAGATGTACATTGAAATTCATTCGCCTCCGATCCTGCGGCGGGTCGGTACACCGCCACAGGGATATTTCGTTTCTTGCAGTTGTCGATCACATACTTTGTCCCTCTGGATTTTCCGTCCCAGAAGGCCAGGACAAGGTCGGCGTACTCGATGATGGTGATGTTCCGCCGCAGGGGCGCGCCCCTGCCGTATTTTTCGTATTCCGGCAGGAACTCGGTCAGCTTCAGGCCGTGCCGCAGGGCGTAATCCTTAGCGCAGGCGTCAATGCCCCGCGCCCCGCCCGATACGATCTCAGTGACTCCCTCTGGGAGATAGTTCTCCAGATGATCCACATGAAGCCCTCTTGAGCCAATAACGGCGACTTTCACAATATCTCCTCTTTTCTATGCGTCAGTTATGCGTCATACATTCGCCAAAACTGCACAAGATTATACCTTGACGATATAATGATGTCAATAATGCGTCAAAAGGATGATAGACATGAAAGACAGTTTGCCGCGCTATACGCTGCGGATTCCTCAGATTCTGCTGGATAAGCTGACCGTTGTCGCTGCATATGAGGGCCGGACAAAGAACAAGGAAATTGAGCAGCTTATCAAGCGGCGTATTGCCGAGTTTGAAGCGGAACATGGGGCCATTGAGGGGCCGGTCGGCCCGGATGTGAACGTGAGGCCGCCCCAGAAAAGCTGACGGAACGGGGAAGGGCGGCAGCTTGCCGCCCTTTTTGCGTCTATAATTCGTCCTCCGGGCTGCCGATGACCTCCATGGCCTCCAGGCACCACACCGCGTGTTCCTTCAGCGTCCGCATCAGCACCCGCTCCGCGGGATTCAGCGCCTCCACAGCCCCGACCCGCCCCAGGGGATGCATATCGATGCCCAAAGCGGGGCAGTCCAGGAACATCTCGCCGGGGTGGTGGATGTGGGGGTGTACGCTGGCCTCGCCCCAGTGGGGGAGCCGCGCCCGGTAGCTCTCGCTGACCACCTTGCCGGATTGATCCTTCCGGCTGCTGTTATCCCAGGTCAGCGCCATTGTCCGCCTCCTTCTGTTCCGCCTCGTCCAGCGCCCGCTGGATCAGGCCCAGTACAAACTCCTTCTGGCTCACCTTTTTGCCGGTGCGGGCGCTCTCCTGTTCCAGGAGCTTCTTCAGCCGCTGAAACATCTCCTCCGGCATCTGGAAGGCCATGGTGCGCATCCCTTTTTCCATTTTCTCACTCACTCCCTCGTAGTAGTCGGTCAGCAGCTCGGTGATGTACGCGCTCAACGTCACCCCGGCCTGCTCCTGTGCTGCCCGAACCCGGCTGTGCAGCTCTGCCGGGATCATGGCGCACAGATTCTTTTGGTTTTCCGCCATATTGGCGTCCTCCTCTCCGTTTTTGTAACGCAAGTATACCGGCAACCGGGC
>CAJUEG010000125.1:1402-3100 GCA_910584835.1 uncultured Oscillospiraceae bacterium | reverse complement strand
CCATATTGGCGTCCTCCTCTCCGTTTTTGTAACGCAAGTATACCGGCAACCGGGCCGAATAGCTATTCACCATACCCAACGAAGATACCGGCTGAAACGAAGCAAATGTAACAATGCCCTTCACATTCCGTGCGTGGACATTTCCATTCCGTTGTCACCATCCAAATCATCGTCCAGCTCCGGAGAATAGGGGAAGGTTTCAAGCAGCCAACGGAAACCGCGGCTTTCCAGCTCCGTTGAATAATCCTTACTGTAGCAATCGAAAGAGTGTTCAAACTCTTTTGCCCAGTCCAGGATCATCAAGAACAGCTCCCGCTCATTCTCAACGGAGATCGCCTTGTCGGCCTCCAGCGCTTCCGCATACCTGGCCATGTAAAAAACAGTGCAGCACAGTTCCTCAGTGGAATAGTTCCGTGGAGACCGCTGCTGATGCATTTTGTTATCCTGCATTTCGCAATTCCCCCCTTAAAACCAGGGCCATCCCATGCATCAGGTATTCCACGCACGGGATGGCCACGCTGTTGCCGAGCGCACGGTATCTGGGGGAGTCCGCCGCACCGGGCAGATTGGTCCAATCGTCAGGATAGCCCTGGAGACGTTCGCACTCCCTTGGTGTTAGACGCCTTATAAGCAACGGAGCTTCCACCACCAATTTGTCCTGTGAAACATACTGGGAGTTGGGCCCTTTGCTGTCACCAGCGGTGAGTGCGCCAACGGTTTCCTGATATATGAGGTCGGTCACATCTTTATGCTGGTGGGCGCTTTGGGTAGAAGTCACGCCGTCCTTATGGAACTTGTCGCACCGCTGGCGGGCAAAAACGGCGTGGTGGTCGGTGGCGGTCAGGGTATAGGCGATATCCTCCTGTATGCCGAGCCCGTTCCCGCCGTTCTCCGGCTGGCGGTCGATGGCATTGCCGGTGATGCAGAACACCTGCGGTTCCTCCTGGGCCACTAACGGAAGGTTGTTCCCGCCTGTACCAGCCCGACAGGATAGGGTGGGCGCAACTTTGTGGGGGCCTGTATATCTCGCATCGATTCCATGATTTTCAAACACAAGAGGCTGATGCCCGTGTTCCTGGGCCCGGAGCGTGCCTGCCACATCTTCTGAACACTCCATGATCTGCCCGCCCTGGTCGTTGAGGCACAGCACGGACGGCATCATATTTCCGCTGGCGGCTGCTTTCAACGTGGGGGCCACTTCCTCTTGGTAGCCTATGCTCCCGGCAGACGGCCCCGCCCCGGCGCAGAAGCCAGCGGCAAAGATCAGTCCGCCCGGTTTGGCCTCGCCACTGTTGATGGTGGGGGACACACCCTCCGGCGCGGTGATCCGGGCCTGCTGGGTGTCCCAGGGGGTAAGGCAGGCCCCATACCCTGCGGTATCTCCGTCCAACACCAGCCCACCGGGATTTCTCCCGCCGCAGCCGTCGGCACCCGCCAGAGTGGGCGCGGTGCCCTCGGGCGTGAAGATGCGGGTCTGCTGAGTGTCCCAGGGATTCAGGCAGTCTGCGGTCAGGATGCAGGGATAGCCCTGTCCCGCCTGTCCGCCGCCCCCGCTGAGGGATGTGTGCCGCTCCGGGGTCAGGAAGCAGTCGCCGTTCCCTTTGCTCACAATGCCCGCCACAAGGGTTTGCTGTTTCATCCCTGGCTGGGCGCTCAATGCCCCGGCCACATCGTGCAGATCCCGGACTTCATCCCTCT
>CAJUEG010000125.1:0-1302 GCA_910584835.1 uncultured Oscillospiraceae bacterium | reverse complement strand
GGCTGGGCGCTCAATGCCCCGGCCACATCGTGCAGATCCCGGACTTCATCCCTCTGATTTGCCGCAAAGGCCGTCACTTGTCCGGCGCCCGGAATGGGCGTGACATACACGGTCAGCCCTGCCTGCGCGTTCAGCGCCGCCTCCAGCTGAGGCGGGAGGGGCTTGCCCCGCTCACGGGCCCGGCGCAGGATACCCAGGCAGGCTTTCCGGGATAAATAGTATTTGCGGGGCGGTGAGTCCTCCAAAATCTGCGATAAGGAAGATACGCGCCCTTCTCTGGGCGAGACCCCAGTGTTGAGCGTCCATGACCCTCCAAGCCAGGGAGAAAGAATCTCCCAATAGAATTCGCCCAGCAAATTGCCATGGCCAGGGGTGAGGTCGAGGGACATGAACGGGATAGCCACTAATTTTACAGATCTCCTCGAGGACGATCCGGAAGTCCTCCCCCTTTGGGGAGCCCGAACTGAATGCTCCTGGCACATTTTCCCATGCGAGGAAGCGGGGTCGAACAAAACGAGCTGTTCTCCCTCTGTGTACATCTGCCGCTCTCATCTCCTTTACAATGCGGATTTGTTCCATAAACAGGCCGGAACGGGCCCCCGCGAGACCGGAACGGGTTCCCGCCACGCTGAGATCCTGACACGGGCTGCCCCCGCAGATAATATCCACCGGGGGCAGCTTGGCCCCGTCCAGCTTGGTGATATCCCCCACATGGATCATGCCGGGGAAGTGTTTTTGGGTCACGCGGATAGGGAACGCCTCGATCTCGCTGGCCCAGACGGGAGTGATTCCATTGCGCACCGCCGCCAGCGGAAAGCCGCCGATCCCGTCAAACAGGGAGCCCATGGTCAGCATAGCGCCATGGAAGGGCCGGGGGGCTGCTCTGGCCCTTCGTCCCAGCACAGTTCATCAGGGGGACGGTAGAGGATCTCATCCATGCTGACACGCCGCACAGGGATGTCCAGCTCCTCAGCCAGTTCACGCTCGTTTGCCATACCAGGGCTGACGATATCGCCGCACAGCCACAGCTCGTCGCACAGGGCCAGCATCTGATTTCCCATCCTCATCCCCAACTCCCGCTGGACGGGGTCATTGTCATCCAGCATCTGGGGGTACAGCAGATGGGGCGCGCAGGGGGTGGCCCCCTGCGAGATGGCATTCAGGCAAGCCTGCCGCGCGAAGGAGAGGTTCGTTTCCACGTTCCCGGACAGCGGCGAAGCAATGTATACCAGTTTTCGCATCAATGATTTTTCTCCTTCCAGGTTATTTCCCGCCAACGACGCTGGCGATGACCTTGGTGGT
>CAJUEG010000124.1 GCA_910584835.1 uncultured Oscillospiraceae bacterium | reverse complement strand
GAAAAACTACAAAATTTCTTCGGCGTTTTCTTACAATTTCAGATTGGCGTTGACAACCGTGGCCTGCATTTCTTCCAGCCCGTTGACCTCCTTTTCATAGGGGGCCATGCCGGGTTCTACTACCAAAACGTTCAATTATCCAGCTCCTTTCAATGTTTATGTGGTCTGCGCCTTTTCCGGCGCTTGGGTTCCATGCCGCTGAGCAGGCACAGCGCCCGATCCTCGGCGTCAAACCGTTCTTCAAGTGCGGCCACTGTCCAGTTGTCTTTGAAGCGGCCCAGCGGCGTGTGCCCAAATTGATCCAGGGCCCGCTGGTCAAGCTCCATCAGCTTGGCCCATAGTTCCGGGTGGTGGTGCCGCAGTTTCCGCAGTTCCCCGATCTGCTGCAACGGGCAGCACCAGCAGGAGCAGCGTTCGTATATTTCATATAGGCCGCCCCAGTCAAAGCCCCGGTCATAGCAGATTTGCAGCGCCTGGGTCTCGGTGATGTCCCACCTGACAAGTGGATAACGGATGTGTTCATCCGTGATACAGCGGTGATCCTCGTCAGAGGCGATGCCTATGAATTGGAATACCTCATAGTCTGTCT
The DNA here is from genome assembly GCA_910584835.1 of uncultured Oscillospiraceae bacterium. GTDB lineage: Bacteria > Bacillota > Clostridia > Oscillospirales > Oscillospiraceae > Enterenecus. The sequence continues at coordinate 4,652 of CAJUEG010000124.1, read as the reverse complement.
TGAGCTGTGCCAACGCCTTGTTAAACAGGTGTACTTTTAGCTGGCCGGTACACCAGCGCACCTTTGTGCTGGGCCAGCCGTTTCCATAGGGCGGCACCCCCTCCCGTTCGCGCCGTTCCAGCGCGGACAGCTTCTGTTTTGGCTGGTCAAACATAAGCCATTCAAAGCCTTGGGGGTGGCGGAGGATGGTCAGCTTCAGGCCCCGCTCCCGGTATAGGTGCTGCTCCAGCCTGTCCCAGTGGCGGTACATTTCGGGGAACTCCATTCTCGTATCCGCCACCAGCACCATGTCGATGGGCATACCCCGTTCGATCATCATCAGCAGCATGGCCGTTGAGTCCTTCCCGCCTGAGCAGGAGACAACGAACAGGGGCTTTTTAATGGTGCCCACCCGCTTTCGGACGCAAAAAAAGCGCCCTCATGGGCGCTTACGCTTGGGGCTGTCCCGGCTCCTGTGGGAACGGGGCACGGCAATCTTCTGTTGGACGGGGTACTGGAACACCTGGTACTGCTCCGGGATGTGCTGGCCGTCATATACTTTTTGGAAGGGCTCAGGCCCAGCCAGCATATACCCCTGGGAGGTGAAGGTGCCGCCCTCGTTGATGGCGGTGGCTTCGCCGTAGGCTTCAAAATCGAAGTAATCGCGCGCCTGCTCCGGCAGTTGCAGCGCCATAAGTTCATCCACCGAGGCCGTATTCTTCCGCGTTCTGGACGGGATAGAGCTCGTAGTGGTCCAGGTTGAAGGTGAGGTTGATCAATTCCTCCGCGCTGCTGGCGTACTCCCCATGCTCCACGGCGGCGGTAAATTTCATCAATTCTTCCGGGTCAAGCTCATTCAACCGGCTGGCGAGATAATTCAGCTCGTTGATGTGGGTGTATTCGCCCAGAGCCCGCGCCACCCCTTTGACGCCGATGGAATAGTCCAGAATGATGATCTCAGAGGAAAACAGGCGGTCTACACCAATTTCCCGTAACGCAGCCTGCACCTGCTCCGTGGTGGTGGGAAAGGATAATATCGTATCGCATAGTACCCCGCCGCCGTATTTGCGCAGATTGGCGATATCGGCGCTGAACTCCACCATGTCAGTGGGACAGCCCCTTCTTGGGGAAGATTGTCAGTCTTTCCTTCTCCTTCTGCTGGCGCTGGCGGCGCTCCTCCAGGGCCTCGTAGATGCTTTCCTCGATCTCCCGGGGCGTCATCATCACGTCCGGGAAATACTTGCGCAGGCGGTCCCCGGCCAAAACCACCTTCGTGTACTCGGGCCGCTCCTGTTTGCCGTCAAAAGGCTCCTGGCCTTCCTGGGCCTGAGGCGTGGGAGCGGACGGGCCATCAGGGACAGCGGGCTCGGCCCCCTCCGGGGCCTGTCCGGGCTGTCCGGCGGCGGGGGCGTCCGATGCCGGGGCGGGCGGGGCCACGTCCGGGGACGGGGGGATGGCGGATGCGGCGGGGGCGCTGGGCTGAGCGGGCTCGGGTGCGTGCGCCGCCGTCTGCTGGGGCGGGTCCAACACGTTCTTGCCGTCCAGCACATCCCGCATGGTTTGGTCGTTCAGCTTGCCCTCCTTTTCCACCTTTTTCATATATTCCACCCGCTCCGCAGGTACTTTGTAGCCCAAATCCAGCAGATGGAGTACGCCATCCTGGTTTCCCGGCTTCAAAAAGGACAGGGCCGACGCGACGGACAGGGTGAGGGAACCATCGTCCACCCGGTCGCACACATCCTTGGTGGCCTCGGACAGCCGGACAAGGCGGTTGAGCTTGCTGACCGGCATACCCATCTCCTGGGCCAGCTTCACATCACTATAAAGTTCCTCGGCTTTGAAACTGCCCTTTTTGCGGCGGCCCGCCTTCTGCTTCATGCCCTCCATCTTCATCCGCAGGGTGCGGGACAGATCGTAGGTGGAAATTTTGGGCCGGTGGAGGTTGCCGTCCGCCACCAGGATTTTGGCGTCGGCGTCGGAGATTTTCTGGATGATGGTGGGGACGGGATAGTTCAGCTCCGTGGCGATCATGTGGCGGCGCTGGCCGGAAATGATTTCCAGGGTGCCTTTCTCCCCGATCCGGGCCAGCACCGGGTCTTTCACGCCGTTCAGCTCAATGGATTTTTTCAGCTCGGCGTAGTCCTCGCTCTTGGTGTCCACCGATACGGTGTTGTAGTCGGATTTCTCCAGGTAGGCCGGATGGAGCACCACAGAAAAGGATTCGCCCTCCTTGGGTGCGGGAAAATCCTTCCTGGCCGCCTCATCCGGGGGCGAAAGCCGATCCGGAAGCACCTGGGAGATGGCTGTGCCGATGGGGCCCTTGGCGGCGGTGCCGGTGACAGCGGGGGCCTGGGCGGGCTTCTCCTGGCCCTGGGCAGCGGCGGGTTTGGGCTCCTGATTGGGCTTGGCCCCGTCCTTGACCTTATCAGCGGCAGGGGCCTGCGCCGGGTCTTTTCCCTGGTTGGGCTTCTCCTGGCCCTGGGTAGCGGCGGGCTTGGGTTCCTGATCGGGTTTGGCCCCACCCTTGGCCTTGTCAGCGGCAGGGGCGGCGGTTTGCGCCGGGTCTTTCCCCTCGGTGGGCTTCTCCTGGCCCTGGGCGGCGGCGGGCTTGGGCTCCTGGATGGGCTTGTCTCCGTCCTTGGTCTTGTCAGCAGCGGCAGGGGCGGCGGTCTGCGCCGGGTTTTTTCCCTCGGTGGGCTTCTCCGGGCCCTGGGCGGTGGCTGGATTGGGCTTCTGGGCGGGTATGTCCCCATCCTTGGTCTTGTCAGCGGCAGGGGCGGCAGTCTGCGCCGGGTCTTTCCCCTCGGCGGGCTTCTGCTCACCCTGGGCAGCGGCAGGTTTGGGTTCCTGGTCGGGCTTGGCCCCGTCCTTGGCCTTGTCAGTAGCGGCGGGGGCGGGGGCCTGCGCTGGATCTTTCCCCTGGCTGGGCTTCTCCTGGCCCTGGACAGCGGCGGGCGTGGTCGGCTTTTCCGGCCCCTTGACGTCGGCTGTCGGCCCATTTTTGTCCGGGGCAGCGGGCAGCACCGGCTTGCCGGGAACCGGGATGCCGGGCTGGTTCTTCACCTGACGGTGATAGTTCAGCGCCGACGGCATGGACATCTCATACACCAGGGCGGGGATGTCCTTCAGCTTTGCCAGCTCACACGCCCTGCGGCGGCGGTAGCCGGTGACAAGCTGGTATTCGCCGTCCTCCCGCAGACGGAGCACCACCGGCTCCTTCACGCCGCCCGCCTGGATGCTGGTGACGAGGCCGCCGTAGCTCTTGTCCGGCTGCTTGCTGATCACCACGCCGGGCAGATCGTGGATTTTGGACAGCGGGACGGCTTGGGGCTGGGGGGTCGGGGTCTTGCTGGGTTCGTTTGCCATTGAATTACCTCCATTTTTGATTTATTTGCTAAAAATCGTGTCTCATGGTGAAACACAATTCTTAACACAAAGTTGGTCTTATGGCTGCAAATGTGTCTCATGGTGAGATTTATTTCAGCCAAAGTCATGCCGCACGGCGGCGGAATAGTAAGGGCCCATCGTCACCGGCGCGTTGTAAAGCGCCGTGAGAAGATAGGCCCGGATATTGTTTATTTTTGTGGTGGTCTGGCTCATGGCCTCAATGATGTACTCAATGTGGGTGCTGTCCAGCTTTCGGAACCGCTGCTTCACTGTGCCCGCTGGCAATGCTTCGCCAGCAATCCGCAGGGTGGGGGCGGTGCTGCCCAGCACGTCCACTACCAACTCCAAAAGGCTCTCCACATCGTCATAGGGGTGGGCCCGCTGTAGGCCTTCAAAATCAATATTTACTTTGACTTCCTCCCTCAATTCGTATCGATCCATCCCCATGACAGCGCCGGGGGGCTTGGGGGGAGGGATGGATGAATCAAGGTGGTTAAAGTCAGGCTGATTTCCCTCAGTATGATTAGGGTCGGTTTTTTCGACCTCTTGAGGTGGTTTTTTCCGACGTCTTGAGGTCGATTTTTCCGACGTCTTGGGGTGGTTTTTTTCGACGTCTGGGCAGGGCGTGAAATTATCTGGAGGGGAAGCCACGGGTTTCGAGGGCGCTGTCCGGGTGGTGAACCGCTTGACATAGAGCTTGGTGGGGCGGCCCTGGCCCTGCTTGACACGCTCCACCAAACCGATCCCTTTCTTCTTGTCCAGCTCGGCCAGCAGCTTCATGGCCTTGTCCCGTCCGCAGCACATATCCTCGCATATCTCGTCTACGGTGTAGTAGATATAGACGCGCCCGCAGTCGTCGTACCAGTTGTTTTTCGCGGACAGGCCCATGCGGTCCAGCAGCATACCATAAAGAAGTTTGGCGTCTGTGGAAACGTGCTTGAATTTCTCGTCCGTGATCAGCAGGCGGGGAATTTTGAAATAGATAAATTCTTCTGATTCAGCGCCGTAAAAATAATCGGACAAAATGACTTCCGGCACGGCTGATTCCTCCTTTTGGGCGTGAAAAAAGCGCGATGGTTTGCATCGCGCTTTTTGAGATATTAGGCTGTGGTGCTTGCTATGGGAAAAGGGAAGTGGATGAATGGCACTCATGGGACATATCAATCTGAATGCTGGGAACAAAAAAAGCTCGTTTTGATTATTCATCAAAACGAGCTTTTTTCGGTTCCCGATGGTGGAGATAAGCGGGATCGAACCGCTGACCTCTTGAATGCCATTCAAGCGCT
>CAJUEG010000123.1 GCA_910584835.1 uncultured Oscillospiraceae bacterium | reverse complement strand
CCGGGGCGGTACAGGGCGATGATGGCGCAGATGTCCTCAATGCTCTTGGGCTTGAGCCCCACCCCCACGCTGGTCATACCCGCCGACTCCATCTGGAACACGCCGGAGGTCTTCCCTTCAGACAGCATCTGGTAGACCGCCATGTCGTCGTCCGGAATGTCCTCCAGCTTGAAGCCAGGAATCTCCTTCTGCACCATCTTGGCCGCGTCGTCCAGTACCGTCAGGTTGCGCAGGCCCAGGAAGTCCATCTTCAGCAGGCCCAGCTCCTCAATGGTGGTCATGGTGTACTGGGTCACCGGCTGGCCGTCGTTGGTGGCCAGGGGGACGTACTCGTACACCGGCCGCTTGGTGATGACCACCCCGGCGGCGTGGGTGGATGCGTTGCGGGGCATCCCCTCAATCTTCCGGGCCATGTCCACCAGCTCTTTGACCCGCTCGTCCCCGTTGTAGAGGTCGGCCAGCCCTTTTGACAGCACCAGCGCCTTGTCCAGGGTCATTTTCGGGTCGAAGGGCACCTGCTTGGCGATGTTGTCCACCTCGGCGTAGGGGAAGTTGAGCACCCGCCCCACGTCCCGGATGGCGGCCTTGGCCTTCATGGTGCCGAAGGTGACAATCTGTACCACGTGGTCCTCCCCATACTTCCGGGACACATAGTCGATGACCTCCTGCCGCCGCCGGATGCAGAAGTCGATGTCGATATCGGGCATGGTCACCCGCTCGGGGTTCAAGAAGCGCTCGAAGATCAGGCCGTATTTGATGGGGTCCACGTCGGTGATCCGCAGGCAGTAGGCCACCATGGAGCCCGCCCCGGAGCCCCGCCCGGGGCCCACCGGGATGCCGTGCTCCTTGGCGTAGCCGATGAAGTCGGACACGATGAGGAAGTAGTCCACAAACCCCATCTGGCGGATGACCCCCATCTCCATGCGCAGGCGGTCTTTCAGCTCCTCGCCGCCGCTGGGGTAGCGCCGCCCGAAGCCCTGCCAGCAAAGCTTTTCAAAATAGGCGTCGCCATCTGTCTCCCCCTCCGGGAGCTTGAACTCGGGCAGGTGATACTTGCCGAACTCAAACTCCACGCTGCACAGGTCCGCGATTTTCTGGGTGTTGTCCACGGCCTCGGGGCAGTTGGGAAAGAGGGCGCGCATCTCCTCCTCGCTTTTGACATAAAACTCCTGGGTCTCGAACCGCATCCGGTCCTGGTCCTCCACCAGCTTGCCCGTCTGGACGCACATGAGCACATCCTGCATGGCGGCGTCCTCCCGGGTGAGGTAGTGGCAGTCGTTGGTGGCCGCCAGGGGGATGCCGGTCTCCCTGCTCAGCCGCAGGATGCCGGCGTTCACCACCTGCTGCTCGGGCAGCTTGTGGTCTTGTATCTCCAGGTAGTAGCCGTCCTCGCCGAACAGCTCCCGCATCTCCAGGGCGTGGGCCTTTGCCCCCTCGTAGTCGCCGTTTCGCAGCCGCCGGGGGATCTCTCCCCCCAGGCAGGCGGACAGGGCGATGAGCCCCTTGCTGTGCGCCCGCAGCAGGTCCATGTCAATCCGGGGCTTGATGTAGAACCCCTCGGTGAAGGCCATGGACACCATGTAGCTCAAATTGCGGTAGCCCTCCTCGCTGCGGCACAGCAGCACCAGGTGCCGGGCGGAGGAGTCCAGCTCGTGCACCCGGTCAAACCGCGTCCGGGGGGCCACATAGACCTCGCAGCCGATGACGGGCTTGATCCCCGCCGCCTTGCAGGCCCGGTAGAAGTCGATGACGCCGTACATGGCCCCGTGGTCGGTGATGGCCACCGCGGTCTGCCCCAGGGCCTTTACCCGCTGTACCAGCTGCTCAATGCGGCAGGCGCCGTCCAAAAGGGAGTATTCCGTATGCAGATGTAAGTGGGTGAACGCCATCGTGGCCACCTCTGTCTTTCTTTAATTGCAGCATCATCAGGGGAGGATTTGGGAAATCTTCGCTCCAATCATCCCCGTGTTGTCCCCCTGCTCCACACGGGTCAGCTTGAAAGAAAACCGCGCCCCGCCGCTGGCAACCTCATAGCCGGCCTCATATTGGGTCACGCCGCCGCTGGTTTTCACGGACCAGCTGGTGCGTTTCAGTTCAAAGGTATCGCCGCCGCCGGCGGCCAGCCACGCCGCGCACATCTCGCCAAAGCCCTGGTCAAATTCCTCCCGCTCCAGCGCGCCGGGGCAGGTCAGGTCATAGGCCCTGTCCGCGTCCTGCTCCACAATGGCCCAAAGCAGTTCCTCCGCCATGGCGGGGGATTCCTTGTCGCTGTTCATCATGCCAAACACCACGGCCAGCACCACCGCCACAAGGGCAGCGATACAGCCGGCTACAATCAGGATAACCTTCCACGGTTTTAGCCGCTTCTTCCGCTTCAGCGTGTCCACCTCCTGCTGAAGCCCCTCCAGCTGCCGCTCCATCTCCCGGATTTTTTCCTCTCTTTCGTCCATGCCCTGTTCCTCCTACTCCAGTTCCCCCGCCAGCTCCATCAGCTTGCGCATCCGATGGTTGAACGCCGGCTTGCTCACCGGAGGTGAGCACAGCGCCCCCAGCTGGCTCAGGTTCAGCTCCGGGTGCTCCATGCGCAGCCGCGCCGCCTCCCGAAGCTTGTCCGGCAGGGAGTCCAGCCGCCCCGACTCCCGCAGGCGCTCAATGGCGGCCAGCTGCTCCCTTGCCGCCGCCACCGTCTTGTCCAGGTTGGCGCTGTCGCAGTTCACCTGCCGGTTCACCCGCCCCTGAAGGTCCCGCTCCAGCTTGGCGTTCATCACCGCCATGGCGGACACCGGGGCCCCCAGATAGGTCAAAAAGTCCTCAATGTGGTCGGACTGCTTGAAATACACCACCCGGCTGCCCTTGCGCCGGGTCTCCTTGGGCTCGAAGCCCGTCTCCCGCAGCAGGGCGGGCAGCTCCCGCCCCACGTGGTAGTGGGAGGTGGCCAGCTCCAGATGGTAGCCCTTCATGGGATCGGTCACCGACCCCCCCGCCAGAAACGCCCCCCGGAGAAAGGCGGTGCGGCAGTGGTCCTCCTCCAGCAGCGCCAGGTTGATGTGCAGGGACACCGAGGCGTCCCGCTCCAAGTCAAAGGTCTCAAAGACCGTCTTCAATTTGTCCGGGTCCTCAATGAGAAATGTTTTCTTCCCGTCCCCCGGCCCGGGCGCCTGATCGAAGGACACCTTGAACGCCTTTCGGAACAGCGCCGGCAGCCGCTCCTTCAGCGCCCCGCACCCGGTGACAATCCGGGCCTGGCGGGGGTGAAAGGCGCCGCAGAACAGCAGCACGCCGTAGGCCTCCGCCTGGGCGCAGCAGCGGCGGCTGATGCGGGTGCGGCACAGCTCCTCCTTCACGTCGGCGGAAAAGGCCACGGCAGCTCACTCCTTCTTCAAGCGATTTTCCAATCCGGCCCCTGGCATTAAAATATCTTGGTGTCCGCCCTCTGCTCGTAGAGCTCCATCACCGCCCGGGCCACCTTCACCCCGGAGTGCCGGGCATAACCGCAGTCCATGTCCATCAGGGGCCGGAACACCACCTCCGCCCCCAGCAGCTCGATCTCCCTCCGATCCACCCGCATGGGCTCCGCATCCTCGGCGGAGTAGCGCTCCAGCAGCTCCCGGCCCACCGGGTCGGAATTGCACAGGCACAAATTTACCAGCCCCGGCCCTCCGTGCTCCAAAAGGGCGGCCAAATGGTCCTGGGCGGTCATTCCCTCGGTCTCCCCGTCCTGGGTCATAATGTTGCAGACATAGATTTTCAACGCCGGGCTGTCCACAATGGCATCGGAGATGCCGTCCACCAGCAGGTTGGGTATCACGCTGGTGTACAGGCTTCCCGGTCCCAGCAGAATTACCTCCGCCCGGCGGATGGCCTCCAGGGCGTCCGGGAGGGCGGGGGTGTGCTCGGGCAGCAGCCGGACATGGTGGATGCGGCAGTTCTGCTCCTTCTTGGCGGCAAAGATTTTGGACTCCCCCCGGACGCTGGAGCCGTTGTCAAAAATGGCCTCCAGCTGCACGTCGGCGTTGGTCACCGGCAGGATGCGCCCGGTGATGGCCAAAACCTGGCTCATCCGGGCCACCGCCTGGTCAAAGGAGTCGGAGATGCCGTCCAGCGCCGCCAGCAGCAGGTTGCCGAACGCCTGCCCCGCCAGCCGCCCGTCGGGAAAGCGGTAGGCCAGCAGCCGCTGCATCAGGGATTCCGTGTCCGCCAGCGCCTCCATGCAGCTGCGGATGTCGCCCGGCGGGGGCATCCCCAAATCCTCCCGGAGCACCCCGGAGCCGCCCCCGTCGTCAGCCACGGTGACGATGGCGGTCAAGTCGTCGGCATACAGCTTCAGGCCCCTCAAAATGGCGGACAGGCCGTGCCCGCCCCCCAGGGCCACGATGGCGGGGCCCTTGCGCCGTTTCAAATCGCTCATGCAAACCTCCATGCGCCTGCCGGCGCCGTCATTGAACCGCAGAAGCCCCCTCCTGCGGAGGCGTTCCATTGCCCGCCGCCCCGCGGCGGGCGGGCAAAGCGTTCCCGCTATGCCCGCGTCATGTCCCGGTGGGTCTCGCCGGCGGCGTAGCCCAGGGACTGGATGTACTCGGTAAGCGCGTGGGTCACCGCCACCGAGCGGTGCCGCCCCCCGGTGCAGCCCACGGCGATGACCAGGGCGCTTTTGCCCTCCTCCACAAAATGGGGGAGCAGAAAGTCCATCATCCCCCGCAGCTTTTCCATCAGCTCCTGAGCGGTGGGGCTTTTAAACACATAGTCCGCCACCCCCCCGTCCAGCCCCGTGAGGGGCCGCAGCTCCTCCACGTAAAAAGGGTTGGGCAGGAAGCGCACATCGAACACCAGGTCCGCCTCCAGGGGCAGGCCGTACTTGAAGCCAAAGGAGGTCACCGTCACGCTCATCTCGCTGACGCTCTTTCGGTTGGGTGCGAACATATCCAGCACCTCCCCCCGGAGCTTGCGTACCGGAAGGGTGGTGGTGTTGATGATGTAGTCCGCCCGGGAGCGCACCGGGGCCATCACCTGCCGCTCGTGCTCCACCGCCCGGGTGAGGCTGCCCAGCTCGTCCATCAGGGGATGGCTGCGGCGGGTCTCCTTGTAGCGCTTGATGATCACGGCGTCCTCCGCGTCCACAAACAGCACCTTGTAGCGGAATTCCATGGCGCGCAGGGCCTCCATAGCCTCAAACAGGCCGTCGAAGTTCTCTCCCCCCCGGATGTCGCACACCATGGCCACCCGCTCGTAGGTCCCGGCCCCCGCCAGGCATACCTCGGCGAACTTGGGGATGAGCACCGGGGGCAGATTATCCACGCAGAAAAACCCGCTGTCCTCCAAAA
>CAJUEG010000122.1 GCA_910584835.1 uncultured Oscillospiraceae bacterium | reverse complement strand
AGGAGCGGGTGAAGCAGCGGGGGCAGGACTTCATCCGCTCCGTCACCCAGGCCCGAAACCGCACCGCCAAAAAGATCGCCAACCAGGAGGGCGACCTGGCCAGGACTGCGGACCGGGAAAAGCTGCGCCGGTTCGGCGACATCATCACCACCAACTTCTATCAGATGTCCAAGGGCCAGACCCTGCTCCGGGCCCAGGACTACTACGACCCGGACTGCCGGGAGGTGGACATACCCCTGGACCCCCTGCTCACCCCCCAGCAGAACGCGGCCAAATACTACAAGGACTACAAGAAGGCCCAGAAGGCGGAGGAGATGCTCACCCTCCAGCTGGAGAAGAACCGGGCGGAGCTGTCCTACCTGGACAGCGTGCTGCAAATGATCTCCCTGTCCGAGGGGGACCGGGACCTCCAGGAAATCCGCCAGGAGCTGATGGACAACGGCTACCTGAAGCAGCACAAAAAGAAGATGACCGCCAAGGGCAGGGTGAAAATCGTCCACGCCAAGCCCATGGAGTTCCGCTCCAGCGCGGGGCTGACCATTTTGGTGGGCAAGAACAACAGCCAGAACGACCGCCTCACCCTCAGGGACGCGGACAAGCGGGACCTGTGGCTCCACGCCCAGAAGCTCCACGGCTCCCACGTGATTTTGAAAACGGCTGGGGCCGAGCCGGACGAGGCGTCCCTCACCGAGGCGGCCATGCTGGCGGCCTGGTTCTCCCAGGGGCGGGAGTCGGGCCAGGTGCCGGTGGACTACACCCCCGTCAAGGCGGTGAAAAAGCCCGCCGGGGCCAAGCCGGGCTACGTGATTTACAACACTTACCGCACGGTATACGTCACCCCCAGCCAGGAGCTGGTGCGGGCGCTGAGCCGCCGCGAGCCGCGCGGATGGAACGAAGCGAGGCCGGGCGCGGGCCCGCACAGCGGGCCGGAGGCCGGGCCGGGGCGGAGCGAAGCCGCGCGCTGCGAACAGGCGAAGCGTGGCAGCGCGGACGTTGAAGAGCAAAAACAGGAAGGAGGCGCGGCGCGCCATGACTGAACTGATGTCCAACCGCGAGCTGCGCCAGTGCGCCCGGCAGTCCATCGCCCTGCGCCTGCGCTCCGACGCCCAGGCCTGGCCCCGCTTCGGCCGGGACATCACCCTGGCGGACGAGGACGGCCCGGACGGCTCGCTGCTCTTTGCCTGCCATACCGACCCGTCCATGTCCAACCCCCTGGGCATCGTCCACGGCGGGGTCACCGCCTCCCTGCTGGACACCTGCATGGGGGTCACCTGCTCCGCCCAGTGCGGCCGGGCCGCCACCCCCACCGTCACCATGACCGTCAACTACGTCCGCCCCGTCCCCCTGGACGCGGAGCTGCGGGTGCGCACCCGCACGGTGCGCATAGGCCGCACCACCGGCCAGCTGTCCGCCGAGGCGTTCCTGGCGGACTCCCCCGCCCTCATCCTCGCCACTGCCACGGGGGTGTACGCCATCCGGCGATAAAAAGAGCCGCCCCCACGGGGCGGCTCTTCTCTATCCCTGCTTCATCAGCAGCATCCCGCTGCGGGGGTGGACCGTCACCCAGTTGCCGTGGGAGATGAGGGGCAGGTGCTGGTCGGCGTTTGCGCCGTCCGCCCGGACCGTCCAGCGGCCGGAGGGCAGCTGGATGGCGTAGTCGTGGCCGGTGGCGTTGTAGGCCACGAACAGCAGCTCCCCGCAGGGGCCGCCCCCCTCCACCTGGAAGGACACCACCCCCTCCCGGTAGACGTTGGGCTCCACAATGCGCCTGCCCGCCTCCGGGCTTTTGTCGCACAGCCCCGGCAGGGACTTGCGCAGCCGGATGAGCTGGCGGTAGTAGTCGGTCAGGCCGCCGAAGGTCCAGGCCCGGTGCCAATCCAGCCGGTTCACCTCCGGGGAGGACTTGTAGCTGTTGTGGTCCCCCAGCTTGGTGCGGGCGAACTCCTCCCCCGCCTGGAGGAACAGATTCCCCTGGCAGGTGAAGTACACAAAGGCGGCCAGCCTGTTCTGGGCCAGCAGGTCCTCCCGGGCATCCTGGTAGGACACGGTTCCCCCGGCCGCCGGGGAGCACAGCGCCAGTTTATCCCACAGGGTGTAATTGTCGTGGGCGGACACGTAGTTGATGACCTGGGAGCAGGCGCGGGGCCTGAAGTCGCCCACGCCCCCCGTCCAGCCGGCGGCGGCGCACAAAATGGTCTCCCCCAGCCCCGCCCCGCCGTTGACAAAGCCGGGCTGCTCGCAGTGGAAGCAGTCGCCTTTGATGGCGTCCCGGGTGGTGTCGCAGAACATGGCGATGCGGGGGTTCAGCAGGGGGGCGCTGTCCTTCATGGGCGAAACGGCTCCCGGCTCCATGGGGGAGTCGGCCGCCCGCCAGGGCTCGCCGTACACCAGCTTCTCCCCCTCGCCGAACACCGTATCCAGCGCGCGCTGGATGCGGTTCATCAGCTCCACCGTCAAAAGGCCCATCAGGTCGAAGCGGAACCCGTCGATGTGGTACTCCCTCGCCCAGTACAGCACGGAATGCACAATGTAGTTGTCCACCATGGCCCGGCCCGCCGCGATGTCGTTGCCGCAGCCGGAGCCGTTGGACAGGCTGCCGTCCGCCCAGCGGCGGTAGTAGTAGCCCGGCGCGGTGCGCTCCAGCCAGGAGTCGGCGGCGTAAGTGTGGTTGTACACCACGTCCATCACCACCCGCAGGCCGCTGCGGTGGAGGGCCTGGATCATCTCCTTGCACTCCCGGATGCGCACCGCCCCGTCAGCGGGGTCGGTGGAGTAGCTGCCCTCGGGCACGTTATAGTTCACGGGATCATAGCCCCAGTTAAACTGGGAATCGTCCCCCGCCTCGTCCACCGAGCCGAAATCGTAGATGGGCAGCAGCTGCACGTGGGTGACCCCAAGGCTGCGCAGGTGCTCCATGCACAGGGGCGGGCGGCCCTCCCGGTCCGTCCAGGCAAAGGCGGCAAACCTGCCCCGGCACTCCTCAGGCACGCCGCTGTCCGGGTGGTGGGAGAAGTCTTTCACATGGAGCTCATAGATGATGTTCTCCGGCGGGAGGGGCGGCGGCGCGTCCCGGTCAAAATCCTTCGGATCGGTGCGGGACAGGTCCACCGCCATGCTCCGCGCCCCGTTGCAGCCGCAGGCCGCGGCATAGGGGTCTGCGGTGCGGGCGGTATTTCCCTTCACCGTCACCTCATAGTCGTAGTAAACGCCGTGCAGGTCTCCCTCCACCGAGCAGGCCCATACCCCCCGGTCGCCCGGCTCCAGCAGAATATGGTCGAACCAGGGGCCGGACGTGCCGTTTCGGTATAAAAACAGCTCCACGCCGGAGGCCTCCGGGCTCCACAGCTTGAATACGGTCTGGATCGGGGTGCACGTGGCGCCCAAATCGCAGCTGCTGTAAGCGTATTGAAGGTCGAAATCCCCGTCATAGCCCAGTCTCTTGTCGTTGTCCACACAGATTCCCCATTGCAATAGATTGGATTGGCCGAAACGTTGTGGTACTTTGTTCCAGCTTATTTACTATATGTGTTTTCCTGTTGAATGTCAACTAAAAATATATAATTCCCCTTGTATTTTTATAATAGCCAAAAATTCCCGGTTTTATAGTCAAAACCGGGAATTTTCCTTTTCCAATTATTCGCTTTTTTCCGGGAAATAATCCCGGAGAAAGGTGGATGCCGCCGTCCAGTACATCTCCGGGTCCGTACCCACCGCCTGGGCGTGGCCCGCGCCGGGCACCCACAAAAACGCCTTGGGGCACCGGGCCGCCTGGTAAAGCTTTCCCATCATGGCGGCGGGGACGAAGTCGTCCTCCACCCCGTGGATGAACAGGGTGGGGGTGCTGGACCGCTCCACCGCCTGAATTGGGGCGGCGTCCCGCAAATCAAACCCCGCCCGGCGCAGGACGGTCTTGCGCAGCACGGCGAACAGCAGCCCCGCCGGAAGGGGCGCCCGGGTGGGCAGCACGTCGTGGTATCGGGCCAGCACGTGGCGGGCCTCCGCCTCAATGGAGGTATAGGCGCAGTCGGACACGGCGGCCTTCACCTGCCGGGGCAGCGCTCCGCCGGTGGCCATGAGCACCGTGGCCGCCCCCATGGACACGCCGTGGAGAAGGATCTCCGCCTCCGGGTCCCGGCGGATGACGTAATGGCACCACCCCACCAGGTCCAGCCGCTCGTCGTACCCCCAGCCCACATAGTCCCCTTCGCTTCTGCCATGGCCCCGCTGGTCGGGCATGAGCACATGCCAGCCCAGGGCGTTGTAGTGCCGGGCAATGGCTCCCATGGACTCATAGGTGTCGTGGTAGCCGTGGACGCAGATGGCCCAGCGGTGGCAGTCCGGCGCCCCCGGCGCCACCGTTCCCCACAGCAGCAGCCCGTCCGCCGCCTGTATGCCCGCCTCGCGGAAGCCCTCCATGCGCCTGGCCCAAAGCCGCCCCTCGGCCTGTACCGGGTTGGCCTCCTCCGCCCAGGCCTCCCGGGGCCGGGGCACCATCATCTGCCCGTACAGGTAATTGCCCAGCGCGGCCAGGCCCCCCGCCGCCCCGGCACCCGCCGCGGCCAGGCCCAGCAGGCCAAAGGTGGTTTTCTTCTTCATAACGGCCTCCCCCCAGAGTTGTTTTTTTCATCATACTCCCGGCGCGGCGGCCCGTCAACGGGAAAAGTGTAAAACCTTTGTAAACCTGCCCCGCCGCCCGGCGGATATGCAACTTCCCCGAGACAGCCTGTCCTTTTTTCCGGCACATTTGCAAAAAATCGTGAAAAAAATATCCGCCGCATCCCTTGACTTGCGGCGGCGGGCGTGGTATCTTATGGATCGTACTAGAACAATAGTTTCAATATTAAAAAGGAGGTTCGAGCGAAATGACGATCATCCCACGCATAGCAGGCCCGCCCGCACCCTGCCGCCCAGCACCGACGGCTGCCCCGTCCGGAACAGCGCACGGCTGAGGCGCAGCTGCGCGGCCCGCCGTCCAGTCGAAGCCCCATGGCACCCGCCCGTTCAGTGTCCGAACGCGGACGGCAGCCCGAACAGGGGCACACGCACCGAACGCCGCGCCAGCCCGGTGAGCGGGTCGCGTGGGGAGAGGAGCCGCAGCAGAATGAGCGAGCAGCGGATTTTGAAAAAAGCCGCCGCAAGCGATATGCAGCTTGCCCAGTCGGGGCCCCCGCAAAGCCGCCCTTCGGCTTTGTGGGGAGAGGAGGAGCAAGGGAGCAAAGTGAAAGTCTCCCACCCGGGGGGATGGGAGACTTGAGCGGAGCGGACTTTGCTCCGACGTGGTGGAGGAGGATGGATTCGAACCATCGAAGGCAAAGCCAGCAGATTTACAGTCTGTCCCCTTTGGCCACTTGGGTACTCCTCCATATTCAGTTGGGCGGAAGAAGGTGGAGCTGGTGGACGGATTCGAACCCCCGACCTGCTGATTACAAATCAGCTGCTC
>CAJUEG010000121.1 GCA_910584835.1 uncultured Oscillospiraceae bacterium | reverse complement strand
CGGTGAAGGCGGCCTTCTGCACGTCCTCCCCGCCGGACACCACCTCGATGATCTCGCAGCCGAACTTTTTGGCGAACTCCCAGTCCCGGTCGTCGTGGGCGGGGACGGCCATAATGGCCCCGGTGCCGTAGGTGGACAGCACGTAGTCGGAGATGAAGATGGGAATCTCTTTTCCGTTCACCGGGTTGACGCCCTTCACGCCGTCCAGCTTGACGCCGGTCTTTTCCTTGTTGAGCTCGGTGCGCTCCAGGTCGGACTTGGAGGCGGCGGCTTTCTGGTATGCCCTCACCTCGTCGGCGTTGGCCAGCCTGCCGGCCTCCAGCCAGTTCTTCACCAGCTCGTGCTCGGGGGAGAGAACCATATAAGTCGCGCCGAACAGGGTGTCCGGCCGGGTGGTGAACACCACGATGTCGTCCCCGGCGGTGGACTTGAAGGTGACCTCCGCGCCGGTGGACCGGCCGATCCAGTTGCGCTGCTGGATTTTGACCCGCTCGATAAAGTCCACGTCGTCCAGGTCGTCGATGAGCCGTTGGGCGTATTCGGTGATCTTCAGCATCCACTGGGACTTCTCCTTGCGGATGACGGGGGAGCCGCACCGCTCGCACACCCCCTCCACAACCTCCTCGTTGGCCAGCACGCACTTGCAGGAGGTGCACCAGTTCACCGGCATGGTGGCCTTGTAGGCCAGCCCCTTCTTAAACAGCTGGAGGAAAATCCACTGGGTCCACTTGTAGTAGTCGGGGTCGGTGGTGTCCACCACCCGGTCCCAGTCGAAGCCGTAGCCCAGCATTTTCAGCTGCCGGGTGAAGTTCTCAATGTTCTGCCTGGTGACAGCGGCGGGATGAACGTGGTTTTTGATGGCGTAGTTCTCGGTGGGCAGGCCGAAGGCGTCGAACCCGATGGGATAGAGCACGTTATACCCGTCCATCCGCTTTTTCCGGGTGACGATGTCCATGGCGGTGAAGGGCCGGGGATGGCCCACGTGGAGCCCCTGGCCGGAGGGGTAGGGGAACTCGATGAGGCCGTAAAATTTGGGCTTTTTGCTCTGGTCCTCGGCGGCGTACACCTTGGCCTCCTCCCAGCGGCGCTGCCACTTGGGCTCAATAGCGGCGAAATCGTATTTCAATGTGAACACTCCCTTGGGTGATAATTCCTCGATTTTGGTATTATAGCGGAAAACAGATGAAATTGCAAGGGTTTGCGGGGGAAAGTCTCTCCTGATCCAGGCGCGGCGGCTGTCGTTTTGCCGATTCCGCCCGCCGTCCCTTGAATCTCAAACCCGGCAGTGTTAAGATCAGGGTAAAAGAGGGCGAGGTGCTGGGCGTGAAAAGCAGGAAAACGCTGAACGCAAACCAAATCAAACTGATTGCGATTCTGGCAATGACCATAGACCATATCGCGTGGATGGTTTTCCCTGGATATCCGAAGGCGCCGCTGCCAATCGCGATGCACCTTTTGGGGCGGATCACCTGCCCGATTATGTGCTATTTCATCGCGGAGGGCTATCATTATACGAGGGATATCAAGAAGTACACCGCCAGGCTGTTCGCGTTTTCCGTCCTTTCGCACTTCGCCTATGTATTCGCGTCCATGGATTTTGTGGATTGGAGGTCGTTTATTCCATTCTACTATGGAAGCGTTCTGAACCAGACCAGCGTGATGTGGTCTCTTGCGTGGGGGCTGGTGATGCTGAGGGTGGAAAACAGCCCCAGAATAGCCAGCGGCGCCGCAAAGGCGGCCCTGATTATCCTGATTTGCGCCGTCAGCTTTCCGAGTGACTGGAGCTGCATCGCGAGCCTGTGCGTTTTAGCGTTTGGAACAAACCGGGGAAGATTCAAATCGCAGATGCTGTGGATGGTCTTTTACACAGCGGTCTACGCGGCTGTGTATTTCTTCGCGATTGACAGGATTTACGGGGTTCTTCAAATGGCGGTGATTCTTTCGGCGCCGGTATTGGCAAAATATAATGGGGAACGGGGAAAGGATCAAAAGACAAACACGATTATGAAGTGGATGTTCTATCTATACTATCCGCTGCACCTCCTCGCCATTGGCCTCATACAGGCCGTATGCCGGTGACGCCAAACGGGCCGCCCGGGACACCCCGGACGGCCCGTTAATATACACGGTTTACTGCTGCGCCTGCACCCGGTTTTTCTCCACCGCGCCGCCGGGCTTGTTCTCGCTGCTCTGAAGGCCCTCCTCCGCGCCTCCGGCCTGGTTGATGGCCCCGTTGATGGTGCGCTCGCCCGCCTGCTTGGCGTGCTTGGCCACCTCGGCCTTGTTCTTGGGGCTGCGCATGATGACCGCCGGACCCTGGACGCAGCCGCCCTGGCAGGCCATTCCCTCGATGAAGTTCTCGGGCAGCATGCCCTTGGACATCTTCAGCAGGGCGATCTTGCACTCCTCAATGCCGGAGCAGGGCAGGGTGCGGGCCTCCACGGTGCTGCCCATCTCCTTGAGGGCCTGGCCCACCGCCGCCGCCACGCCGCCGCTGGCGGCGAAGCTGCGGCCAAAGCCGCTGGCGTGGTCCAGGGGCGCCTCGGGCATCTTGGACACGTCGATATCCTTGGCGGCCAGCATGGAGTAGAGCTCCTCAAAGGTGATGACCAGGTCGATGGACGAGCGGGTGCGGCCCAGGTGGAACTCCCGCTTCTTGGCCACGCACGGGCCGATGAACACCACCCGGGCCAAGGGGTCCCGGTCCTTGATGTACCGGCCCAGCATGACCATGGGGGAGGGGGTGGTGGACACCTTAGGCACCATGTCGGGCATGTGGCGCTCCACGTAGGCCACGAAGGCGGGGCAGCAGGAGGAGGTCATGGGCTCCCCGCCCCGCTCGTCAAATTCGGCGGCCTCCGCCTTGGCGGTGAGGTCGGCCCCCAGGGCCACCTCGCCCACGTCGTAGAAGCCCATCTCCTTCAGGGCGGACACCATCTGGCCAGGGGTGCAGTTGAATTGGCCCACGAAGGAGGGGGCCAGGACGGCGTAGACGTGCAGCCCCCATTTGTCCGCCCCCATCAGCATTTGGATCACGTCCACGATGTAGGATTTGTCCATGATGGCGCCAAAGGGGCACTGGACCACGCACTCGCCGCAGGAGATGCACTTGCTGGCGTCGATGCTGGCCTTGCGGTCGGGACCCATGGAGATGGCCTTGACGGGGCAGCCCCGCTCGCAGGGGCGCATATTCTTGGTGATGGCGCCGTAGGGGCAGGCGGCCACGCACTTGCCGCACAGCACGCATTTGGAATGGTCGATGACGGAGTGGTGGTTTTCGATGCGGATGGCTCCCTTGGGGCAGGCCTCCATGCAGCGGTGGGCGATACAGCCGCGGCAGCTGGGGCCCACGCTGATCTCGGTGACGGGGCACTCGTCGCAGGCGATGGGCAGCACCTCCACCAGGTTGGGATTGGCCCGGTCGCCCCCCATGACCATCTTGATGCGGCTTCCCACAACGGCCCGCTCCTTGTAGATGCAGCAGCGCATCTGGGCCTCGGGGCCGGGGACGATCTGTTCGGGAATATCCAGGATCTCGTTGGTCTGGAGCTTGTCGTTCCAGGCCAGGCGGGCCACGGCGGTAAGCACCTTATCCTTCAGCTCCTGGACGGAAGTTTCGTAATGACGCATGGCAGCTCCTCCTTCTCAGCATGAAAAATATGTTAAAAAAATGTCGATTGCAACATCTGCATTATATCCTGTCCCCACCCCCCGCGTCAAGAATAAAGCGGCATATTTCCTGCGAAAATTCCTGGCGGTTCTGCCAGAGGGGGGAATAGGCGTTTTGACGGAAAGAACAGGGGAGAGCGCCGGGGAAGCCTGTGAATTTTCACCTGATTTTCCTTGACAATCCCGCCCTGTTTGTGCTATGTTTTTGGTAATGAGTGAAAGAGGCGCGCCGCGCATATCCGGCGGGCCTTACGGATGCTGTTTTGGCGGCTGATTAGGAAGGGGCGCGGCGGCGGTGGGACTTTTCCCAAGGTTCGATGGAGATGCGCCGGAAGCCGGCCCGGACGCCCCCCGCAAGACCGGCCTCCCCCGGCTGTGGGAGCTGGCGTCCCGGGATTTCTGGGACAATTTCCGGGCGGGTTTTCTGGCGCTGGCCGGGTGCGTGCCCTTCATCGCGGGCATGTTTTTTGCCGTGTCCACCCATGTGGTGTTGTTTGCGCCCCTGGCGGGGCTGATCGGCGGAGCCGCCGCCGGGCCGGAGCTGTGCGCCCTGGCGGACACCCTGCTGCGGGGTCTGCGGGACGACACCGGCCGGGTGTGGTGGCGCACTTACCGCAGGGCCTGGCGGCGCAGCGCCAAGGCCGCGCTGCTGCCCGGGGCGCTGGGCGGAGCGCTGCTGGGCACCCAGATTTTTCTGCTGCTCCACGCCGGGGCGCTCCAGGTGGACCCGGTCACCGGCCTGGCGCTGGTGCTGGGCGTGCTGCTCCTGCTGGGCATGTCGCTGTACCTGTGGCCCCAGCTGGCGCTGATGGAGCTTCCCCTGGGCCGGCTCATCAAAAACTCCGCCCTGCTGCTGGTCGGCCAGCTGCCCAGGACGGCGGGGGCCATAGCCGTTTTTCTGGCATACATTTTGATTTCCCTGCGGTTTTTCTCCTTTGCGGTCAGCCTTCTGCCGCTGACCAACTTCTGGCTGCCCACCCTGCCCGCGCTGATGCTGGTCTACCCCGGGCTGGACGAGGCGTTCGGCATTGAGGAGAAATTCCGGGCGGGGAATGAGCCGCCAGAGGGCGGGGAATGAGCCGCGTGTGAAGCGCAAATCTGTTTTGATGGCATTGGCGGCGGGTCCGCCTCTCCATACCAGCGCCCAAAGGCGCACAATTTGACGGGCCGCTCACTACTCCATTACAATAGTGCGCGGTACTGAAAAAAGGAGGAAAAAACACCGCTTCGGCTTGCGGTGCGGCAGTGTGGAGACCTGTCGCAATGCCCCCGGGACCTGTGCGCCCGCGGGCGAGGTGGAGACGGCGGAGGCCGTTCCATCAAAGTCGGGTACTATGGCCGGTTTGTCCCTGAAGAACATCATGAAGATCTATCCTCACAGCGGCGACCAGAAGAAAACCAAGAAGAAAAAGGGTGAGCCCGAGAAGAAGACCAACCTGCAGGTCACTGACGAGGGCGTCATCGCCGTCCAGAAGTTCAGCCTGGACATCGCGGACAAGGAATTTATCGTTCTGGTCGGCCCCTCCGGCTGCGGCAAGTCCACCACCCTGCGCATGGTGGCCGGCCTGGAGGAGATCTCCGGCGGCGAGCTGTACATCGACGGCAAGCTGATGAACGACGTCGCCCCGAAGGACCGCGACATCGCCATGGTGTTCCAGAGCTACGCCCTGTATCCCCACATGACCGTGTATGAAAACATGGCCTTCCCCCTGAAGCTGCGCAAGGTTCCCAAGGATGAGATCGACAAGCGGGTGCGCGAGGCGGCCGAGATCCTGGACATCACCCAGTATCTGGACCGCAAGCCCAAGGCCCTGTCCGGCGGCCAGCGCCAGCGTGTGGCCATCGGCCGCG
>CAJUEG010000120.1 GCA_910584835.1 uncultured Oscillospiraceae bacterium | reverse complement strand
AAAACTACAAAATTTCTTCGGCGTTTTCTTACAATTTCAGATTGGCGTTGACAGCGAAAAGAACGCGCTGAATGCCCTGGAAAAGCTGGAAAATGCCGAGCAGGAAGCACGAAAAGAGCTGGCAGGTCTGCTGGAGCGGATGAGGGCAGCCAAGGAGCGCAACCTGGGGTTGGAGCAGTCCGTGGTAGACGCGGCCAACCAGGCGGAGAGCAAACGCCGCCAGGTGGAGGCCGTGGGCAAGCTGATGGATGCCAGCACGGCCAAGAACGAGGACGATGTGGCCGCTGTGGTAGCCATGGCGGTGAACGCCGCCGCTGAAAAGGCGGAAGAAGTACGGAGCATCATCGGTGCTTGGAGCGACGAGCCCGGTAATATGGTAAAGAACGAGGCCAATGCCGAGCTGCTGGCGCTGGTTCGCAAAAGCCCAGTTCTGCGGGATATCTCCAAGTATCTGGGCCGGTTCCGGGAGATCTTTGCCCAGGGCAAGCGCAACGGCTACGCTTATGGCCGGGGTGAGAAATACTCCCTGGAGCTGGGCCGGGATCTGTCCCGGGCCCTTACCTCTGAGCTGGCCATGCTGGCCTCACCCCAGACCACGCCGCTGTTCTTGCGTAAGTATCAGCGTGGGCAGATCAAGCAGTACCAGCGCCGGGAACCCATCTACAAGGGCATGGGCGACATCATCTGCTGTCTGGATGAGTCCGACTCCACCGAGGGCGACCCCGCTACCTGGGGGAAAGCAGTGGCGCTGACCCTGCTGGAGATCGCGGCGGACAGCGGGCGGCGCTTCGCCCTGATCCACTTTTCTGGGCCGGGGATCTTCAAAACAGAGGTATTCCGACCCGGGGGCTATGCCATGGCGGAAAAGGTAGACGCCGCGGGAACCTTTTTAGGCGGCAGCACCGACTTCCAGACGCCCATGAATGACGCCCTGCGTCTAATGGATGAGGAGGGCCTTGAAAACGCCGACATCATTTTTATCACAGACGGCGAATGTGCTTTGCCGGACGCCTATGTGGAGCGGCTTCGGACTGAGCAGGCCAATCGGCGGTTCACCGTCACCGGGGTACTGCTGGACAAGGGCAGTCCGGGAATGACGTTCAGCCTGGAGAAATTCTGCCAGAATATCTACCGCACCAGCGAGCTGCTGGGGGATGAGATCGTGGCGGAGTTGGTGTGTAAGCGAGTATAAATCAGGTTGCATGAGCGGCCTAAACAGGTTATAATGTGGTTAAGCAAAATGCTGGGGGTGTCTTATGCGAACCTTGTTTCATGGAAGCCGGGTGGAGGTAAAATATCCGGAGATCCGGGTTCAGAAATTTCACAAGGATTTCTTCTGGGGCTTCTACTGCACCGCGATGGAGGAGCAGGCCGCCCGTTGGGCTGTTCGATTCGGAGGAAAGGGCGTCGTCAATGTCTATTCCTTTGATGACGACGCGGAGCTGACGATAAAGCGCTTCCCGGAGATGTCGGACGAATGGCTGGACTTTATTGCAGCCTGCCGCAGCGGTGTGCCTCACGGATACGATGTAGTGGAAGGCCCCATGGCGGACGACACAATTTTTAACTATGTCCAGAGTTTCCTGGATGGGGAGATCAGCCGTGCGGCTTTTTGGGAGTTGGCGAGGTTCAAGCACCCAACCCATCAGATTGGTTTTCACACCGCCAAAGCGCTGGCCACCCTGCGGTTCGAGAGGAGTTATGTTGTCAATGGGAAAGCGAAATGACAGCGCGCTGTTTTTCACCTGCTCCCTGATAGAGCAGCTTGGCCGCATCCTTCACAGGAAGCGGGGGGATATCGCGGCGGATCTGGGCGAAAACGGTGTGCGGATCATCTATGAGCACGCCGATGTTCTCCACTGTGAGCCGATTGCAAAGGTGGCGGACGACGCTATCGGGGAGTTTGGCCTGACCGCTGGGGACTATGACAATGTAAGCGAGGCCTGCTACGCCGTGCCCGATGTGTGGACGATGGGCAAGGTGTACGCCCGGCTGGTCGAGGACGTGTCCGGGAAGGACGACGTGGTGGAGACGTTGCTGGCGGTCTATACCTCATGGATCGACGAGCGGCTCTCCGATTACAACGCTGCGTTTTATTACCAGCCCCGGGACTATCTGGCGGAGTGCTGCCGCCAGGGGATCGTGCTGGACGGATAATTAAGAACGTACGAAAATGAAGCTCCACAATGCAAACTGCATTGTGGGGCTTCACGCGTTTCTGGCAATACCGGGTTTGCTGAAAGGATACGCTTCCGTTAAACTTCTTGTTCACCACATAGTAGGCCACGCGCTCCTCCGGCTTGATATACAGCTTCAAGTCGGTAATTGGCGTGCGTTTTTTGGTCTGCCGGAAGTCGGCCTTGGCCGCCTCTACCAGCGTGTCCAGCTCCACCTCGCTGTCCTGGAACTGCACGATGACGGTGGGCTTGAGGCGGTCTGCCTTTGCCTTGCTCTCGGCGCGGGCTTTCGCGGCGGACGCCTTTTCTTCCGCCGCCATGGGCTTTCTGCTGCCCTTCTTTTTGGCCTCGGGCTCAACGGCTGCGGATGTCGTTTTTTCCTTGTCCATATATATCACCCTTATTTGATAATTTGCTGGGTCAAGTTTCCAGCACATTATATATGGTGATAACCAAAAAAAGCAAGAGAATATGCTTCTTTATTCGCTTTCAGTTTGAATCCAGTCCACCGGCATCCCATTGACCTCCAGCCCCTCTCCGGCGGGGATGAGCAGATACTTTTTGCCGTCGATGATTCGTGTTTCCACCAGATAGCTGTGCTCCGGATTCAGGGAAATGGCGGCGTCCGCTGTTTTCACCTTGAACCGCTTGCTGTCGATGAGGTTGGCGGGGTTGAGGGCCGCGCCCTCGCCGAACAGCTCTCCGCACTTTGCGCAGAACGCCTCGGCCTGGGCCTCCTCCGCGCCGCAGTCCAGTAGGATGGCGGCCACATCCCTGGCGGTGACGGCCAGGGGCTCCGGGTCTTTCGCCTCCCGGTGCTCCTCAATCTTGGCGGTCAGCCGCTCATGGACGGCCTGCACCATCTCCAGGCCGCAGGCGCCCTCCAGCCCCTCCCGCAAGGCGGTCTCAAATGCCTCCCGCTGCTCCCCGGGGGACATGGGCGGTTCGGTGTGGAAGATGGCGTCCAAAAACTCCTGATGCAGCTCGTCCGGCTTGCGGGCATAGGTGAGGGCGTTGTAGATGTTGGCCGCCCGGTCGTCGAAAGCGGGGAACAGGAAGCCCAGCTCCGGCGGTGAAACAATTTGGCTGGGGGCGCAGTTGTGGAACTCGTTCTCTCCCGCACAGTAACCCAGCTCCAGCTTGCCGTCCTTTACCGGGCAGATACAGCACACAATGTAGGAAAATACTTGGTCGCCCGCGTCCACCTGCATTTCATCGTCTTTGCCCCGGTGGGGCACGTCGTAAGCGTCGTGGGCCAACAGGATCAGGTAGTTGCTTTCCCCCATGTCCAACGCGTCGATGACCGTCTGATAAAACTCCTGCCGCACCTCTCCGTCCTTCAGGCGGGAATCTCGCAGGGCCATGAGCCGCCGGTGCTCGTCACTATCCGCCACCTGCTGGGTGGAGAACACAATGTCGATGAGGTTCCGTCCCAACGCGCCGGACAGCACCTTTTTCAGCAGATTTAAGTATTTCTCGGCCTCCTCCTCGGGCATCCGATCCAGGGATTCGTCCAGGAAGGAGACGATCTCCTTATTGGCGTTTACATAGCAGCCGTAAATGCGGCCCATGGCGTTTTTACCCAGCCGAAAACGGCGTTTCAATTCACTGATCTCTTTCTGATTCATGGTGACCTCGCAGTTTCAAATGTATTTTGCGCGGTGGTAAAATCCGGGGCCGCGCAATTCTATGGCTGGTTCATTATAAGGGAAAGCGATGAAAGTTACAAGCCCTGTTCCGGTAGCTCTGTGTGCTCAATTTCCAAAATGTCCTCAATGGGGATAGTCATTCCATTGGTGAGGACGACTTCTCCTACCAGTGGGTCGATCTTCTTCACCCTCCCAATAGCAGTGACGTAATCTCCGCCATCCTTCCTCTCATCAGGCTGGAACCAGGTAAATGCACCCTCCCCGCCCGTTTCCAGCAGAAGACGCAGCGTTTCATCCAGCAGCGCCTTTTCGTCCTCTGTTAGCTCAACCTTTTGGTCAGTGAGTCGAGCGGTTTCCTCGATAGCGGCCCCATGGCCTACAATGGCCGCAAATGGTGAAAATTGCGCTGCCCGGTCTATCATAGGCATACGGGGGTGCTTGGCAGACGTGGGGTGAGGCAGGTTAATGATATGTCGTATTTGCCGCTCAAGCCCGATGCCCCCCAATTTTGTTATTGCGCTCAGCGGCGGTGGCGCCGTCGATCAGGTTCGTTCCCTTCAAAATAGCATTCTTTCCAAATTTGCTTTTGATGCCCAACATAGTCTCCTGGAGTTTCCGCTCCCGAGCCAGCTCCGCCGCCTGAGCCTCTTTCTGTGCCTGGGCGGCGGCATAATCAGTGAACAGGTCAAGCTGCTCTATGGCGGGTTCAGTGGGTACGGAATTCTCCGCCGTTACCCGGTTAGCAGTGAGATACATCCGGCGGATCAGCAAACTTTTGTCCACAATGCGGTCAAAGAGTTCCAGAATTGCCGCAGTGATGCGTTTGGAAGAAGCGGTGTACTCCTCCAGGTTGGCCGTGCCGTGGGCGTGTTTGGGGATCTGCCGCCCGTAGCGGTCTGTTTTGACCTCGCCGTGGTATTGCTTTTTTCGCTCCGAATCACGGAGGTTGTCGATGTCATAGCCCACGGTAAGGGTGAGTTGGTCGGTCATCAGACGCTGGGCCACCAAATCCAGGGCAAGCTGATCGGCCATCTCCCAGGCCACCATCCGGGCTTTATCGAAAATGTAGGGACAAGTGAGCACCTGCCCGGAGCCAATGCTTTTTGCCTCGGGTTTGTATGCTTTGATGTCTGCCATGGTGATGGGTTCATACCCCCAGGCATGGTCGATCAGGAGCTCCGCGTTCACACCAAACATTTTGTAAAGCAGATCCTCGTTGTAGTAATCAGTAGGTTTCCCGATAGAACACCGGGCGATGTCCCCCATGGTATACAGCTAGCTTTTTGGCGTAGCCAGGCCCCACACGCCAGAAGTCAGTGAGGGGCCGATGCTCCCATAACAGCCGGCGGTAGCTCATCTCGTTCATCTCCGCTATGCGCACGTCGTTTTTATCTGGCCGGGTATGCTTGGCCCAGATGTCCATAGCTACCTTCGCCAGATAGAGGTTAGTGCCGATGCCCGTCGTGGCGGTGATGCCAGTGATGTCCAGTACGTCCAGCACGATTTTTCGGGCCAGCTCCCGAGGGGTGAGCTTGTAGGTGGGCAAGTAGTTGGTCACGTCGATGAGCACTTCGTCGATGGAGTATAATCCAAGTAAGTTTAATAATCCGAATAATTCTTTTTACCCAGCTCAGATATTGGATTTTGAAAAGGATAGCGCGGATTATTTACTTTCATTGATGTTTGAAATTAAGCGTTATATTCAAAAATATGTCACAGTTGAATTAAAAGATTTCTCGATGCAGAAAAGCAATGATTTTTGTTGATCAATATTGAAGTTGATACGAAAAGGGAGATAAGGTACAATAAGTTGCGCAAATTGAAAAAGTGATAAAAGAGACACGGTTTG
>CAJUEG010000119.1 GCA_910584835.1 uncultured Oscillospiraceae bacterium | reverse complement strand
CCGCGCTGGTAGCCTTTGCGAAATATCAGAACATCGAAAAGCTGACCCGCGAAATTCTGATTGAGCTGGTAGACCATATCAAGGTTTACGAAAACGGCAATATCAGTGTTCACTTTAAGTTTGCGGACGAGTTCCGCCGGATTGCCGAGTACATTGAAATCAACACCACTGACACCGCCGAGGCGGGCTGACCCCCGCCAAAGCATAAAATCCTTTTGACAGTGTGTTTTCCTAATAAAACGCAATCTTATCCTGTCCGTCTACTACCAGCGGGACATGGCTTCCGAGTCCTTCCCCGATTTTGACGGTGAGGAGGCGGTGCGCCATGGCTAAGAAAATGCAGAGGAAGAAACCCGCGCCCAAGCCTCCCGTCCCGTCCAAGCCCAAGGACTTTCTGGACATGGCGGCCCCCTCGGCGGTGAAGTTCAACACCGACCACGCCATCATCGGCGGCGGGTACCACACCTTCCTGGCCCTGCGGGGGTATGCCGCCTCTACCGAGGAGCTGGCCCTGCTCAGCCGCCTGGGGGCCAAGGACGGGGTAAATATTTCCCTCTACGCCCGGCAGGTCACCGCCGCCGAGGAGAAGCAGATCATCCAGAACGCCAGCAACAAAAACCGCCTGACCCGCTCCAACACCAACGACCTCCAGCAGTCCGTGGCGGCGGAGAGCGATCTCCAGGATGTGGCCGCGCTGGTCACCCAGATGCACCGCAGCCGGGAGCCGCTGATCCACTGCGCTGTGTTCATCGACATCAGCGCCCCGGATCAAGCCAGGCTGTCCACGCTGAAGGACTTTGTCACCGCCGAGCTGGCCCGGTCCAAGCTCACCCCAGACCCTCTGCTGCTGCGCCAGCGGGAGGGCTTCCAATCCGCCAACCCCACGGGGTTCAACGCCTTTGGGGGCCAGTTTGAGCGGGTGCTGCCCGCGTCCAGCGTAGCCAACCTGGACTTTTTCAACTACTCCGGCAAGACCGACCCCCGGGGCTTCTATGTGGGCCGGGATCGTTACGGCTCCAATGTCATCGTCGACCTGGACCGCCGCGCCGAGGACAAGACCACCGCCAGCGTTCTGATCCTGGGCAATTCCGGCCAGGGCAAGAGTTATCTGCTCAAGCTGCTCCTCTGCAACATTCTGGAGAGCGGAAAGTCCGCCATCTGCCTCGACCCGGAGCATGAGCTGATCGACCTGTGCGCCAATCTGGGCGGCTGCTTCGTGGATTTGATGGACGGGCGGTACCGCATCAACCCGCTGGAGCCCAAGGCGTGGGACGTAGGGGCCCCCATCGAAGCCCAGCGAAGCGGGTTCGATGGGGAGAGGAGCCGCAGCGGAATGAGCGAGCTCTCGCCGTCAGGCGGGAGTGAGGGATATGAAGCTTGCGGCGACGACGAGGACGATGAAAATGCCCCCGTCACCTTCCGCCAGCGGACGCTCCTCAGCCAGCACATCAGCTTTTTGAAGGACTTTTTTCGCGCCTACAAGGATTTTACCGACGCCCAGATCGACACCATTGAACTGATGCTGGAGCGGCTGTACGCCAAATGGGGCCTGGACGACGGCACCGACTTCGCCGTCCTGGCCCCCGGCCAGTTCCCCATCCTCTCCGACCTCTATGATGTGATCGAGGACGCCTACGAGCGGTACGGGGATGAGGCCAGCCCCCTCTACCCGAAGGAGCTGCTCCGGGAAATTCTGCTGGGGCTCCATTCCCTGTGCCGTGGCGCGGAGAGCAAGTTCTTCAACGGCCACACCAACATCACCTCCAGCCGCTTCCTGGTCTTCGGCGTGAAGGGCTTATTGCAGACCAGCAAAAATGTGAAGGACGCCATGCTGTTTAACGTCCTGGCCTATCTCAGCGACAAGCTCCTCACCGTGGGCAATACGGTGGCCACCCTGGACGAACTGTATATCTGGCTGTCCAACGTCACCACCATTGAGTACATCCGCAACACCCTGAAGCGGGTGCGCAAGAAGGAATCGGCGCTGATCCTGGCCTCGCAGAACCTGGAGGATTTCGACGTGGACGGCATCCGGGAGCTGACTCGGCCCCTGTTCGCCATCCCCACCCACCAATTCCTGTTCAACGCGGGCAGCGTGGACAAGAAGTTTTATATGGACAACCTCCAGCTGGAGGGCTCCGAGTACGAGCTGATCCGCTACCCCCAGCGGGGGGTGTGCCTGTACAAGTGCGGCAATGAGCGGTACCTGCTGGAGGTTCACGCGCCGGATTACAAGGAAAAGCTGTTCGGGGAGGCGGGCGGACGATGAACGTGGTAGCTTACGGCGGCGGGACGAATTCCACCGCCATGCTGGTGGGGATGTACGAAAGAGGTATTCCTGTCGACCTGATCCTCTTTGCCGATCCCGGAGGGGAGCAGCCCTATACCTATGAATATCTGCCCATCATGGACGACTGGCTGGCCCGCCATGGGATGCCCATGCTCCAGACCGTCTACTGCACCGACAAGAACGGGAACCGGCTGACCCTGGAACAGGAATGCCTGCGCTCCGGCACCCTGCCTGCCATTGCTTACGGGTACAAGAAATGCTCCCTCAAACACAAAATCGCGCCCCAAGAGAAATTCTGCAACAACTACCCGCCCTGCCGGGATATTTGGGCCAAGGGGGAAAAGGTGTTCAAATACATCGGTTACGCTGTGGATGAGACGCGGCGGAAGGAGGGGGCCAGGGAGCATGACGAGGCCGACACCAAGTACACCAAGGTCTATCCGCTGATGGACTGGGGCTGGACGCGGGAGGACTGCGTGGCCGCTATCCAGCGGGCGGGCCTGCCCTTACCCGGCAAATCCTCCTGCTTTTTCTGCCCCAGCATGAAGAAGAAGGAGATCCGCACCCTGTACCACCGGCACCGGGATCTCTATGAGCGGGCCATCGCCATCGAGAATGCCGCGAAACCCAACCTGATCACGGTAAAGGGGCTGGGGCGGGACTGGGCTTGGCGGGATTTCGTGGCGGCGGACTTGAACCAGCAGGCCATGTGCTGGATGTTCCCGGAGGACGACCTGCCCTGCAACTGCCATGACGGCGGGTGAGGAGGCTGACATGGCAAAAGCAATCGCAATCAAAATCGGGGAGGACTTGTTCCGGGATATCCACGTCCGGGCGGCAAAACGGGGGCTGTCCATTGAGCAGTACGTTACCAGGCTGATCAAACGGGATTTGTTTCCGGAAAGATTTGTAGAGCATGGCACTGTGCTGACCTCGGAGCAAAAGGATCAAATTAAGGCTGCCGCCCAGGTGGTAAACGCTGGAGCCCGCCAGATCGCGGAAGCCTTGGCTGAGACACAGGGCCAGCTGGAGCAGGGCGGGCCCACTATGATGTAAGGAGGAACGAATATGGAACTCATTGAATTTGACCGCTGGAGACCTTCGGTGGACAACCCCCGGAAGCTGGAGTACGTGGGCCAGCGCACCGCCCAGGAAGTATATGAGGAGCTGAAGCACCGGCTGGAGGGGCAGGGCTATCTGCCCGACGAGTATTTTCTGCTGCGCGACAAGTGGCAGAATGGCCGGGAGATCCCCCGGGATGCGGATTTGTTCTGCACCGTGGACTATGGTGAGAGCGAGGGCGTCTATGTGGACGTGTACCTCAAATGGTACGATGAGAAGCGGCAAAAGAGCGTCACCGAGAGCTTCATCGTGGGCAAAACACTGGGCGAGAACGGAAACGACCTGGACAGGATGTTCCTCACCGCTTCCGCCATCACCAAGGCCGTCCACGGCGACCACGCCACCCACGCCCGGTACAGGAAGATCGATGGCGTGGAGGAGGATGTGGGCGGCAGGGTGGTTCACCTGAGCCAGCAGGAGGAAAAGGTGATCATCGCGGCGCTGGTGGAACAGCGGGAGCGGCAGGAGGAGGCCATGGGCCGGACGGAGCAGCTCCTGCGCCGCATGGCCGGCAGTATCACCGCCTACATGGACACAGTGGGCCAGCGGCCTTTGCGGATGAGCGGCTATGACAAGACCATTCTCGCCATCCGGGATGGGGAGCTGCCCGCTTTTCTGGAGCTGTACCCCAAGGTGCTGGACGCCTACGCGGGCGACCTGCTGATCGAGGCGGCGGGACGACCCGGCGCGGTGGGCCGTCAGATGACCCGCGCCCTGCTGGACGATGTGGAGCGGTTCCCGGAGTCTGCTTATGCCGCCGCCTGCAAAAGGGCCATCGACATCAATGACCCTCAAAAGGTGGAGTTCCTGCTGGCAAACGCGGCAGACCGGGTGGCGGAGCTGTCCCCGTCCTTCCACGGCGGGATGGCCAGCTATGCGTACCTGGAACACCGCCATATTTCCAGAGAGATCATCAAGCAGTGCAGCGATGAGCAGATCGCCGCCGCGCCGCCCCTCCTTCTGGAGCTGTTCGCCGCAGGGCCGGACTATGAAATGCTGTCCATGCTGGTGGAAAAGGGCATCTCCGGGGGCGGAAGCGCGGCGAGGACGCTCCATATGCTGACCTATGAAGGACGGAACAGCTGGATGGCGGAGGAACTTCTGGAAAAGCGGATGTGGGTGGACGTCAACGACTATAACGCCCTCCATGCGTGCATGGAAAATGGCGCGGTGAACGTGGCCAAACTGCTGCTGGACCAGGGGATGGACTTGGATCAGTACAAAGAATGGGCAAAGCGTCAAAGCCATGGGCTGCGTTGCGATGACACCCTGGCATCGCTGGAGGAGCACTGGGCGGAGCTTCAGGCCCAGAACCGGCAGCTTCGGGAAGAAGGGCAGGGCGAAGAACAGCCGCCTGCTGAACCCGGGATGGGGGGGATGACCATTGGCTAATCCTGTCCTCATTGCGAAAGCCGCCGCCATGCTGCTCACCAACGAAAAAGCCCGGAAGGGCCTGGGCTGGGCCATCGCCGCCATCCTCTCCCCCATCATTGTGGCGGCGGCCCTGCTGTGTGTGCTGGGCTCCGGCGCGGTGAGCCACAACATCTCCGCCGCCCAGCTCTGCTTCCAGGACGGGCCGCTGCCCGGCGGCCTCCCTGCCGAGTACCAGGCGTGCATCGGGCAGACCAGGGCCAACTTCGCGGAGTTGGATGAGATCCTGGCGGACATCCAATCGAATATGGAGGACGGAAACAGCCTTGACCCCATCCGGGTTAAGGCTGTGTTTTTCTCCCTGTATTTCGGTGGCGAGGCTCCGCCTCTCTCCCAGTTTGCCCACTGCTTCGCTTCCAGCGAGATCCGTACCCGCTCCGTCACGGAACAGGACGGGGACGGCAATGACATTCAGGTGGAACAGACCTATTCCGTGTTTGTCCCCATTGAGGATATGGAGGCGGTGTACGGACGGATCGCCGCTTCCCTGGGGGCGGACATCACGGAGGAGCAGAAGTCCAACGCGGACAATGTGTACAGCCTGATCAAGTACGGCTATCCCGTTACCGGGGAGGGCGGCGCGGTTTATGAGGGCTCCGATGTGCCCTATGTGGGCGCGGACGGCTTCTGCTCCCCGGTGGGGGCTGGCTGGCGGAGCATTGTCACCTCTGAATTCGGCGGACGCCGGGATCCCATCACTGGAAAGCAGGACGGCCACACCGGCATGGATCTGGCGGTGCCCAAGGGCACGCCGATCCGGGCGGCTCTGGCGGGTACGGTGCGGGTGGCGAAGTACGATTCCAGCTACGGCTACTACGTGACCATCGGACACGAGGGTGGGCTGATCACG